>JBIIGZ010000023.1:0-24446 GCA_044236185.1 Roseomonas sp. | reverse complement strand
TGGTTGGCATGCACTGCGATGAAAACTGGCTTGGCCTGTCGCATCGCGCCTACCAGCGCGGCTGTGATCCGCGCAGGATCAGCGACTGGTACGCGCGTGTGGATGCGCAGCGTTTCGATATGCGCCATGCCGGCCAGCCGCCCAAGAATTTCGCCAAGCCTGCGGGCCGAAAGCATCAGCGGATCGCCGCCGGTCAGGATCACTTCCCGGATCGCGGTATTGCCTTCAAACCAGGCAAGCGCTTCGTGCAATTCTGCTTCGGTCAGCAGGCCGCCATCGGGGCCGACCTTTTCGCGGCGAAAGCAAAACCGGCAATAGACCGGGCAGGCAAGCAAGGGCTTCAGCAGCGCACGATCCGGGTAGCGATGCACAACACCCTTCACCGGTGTGAAGGGCGCATCCGCGGTCGGGTCTTCCAACTCATGCGGCGCGGTAATCAGTTCTGCCGCATCAGGGATATACTGCAGCGCGATCGGATCAGCGGGATCATCCGGCTTGATCAGCGCAGCCATGGCCGGCGTGATGGCGGTGGCGTAGCGCGCGGCCACTGCTTCCAGCGCGGGCACGGCCTCGGCCGCCACCAGGCCAGCGCGTGCCAAATCTTGTGGGCTGCGGAGCGTGCGGGTCTGGTCCTGGGCGATTGGCTCGGGCATAGGACCGAGCGACTATACCAGCCCCGAAAGCGCAGCAATGCCCCTGCCCCCCTGGCACCCGGAAGCCTTCGCCGCGCGGCTGCCCTTTTTGGAACGCCGCGCGGAGCTTACCGCCGCGACCCGCGCCTTTTTCGCGGCGCGCGGCTACCGCGAAGTGGAAACCCCCGCGCTGGTGCCCGCCCCGGGCGCCGAGGTGCATTTGCGCGCCTTTGCCACACGATATGAAGCGCATTTGGGCCAGGGCGCCTCGCGCGATTTGTGGCTGCGCACCTCGCCGGAATTGGCGCTGAAGCGATTATTGGTGGCGGGCGCCGGGCCGGTTTTTGAACTGGCGCGGGTTTGGCGAAATGGCGAAACCTCACCCCGCCACGCGCCGGAATTCACCATGCTGGAATGGTATCGCCCTGGGCTCGGTTTTGAAGGTTTGATGGCCGAGACTGAAGACTATGTCCGCGCCGTCGCGCCGCGCTTGGTGGCGCATGGCGCTGCGACCACTGATCTCAGCTTGAGGTTCGAGCGCATCACCATGGCGGAAGCTTTTGATCGTTGGTGCAATGGGCTGGATATTTTGGGCACCGAAGGCGATTCGGCGCGCCTCCATGCCGCCGCCCAGGCCGCCGGCTTCACCACAAGCACCGATGAGGGGTGGGAGGATGTGTTCTTCCGTCTGCTGCTCGAGCATATCGAACCAAATCTCGGGCGCGGGCGCGCGACCTTCCTGACCCATTGGCCCGCACCGCAAGCGGCCCTGGCACGGCGTGATCCGGCGGACCCGCGCGCGGCGCTGCGTTTTGAATTGTTTGTCGCCGGGCTTGAACTTGCCAATGCCTTTGATGAGTTGACCGATCCCGCCGAACAACGCGCGCGCTTCATCGCAGATACCGCCGAACGCCGCCGCATCAGCGGCGAATATGGCTGGGAGGTTGATGAGGATTTCCTGGCCGCCCTGGAACACGGCATGCCGGCGACCAGCGGCATCGCGCTTGGCTTTGATCGGTTGGCGATGCTCGTTTCCGGCGCGCGCGAGATTGGCGATGTAATGTGGCTATAGCCGCCCTATCCGGCGCGGCGGAGCGTTTCGAGCATCGCGTTACTTTCCTCACGTGGCAGGGCATAAAACACGAAAACATAAGGGTCTGAGGCTTCAAACACCGATGGATCGGGTGAGGCGCGCTGCATCGTCGCGCGATCCAGATCGGCCATGGGGTGCCAGGCGCTGTTCAATTCAAAGAACACATCATAGCCAAGCGCATCAAGAAAGGCCGGGACGGCATAGGTACTGCCTTGGCGGTGGCGTTCTTCCACTTCCAGCGTCAGCACGGGGCGGCAACGCAGCAATGTCTCTCGTGCGCCGCGCAGGATTTCATATTCGGCCCCCTCGGCATCCAGCTTGATGGCCGTGACATCGGCAAGCTGGAAATCATCCAGGGTCCGCATCGGCACGGTAAAGCGTTCCACCCTCACACGCGCCGAGACATGCGCTGCGTAATCCTTGGCGGTGCTGGCCCATTGTTCCTGCGCCACCCCATCCAGCACGGGCATGGCGAGGGTGATGCTACCTTGATGATCGCCAAGCGCCAGATGGTGGCATTCCACATTTGCGGGCGCCTCCCCAAAGGTAGCGTGCAGTGCGGCTTGCAGCCGGGCAAAGGCGTTGGGCAGGGGCTCAAAGGCTAGCACCCGGCTGCCAGGCAGGCGCGCGAGCGGGATGGTCAGCAGCCCATCATGCGCGCCGATATCCACCAAAGTGCCGGGGCGATGCAGCAAGCGGTGGAAATTTTCCTCATCCATGACGAATTTTTCCCCTTTGGCCTTGGCTTCGCCTAAGCTTCCCGAAACCAATTCCGGGACTGCGCCATGCCGATGCGTCTTTGTCAGCTTATCTATACCTCTCGCCCCTTCGGCTTCAATGCGCCCATGCTGGATGATATTCTGACGACGGCGCGGGCGCGTAACGCCGAGAACGCCATTACCGGCGCTTTGATCTGCCGCGCCGATATGTTCATGCAAATGCTGGAAGGCCCGCGCGCGGCAGTAACGGAAACCTTCGGGCGCATCCTGGCCGATGATCGGCATGTGGATGTGGTGCTTTTGTATATGGGTGATGCGCCTGAGCGCATCTTCCCCGATTGGACCATGCGCGATGATCCGCCGCAAAGCTGGATGTGGAACCAGGCGGAGGTGCGTGAAGGCGCGATGCAGGACGCAAGCGCCGCAGCGGCCTATTCCGTGTTTCGCCGGCTATCGCGCCTGCCACTGGAACGCCGGGCCGTCTGAAGACACTCCGTCAGCGGCGCCTGAGTTGATTACCCCGGCTCCCCCATCGCGGGCGTACCGCCGCATTTTTGCATCAGCGCGAAAACTTCCTGCACGGCGGCTTCAATAGCGGGCAGATCGGTGCCCTTCGCCACCACGGCGACCCCTCCACCGCCGCCCTGGCGGTAATAGGGGTAGGAACCAAGGTCCAAATCGGCATAGCTTTGCTGAATGGCAGAAAGCCCTTCGGCAATCGCGCCTTCCACTACGCCATGCGCATGTACGCTGCGCGACAGGATGGGCGGGCCGCCTTGCAGCCGGGGCGCAAGCGCTTCGAACATGGATTGCATGATGCGCGGCACACCTGCCATCACATGCACATTGCCGATGGTGTATCCTGGCGCGATGGAAACTGAATTTTCGATCAAAATCGCGCCGCGTGGCATGGTTGCCATGCGTTGCCGGGCAGCGTTGAAATCACCCGGCGGGTTCTGCTTGGCGTAATAGGATTCCAGCGCATGCCAGGCATCCGGGTGCGGTTCCCAAGGCACGCCAAAGGCCTGCGCCACGCATTCGCTGGTGATGTCATCATGGGTTGGGCCAATGCCGCCGGTGGTGAAAACATGGTCGAATTTCGCGCGCACTTCATTGACCGTATTGATGATCACTTCCGGCACATCAGGGATCACGCGCACTTCCTTCATGGGAATGCCGATCTCGCCAAGGCGCGTTGCCAGGAATTGCAGATTGGCATCCCGCGTGCGGCCGGAAAGCACCTCATTGCCGATGATCAGCAGGCAGGCGGTCGGGTTCGGCATGGGTCTCTCCTGGGTATGCGAGGTAAGCTCAAAGGAAATCGCGCAGCATGGCAACCAGGGGGATATCGGCGGGCGGCATGGCGTAATCGCCAAGCCGCGCCGGGCGCACCCAGGCGAGCGCCTGGCCTTCCATGGCCGTCACCTGCCCTTGCCAGCGCCGACACAAATAAAGCGGCATCAGCAGATGGAATTTCTCATAGGTGTGGGACGCAAAGGTGAAGGGGCCAAGGCAGGCGGCGCTCACATCAATGCCCAATTCCTCATGCAACTCGCGGATCAGCGCTTCTTCCGGCGTTTCGCCCGGCGCCACCTTGCCGCCTGGGAATTCCCATAGACCGGCGAGTGGTTTGCCTTCCGGTCGGCGCGCCAGCAGCACGCGGCCTTCCGAATCGATCAGCGCCACCGCCGCGACCAATAGCGTGGGCTTGCCCGTGGTGGGTGCGGCTTCGACTGGCGCGGCTGCTTCCACGGCGATATCCATGCGCGTGGCGGTAAAAAGCCTGACAGGCATGGCCCCGCCGCGCGAGATAAACTCCTGGCTACCTGCGCCGCTTTCCTTGAAGCCGATCCGCCGTAACACCGCAGCCGAGCGTTCATTATCGACAAGCGCCGAGGCCACGAGCCGATCAATCTCCAGATTGGCCAGCGCCCAATGCGCCAAGCGCCTCGCGGCTTCCGGCCCAAGCCCCTGGCCCCAATGGCGCCGGCCAATCCAATAGCCAAGCTCTGCTTCGCGCGGGTTCTTCGCATCGAGCGTCAGGCCAACGCAGCCCAGCAGGGCTTCCGCGCCAGCCTCATCGCGCGTTACCGCCAAATGCCAAGCGGTGCCGGCGGCGATTTGCGCGCGGGTTGAGGCGATCCATTCATCCGCCAAATCGCGCGGATAGGGGAAGGGCACGCGGGCCAAGGTTTTCGCCACTTCCCAATCATTGACCAAGCGATGCAATGCCGCCGCATCATCGGCGCGCAAGGGACGGAGCCGTAAGCGCTCCGTCATCAAGGGAGCAAAATCATTTTCCATGGCGGGGCTGGGGCGCGTCAGCTCCGGTAACTGCCATTGATATCGATATAGCCATGCGTCAGGTCGCAGGTCCAAACGGTGGATTTGCCTTTGCCAAGGCCGATATCCACGGTGATTTCCACCGCGCGGCCCTTCATATGCGCAACGACGGGCGCTTCATCATAGCCATCCACCACGCCGCCATTCTGCGCCATCCAGACACCGCCGACATTGACCGAAAGCTTGTCGCGATCCGCGGGTTCACCCGCCTTGCCGACGGCCATGACGATGCGGCCCCAATTCGCGTCCTCACCCGCAATCGCGGTTTTCACCAAAGGCGAATTGGCGATGGACATGGCAATGCGATGCGCGGAACGCGCTGTGGTGGCGCCGGTCACGTTAATCTGGATCAGCTTTTGCGCGCCTTCACCATCACGCGCCACCATCAGGGCCAATTCCATCAACACTTCATTGAGCGCGCGGGCGAAATCCTTCAGCACCGCGCCACCTTCCGCTGGTACGCGGGGATGTTTGGCCGTGCCGGTGGCAAAGACCATCACCGTGTCGGAAGTGGAGGTATCAGAATCCACCGTCACGCAATTGAAGGAACGATCGACGCCCTTTTTCAGCAGTGCCTGCAAGGCAGCGGCAGGAATTTTTGCATCGGTGGCCAGGAAGGACAGCATGGTCGCCATATCTGGCGCGATCATGCCGCTGCCCTTGGCGATGCCGGCGATGGTGACTTCAGTATCGCCGATGCGCGCCTTGCGAATGGCGCCTTTCGGGAAGGTATCGGTGGTCATGATGGCCTTGGCGGCCCCCTGCCAATCACGCTCCGCCGCCGCTTCAAAAACGCGTGGCAGGGCAGCGATCAGCTTTTCGGTCGGTAGTTTTTCGCCAATCACGCCGGTGGAAGCCAGAAACACTTCCTTGGGCTTGCAGCCAAGAATCGCGGCGGCGGCCTTGGCGGTTTCCTCACAGGTTTGGCGCCCGGCGCGGCCGGTAAAGACGTTCGAATTGCCCGCGGTCACCACCAGGCCACGCGCCTTGCCGCCGGGGAGCGCGCCGCGGCACCAATCCACCGGCGCGCCGGGGCAGCGATTGCGGGTAAAGACGCCCGCCACCGTGGTGCCGGCGGGAAAGGCCATCACGGTCACATCATCGCGATCCTTGTAGCGAATCGCAGCGCGGCCTGATGCCACGCGCACCCCCGGCACCGCCGGCATTTCCGGCAGCGGAAGGGCGAGTGGTGAGGTGGGGATATCATGTCCGGCCATGGGAATTCCTCCGAAATCTGAGCATTTTCAAGCTAAGTGGAATCACTTGGCGACTCGGAAAATGCGATCAAACAATTGGTTAGTGCGTGTTCGCTGAACGGATGTGAAGCGGACATGCACTAACGACGGGTCGGCGCGGCGGGGCGGCCTGCCGGGGCAGCTGGGGCTGGGGGTTCGGCCGCGTCAATGGCGCGCGGGGTGGAGCCATCCAGATTGAAGCGTTCGATCTTTGCCGTACTGCGGGCCTGCTGCACCACTGCGTTGATTTCGCCTTCAAACAGGCGTTGGCGCAGCGCTTCGCGTGCTTCTTCAAAGCTTGGCGGCGCCGAGGCACGGCGTTCATCCACGCGGATAATGTGCCAGCCAAAGGGGCTGCGCACCGGCGCGGCACTCATTTGTCCTGCTGGTAGCGCAAAGGCCGCTTCGGCGAATTCCGGCACCATATCGCCGCGCTTGAAGAACCCAAGATCACCGCCTTCCCTTGCGCCCGGCCCGGCTGAACGGCGCTGGGCCACGGCGTTGAAATCAGCCCCGGCGCGGATTTCAGCCAGGGCTTCGCGGGCTTCGGTTTCGGTTGGCACAAGAATATGGCGGGCGCGCACTTCCTCTTCCGCTGGGCGGGCGCGGATTTCGGCATCATAGGCCGCGCGGATGCGCTCTTCCGTCACGCGCCCGGCCAGTTCGCGGGACAAATAGGCCTGCTGCAATTCCTGTTCTTCCGCGCGGCGGATGCGCGCGCGCACCGCGTCATCCTTGTCCAACCCCGCGCGGCGGGCGGCGGCGGCAACGGCGCGCCCCGCGATCATTTGATCCAGCAGCAGGGGATAGAGCATTTGCGTCGGCGCGCCGCGCAATTCCTCGGGCAATTCCTGGGCGGCATTGGCAAGGTCTGAGAAGCGAATCTCCTCCCCATCCACGCGGGCCACGATGGGGTCGGCCGGCGGGGCAGCCGGGGCGGGCTGGGCCAGGCCGGGCTGGGCAAGGGCAACCCCCAGCAGCAGCGCCAGGGTGGCGCGAAGGGGGGCGGTGGCGGCCAGGCCGCGCAAATGGCGCATCAGGGGTTATCCCAATTAGGTGATTGGCCCGGAACATGACCGAAGCGCCCCTTCCCCACAAGGCGCAAGCGTTGACCCGCCCCCCGGGGGAGCCTATTTCTGCGGCCAATCCGAAACATACTTCCTGGCGCTGCGGCGCCGCGACCGGGCGCCCGCCCGCCGGAGACTGACGCCCCAGATGTTTGCCCGCCTTGCAGCCGCCATTTTCGGCACCTCCAACGACCGTGCGCTCAAGCGCTATCAATCCCGCGTGCCCGCAATCAATGCGCTGGAACCCCGCCTGCAGGCGCTTTCAGATGAGGCGCTGGCGGGGCAGACCGCGCTATTCCGCGAAAGGCTGGCCAAGGGCGAGGCCCTGGATGCGCTGCTGCCGGAAGCCTTCGCGACCGTGCGGGAAGCGTCCCGCCGCGTGCTGGGCCTGCGCCATTTCGATGTGCAGATGATCGGCGGCATGGTGCTGCATGAAGGCAAGATCGCCGAAATGAAGACCGGCGAAGGCAAGACGCTGGTCGCGACCCTGCCGGTTTACCTGAATGCGCTGCCGGCCAAGGGCGTGCATGTGGTGACGGTGAATGATTACCTTGCCCAGCGCGACGCGGAATGGATGGGGCGCATCTATCGCTTCCTGGGCCTTTCCGTTGGGGTAATTATGCATGGGCTGACGGATGACCAGCGCCAAGCCGCTTATGCCTGTGATGTCACCTACGGCACCAATAATGAATACGGCTTTGATTATCTGCGCGACAATATGAAGTATCGGCTGGAAGATATGGTCCAGCGCGATTTCGCCTATGCCATTGTGGATGAGGTGGACAGCATCCTGGTGGATGAGGCGCGTACGCCCCTGATCATCAGCGGGCCCACCGATGACACTTCCGACCTTTACCGCCGCACCGATGAGGTGATGAAGGAGTTGGTGAAGGACAAGGAAACCTATGAGAAGGACGAAAAGCAACGCACCGTAAGCCTGACCGAATTGGGCGGCGAAAGGGTAGAAGAATTACTGCGCCAATACGGCCTGCTGACCGAAGGCAATATGTATGACACGGAAAACGTGTCGCTCGTGCATCACGTAAACCAGGCCTTGCGGGCGCATACACTTTTCACCCGCGATGTCGAATATATTGTCCGACAGGACAAGATTGTGATCATTGACGAATTCACTGGCCGCATGATGGAAGGAAGGCGCTATTCCGATGGTCTGCATCAGGCGCTTGAAGCCAAGGAACATGTGACGGTCCAGCCGGAGAATCAAACGCTGGCTTCCATCACCTTCCAGAACTATTTCCGGCTTTACCCGAAGCTTGCCGGCATGACCGGTACGGCGGCGACGGAAGCGGATGAATTCGCCGAAATCTACAAGCTGGATGTGGTGGAAATCCCGACCAATGTGCCCGTCGCGCGCCTGGATCAGGATGATGAGGTCTATCGCAGCGCAGAAGAAAAATACGAAGCGGTGGCAAAACTGATTGAAGAAGCGCGCGGGCGCGGCCAGCCTTGCCTGGTGGGCACCACAAGCATCGAAAAATCCGAACTGATTTCAACGCTGCTGAAGAAGAAGAACATTCCGCACCAGGTGCTGAATGCGCGCTACCATGAACAGGAAGCGGAGATTGTGGCGCAGGCGGGCCGCGCCGGCGCGGTGACGATTGCGACGAATATGGCTGGCCGCGGCACGGATATTCAGCTTGGCGGCAATCTGGAAATGCTGGCACGCCAGGAAGCCAATGCCATTGAAGGCCCCGAATACGAAACGGCGCTCGCGCGCCACAAGGCGGAAGTAGATGAGGCGCGGCCGATTGTGCGCGCTGCCGGTGGGCTTTTCGTGATTGGCACGGAACGCCATGAGAGCCGGCGCATTGACAATCAGCTGCGTGGCCGTTCCGGCCGCCAGGGTGACCCGGGCGCTTCCCGCTTCTTCCTTTCCTTGGAAGATGATCTGATGCGCATCTTCGGGTCTGACCGTATGGGTGGGATGCTGCAAAAGCTTGGCCTGAAGGAAGGTGAGGCGATTGTCCATCCCTGGATCAACAAGGCCCTGGAACGCGCGCAGAAAAAGGTGGAAGCGCGAAACTTCGACATCCGCAAGAATCTGCTGAAATATGATGACGTGATGAATGACCAGCGCCGGGAAGTTTATTCCCAGCGCCGCGCCTTCATGATGGCGAATGAGGTTGCCGAGACCATCACGGAAATGCGTGAGGAAACCATCGCGGATCTCGTCGCGCGCGCCATTCCGGAAAACGCCTATCCCGAACAATGGGATCTGGAAAAGCTTGATCGTGACGTCAAGGAAATCCTGAACCTTGATCTGCCGGTTGCGGATTGGGCGCGCGAAGAAGGCATTGATGATGACGCGGTGCGCGAACGCCTGATGCAGGCAGCGGCGCAGGCCTATGCGTCCCGTGCGGCCAATGTGGGGCCGGAGTTCATGCGCCAGATCGAAAAATCCCTGCTACTGCAGATTTTTGATCAATCCTGGAAGGAACATTTGCTGTCCCTGGATCATTTGCGCCAAGGCATTGGCCTGCGCGCCTATGGCCAGCGCGATCCGCTGAATGAATACAAAAGCGAAGCCTTCCGCCTGTTCAATTCCATGCTGGAAAACCTGCGGGAGCGTGTGACCAGCCTGCTGCTTCGCATTGAAATCCGCCCCGATGCGCCGCCGCCCGCGCCGGAAGGCATTGGCGTGTTTGATATGCGTCACCCAGACCCGACGCTCGCGGGGGCGGAGATGATGGAGCTGGATGGCCCGCCTGTCACCGCACCCATCGGCACGGCTTCAGCGCGTTCCCTGCCCGAAGCGGTGGACCCGAATGATCCGAGCACTTGGGGCCGCACGCCGCGCAATGCGCCTTGCCCCTGCGGGAGCGGCAAGAAGTTCAAGGCCTGTCACGGGCGGGTCTGAACCCGTATGCGGGATTTGGCGCTCGTTGGTCTGTTTGTGGCCCTGTCTATCACACCCGCTGACGCGGCCTGGGAATACACCCGCTGGGGCATGAATGAAGCGCAGGCGGTAACCGCATCGCGCCGCGCGGTACGCAGCCTGCCGGCCGCGGAACGGCGCATGATGGATACGCGGGTGGAATATCGTGCACGCGGCGCCTTCAGCGTGGAGGGGCTGCGCATGAATATTGCCTTTGGCTTCGACACAAAAACCGGTGGCTTGGCGTGCGTTTCAGGTCGTGGCGCTGCAGCGCAGGGCGATGTGCTGCGCCAAAGGCTGATCGCACGCTTTGGTCCGCCGGAATTCGATGATCAGCATCCGCGTAGTGGGGAACAGGATATCGGGTGGAGCACACCGGACAAGATTGACCTGGTGATCACCTCGGCGGGCTTTACCCTGCTGCATTGCGCGCCGGGCTACTGAGCAGTGCCATAAGCGGCGCAATGGAAGCTGATCTGTCCAGCGCCCAAAGCGCTGCAAGCTGCGCTTCTACATCAGAAGTAGTATCGCCAAGCGCCGCATTGGCGCGATATTTGGCAGCGAGTTCCGTGTCACTCAGTGGGCGTTCAGCGCTGCCGCGCGGATGTTCGATAGTGGCCTGATGCGTGCTGCCATCAGTGAGCGTAATGGTGACACGCGCGGCACCGCGCGGCAGGTTGGCATCGCATTCCGCCACCACGTTGGCGCGCAGCGCCGCAAGGGCGGGGTCCTGCACCGCAGGCATTTCAAAATCCGCCACATCGGCGCGACCCAGCAGCAGGGCAATCGCGGCACAGTGATGAATGCTGACGCGCGTGTCGCGTTCATTGCGTACCACGCGATCACCACGCGCCAGCAACAGCGCAGCGCCAGCCACTGTTACGCTTTTGATGTGCGTGACTGCATTGCCAAGCCTCTCCCGCAGTTCAAGGCAGGCATCAATCACCGCATGAAAGACAATGCCCGCAGCATAGGGCTTGTAGGTATTGCGCGCGATTTCCCAGCGCTGGCCGAGCCCTTCAGTGATCGCGGCCAGCACCGGCTCATCCCCCATGGCGCGCGCCCAGCCAAGCGGCCCTTCAATGGCCAGCGGCGCGGCCTGATAGCCGCGGGCGGCAAAGCGTGCCGCCAATATGCCATTACGCGCCGCATTGCCCACGCCGATATTCTTCGCCGCAGTCGCCAGGTTTTCGACGATGCTACCCGATTGGCTGGCGGCGATCCCCAGCGCATGCGCGGTTTCTTCCACTGATAACCGCATGAGCCGCGCCGCCGCCGCTGCCGCGCCAAAAACCCCGCAGCTTGCGGTAATGTGCCAGCCCCGCGCGTAATGGCCGGGGGAGACTGCATTGCCGATGCGGCAGGCGATTTCCCCGCCCAGCAGGAAGGCATGTAAAACCTCAGCGCCACTGGCGCCGAGTTCCTCACCAAGCGCAAAGGCCACGGGAGCAACCGGCGCGCTTGGGTGGATCACAGTATCCAGATGCGTGTCGTCATAATCGAGCAGGTTCGAAGCGATGGCATTGACGAAAGCCGCTTCCATGACGCCAAGCCTATCACGCTGCCCAAGCACGGTGGCGCGTGGCTTGCCTGACGCTTCGCGCATGATTTCAAGCGCCGTGATCACCGCCGGATCACGCGCGACACCCAGCGCGCAGCCCACGTGATTGAGGATGGAACGCCGCCCTTCATGCCGCAGCGCTTCGGGCAGGGAATCGAAGCGCGATTCAGCGACAAAACGCCCCAGGATTTGCGTGGCCGATAATGCTTCACCCATGGGGCATTTCCTTCGATTTAGTCGGCGATTTCACGCGCCATAACGCGCGCCGGCGCGCCATCCGAACCGGTGATGGAAAGCGCGCCAAAGATGAATTCCACCCGTTTGCCGGCAAGTGGGCGGGGTCCGCGCAAATGCTCACAAATCAGCACACCATCACGCAGCAAGCGCTGATGTACGGGCCAGGTAAAGCCCTCAGCCGGGCGGCGATGCACAGGCAAATCAGGCGTGGGAAAATCACAAGCGAGCAGCTTTACCTGCCTTGACACAATCCAATCCGCTGCGGCCAAGCTCAGGCACGGATGCGCATCATAGGCGGGCGTATTGATGTGTGGTGACGAACCCGTATCGAGTGCCAGGATATCGCCCGGGCGCAGCAGCGGGCGCGACGCTTCCAGATGTTCCGGTTCGATCAAGCTATTGGGCGGCAGATCGAAGCGCCAGACAACGCCCGGGCCATTCCAGCGTTCCAGCGGCACTTGTTCCATGCTGGGGCCATCGCTGTAGAAATGGCAGGGCGCATCAACATGCGTTCCGGTATGCACCACCATTTCAAAGCTTGTCACCGTCAACGGATCGGCGGGCAGGCAGAATAGTTTCTTCACCTTGGGCGGGCCGAAGGTTGGCACACGCGGCATCGCCTCATCTATCGGGTGGGTCAGGTCCAACCAGGGGCCGAGTGGTGTGGTCTCCTGCCGGGGTGGCAGGGGCATCCATCCGCGCCAGCCAAGCCCGCGTTCTTTTGCCTTGTCGCACATAGCGCTTTTCCTTTCTTAGACCGCCCGCAGCCAACCGCCATCCACATCCATCAGCGTGCCTTGCACATAGCTTGCGCGGTCGCTGACCAGGAAGCTGACGACTTCGGCAATTTCCTCAGGCGTGGCGAAGCGTTTGATGCCGGCTTCGCGTGCCAGATCAGCGGCCGCCGCCGCATCATCCGCGCCCAATTCCTTGGCGCGTGCGCGGATGCGATGTGTCAGGCGATCCGTATGGATATTGCCGGGATTGATGAGATTGACGCGCACGCCATCCGCCACGCCGCGATCTGCAAGCGCCTTGGAGAAATTCATCAACGCCGCATTGACCGAACCGCCAATGGTGAAATCCGCACTTGCCAAGCGCCCGCCGATGCCGCCGATATTCACAACGGCGCCCTTCGCCTTGCACAAATGCGGCCAGGCAGCGCGGGCGAGCCGGACGGCCCCAAACAATTTCAATGCATAGCCATCAGCCCAATCATCATCGGATAGTGTCAGAAAATCGCCGCGCTTGGTCGCACCTGCGCTATGGACCAGAATATCCAAGGCGCCGAAGCGCTGGATGGCGGCTTCAACGGCTGCTTTGGCGGCGGCATCTTCGCGCAAATCGCCTGGCACCACCATGCAATCCGCGCCGCAATCCGCTGCGACCTTCTTCATATCGGCCTCACTGCGCGCCAGCAGCAAGAGCTTGGCGCCATCACGCGCGAGCGTGCGGGCAATCGCCGCACCAATGCCGCGGCTGGCACCACTCACCAAGGCAATCTTGCCAGAAAGCGGCTGGGTCATTCAGCGGTGATCCCAGCGTCGCGGATGACCTGACCATAGCGTGCGACATCATTGGCGATCAGCGTACCGAAACTTTCCGCTGTGCCGCCCACAACCTCTGCCCCGGAATCGAGCAGCTTTTGGCGCATCTCCGGCGCGGTGATGATGCCGCCAATCACGGCATTCAGGCGCTGAGCGGCGGCTGGCGGCATGCCGCGCGGGCCGACAATGCCGTACCATTCGGCAATCTGATAACCGGGGATGGCGGCTTCCGCGATAGTGGGCGCATCCGGCAGGAAGGGCAGACGCTGCGCGGCTGTAACGCCCAGCGCGCGAATACGCCCGCCGCGCACATGCGGCAGCGCAGATGTGGCATTGGCAAACATGATAGGCACATTGCCGGCTATCAAATCCGTCAGCGCCGGCCCACCGCCGCGATAGGGCACATGCGTCATCGTCAGACCGGTCGCGAGGCGAAACATCTCCCCGCTGATATGCGTTGAAGTCCCGGTACCGGAAGATGCGAAGGCGATTGGATTGGTTCGGCCCCAAGTAATCAGATCTTGCACGGTGCGTGGTGGCAGGTTGTTGGTGATGGAGAGAATATTGTGGACATTCGCTACATGAATCACCGGCGTGATATCGCGCACCGCATCAAAGGGGTGGTTCTTCACCAGATGCGCATTAGCGGCATGGGTGCTGATGATGAAGCCAAAGGCATGGCCATCCGCATCGGCGCGCACAATGGCTTCCGTGCCGATCAGCCCAGCCGCGCCGGCACGGTTTTCGATAATCACGTTTTGGCCAAGTGCTTCCTGCAAGGCCGGCGCGATCATGCGCGCGAGGATATCCGTTGTGCCGGCAGGCGGCCAGGGCACGATGAAGCGAATAGGCCGTGTGGCGACCCAGGTGCCTTGGGCGCGCAGAATACTTGGCGTGGCAAGTAGCGCGCTGCCAGCGGCGATAAATGAACGTCTTTTCATATTGGTTCCTCCCCTTTCTTTTCTCCATGTTGACGGGGAGCGCCCCATCTGTCCAGCACGAGTGCCGCTTTCCCTGGCGCGCAAGCGGCGCAATACTCAGTGCGAAGACCGGAAGGGATAGAACGGCATGGCCAAGGGTGGCGGGTTGCTTTGTGTGATGAATGATATCGCACCAGCATGCAACCGGCGCGATTATGAAGCCTGGTATCAACGGGATCACGTGCCGGATCGGCTTGGCATTCCCGGCTTTCTCCATGCACGGCGTTATCGCCGCCTGGACGGGCCGCGGGCGGAGTTCCTGACGTTTTATGAAACCGCATCTCCGCTGGTGTTGTGTTCTGCGCCTTACCTGAAGCGGCTTGCAGAGCCCACGGATTGGACCGCGCGCATCATGGCGTATTTTCGCACCATGTCGCGCAGTATTTGCCGCGTGGTAATGGATGAAGGGCAGGCAGGTGCCGGAGGTGTGCTGGCGCTGATCGCGCAGCAAGAAGCGCCACCGGCCGACCTTGAAGCGCAATTGGCGGCAATGCTTGAGCAATCTGGCGTGACGCGCGTGCGGCTATGGCAGGGTGACCCAAGCGTGACGGTGCCGAGCCCTGAGGAAAAATTTCGCCCCGAAGGAGATGCGTCCTTCGCCACCATCATGGTTGTGGAAGGTACCAATACCGAAATGATCCAGGCGGCACTTACCGGCCGAGGCTTTACAGCGGCGCCCACATTCTACAGCTTGATTTATGCCTCCCCGGAAAAATCTCAAAAGGAAAAACCAGCATGACCACGCGCGCCCTTGCGGAATTTACCGCTGCCATCAAGCCGGATGCGCTGCCGGTTGACGTTCGGCGTCAGGCGGCGCGGCTTGTGTTGGACGCGTTGGGCTGCGCCATGGCGGCCTGGACGGAAGATGCGGAAAAATCCCGCATCGCGCGTGATATCGCGGCACTTTATCCCGGCGCGCCCGGCGCGCATGTGATGGGAACGGCGGGTGCTGCCGTGCAGCCTGCTTTCGCGGCACTCGCCAACGGCATTCTGATCAATGCCGCTGATAATGATGACACGCACAAGCGCGCTTTGTTGCATGTGGGCTCCGTCATGGTGCCAACCGCGCTTGCCTTGGCCGAAGCGCGTGGGCTTTCAGGCCGTGCCATGCTGGCGGCTTTGGTGGCGGGTTATGAAGTGGCAGTACGTGTCGGCATGGCGGTAATGCCAACGCATTACCGGTTCTGGCATTCGACAGCGACGAATGGAACCTTTGGCGCTGCAGCCGGCGCAGCCCATGCCATGGGCCTTGATGCAGATGGCGTGCAACGCGCGCTTGGCCTCGCAGGCACGCAAGCTGCCGGGCTGAATACGTTTTTCGAATCCGGCGACATGACGAAATCCATCCACCCCGGCAAGGCCGCGCTGAATGGGATTCTCTCTGCCCAATTGGCAGCGCTTGGCGCGACCAGCCCGCCCGGCATTCTGGAACACCCGAAGGGCTATCTGGCAGCGTTTTCGCTGGAACCTAAAGCGGCAGCACTGACCGCGGGGCTTGGGACAGAATGGGAGATTCTACAAAACGGCTTCAAATATTTCCCCTCCATCCTGGCAAGCCATTCGCCGATTCAGGCGACCCTTGCCATTGTGGCCAAGCACAAGCCGGACCCGAAGCGGATCATCTCCATCACCAATGAAACCTATGACACGGTGAAATCGCATTTTTCGAATAAGGATGTCACCACGCTGATGGGTGCGCGGGTTTCCGTACCCTATTGCATCGCCGCTGCCGCAGTAGATGGTGAATTGACTCAGCGCCAATTCGCCGCCGGGCGTGTGCATGACCCACTGATCCGCCAGGTGCTGGCGCGTACCGAAGTGGTGCCGGATGCGGAGTTGAATAGGCTCTATCCGGCGAAATTCCCAGCACGCGTCACCATCACTTTGGATGACGGCACGAAGCTAACGGAAACCGTGCTGCTGCCAAAGGGCGATCCTGGCGCGCCGCTTTCGGATGATGAATTGGAAGCGAAATACCGCGACAATGCCGAACCGCTTTTGGGCAAGGTGGGCGCGGCGGCGCTACGGGATGCGATCTGGCGCCTGGATGATGCGCCGGATGTGGCGGAGCTGGTGCGCTGCATGCGCCCCAGCTAAATCCTACGCATAGCGCCCAAAAATATCGCGCATGGCCGGCGCCAGATCGGGCCTGGCCAGCGCGAAAGCCACCTGCGCTTCCAGGAAGCCCGCCTTGTCGCCGCAATCAAAGCGACGGCCTTCATAACGGAGCCCATGGAAGGGCTGCGTGCCGATTAGCCTTGCCATGCCATCGGTCAATTGCACTTCCCCACCCGCACCCTTTTCCATGCGTGCCAAATGGCCGATCACTTCCGGCATCAGCACATAGCGGCCGATGATGGTCAGGTTGGAAGGCGCCTTTTCAATCGGCGGCTTTTCCACCAGGCCCTTCACGGAAACCAGCCGCCCACGATCTTCCGCCACATCAAGCACGCCGTAGCGATTCACACGCTCACGCGGCACTTCCTCAATCGCCACAACATTGCCGCCGGTTTCGCGATAGGCATCGGCCAACTGCGCCGTGCAGGACACATCGCATTGCATCAGATCATCGGGTAGCAGGATCGCGAAGGGATCATCGGCAATAAAGGCGCGCGCGCACCAAATGGCATGGCCAAGTCCCATGGGCACTTGCTGACGCACGGACATGATGGACCCAGGCGGCGGCGCATCAGCGCGCAAGGCCGCCAGTTCCTTTTCCTTACCGCGTTCCGCCAAGGTGCGTTCCAATTCGTAGGCGATATCAAAATGCTCAACCAGCATGGTCTTGCCGCGCCCGGTCACGAAGCAGAATTGCTCAATCCCCGCCGCGCGCGCTTCTTCCACCGCGTATTGAATGAGCGGCTTGTCCACGATGGGCAGCATTTCCTTCGCCATGGTCTTGGTAGCGGGCAGGAAACGCGTACCAAGCCCAGCAACGGGCAGCACGGCTTTCTTGAGCGGCTTCAACGGCACGGGAGGCTTCCCCTGAAATGGTCTTCTGCCATCTTATGCCGCGAAAGCCGGGCATGATTAAGGCGGCGCTGGCGCTTAAAACACCGAAAAGCGTTCTTCCAGAATACGGCGCCGGGGCACGCCAAGTGCGGCCAAGCCCTGATGCGCGGCACGGATCATCGGGCCGGGGCCGCAGAGCAGGAAAACCCAACCTTCCCGCGCGGCGCGCGCGGCTTCGGCCTGGATCAAGGCGGGCGTCATCATGCCGGCGAAGCCGGCCCAGCCAGGTGGCGGTTCCTGCAACACATGGTGCAGATCAAGCCGCAAGCGCGCGGCCAACGCCGCCAATTCCGCCGCTGCCATGATTTGCCCCTGATGCCGATTGCCATAAAGCAGGGTGATAGGGCGGGTTTCGCCACGCGCTGCGGCGTCCCGCAATAGGGAGAGCATGGGCGCCAATCCTGCCCCGCCGGCGATCATGAAAATGCCGGGCTCCCGCCGGCCTTCCAGACACAGCGCGCCATGCGGGCCATCCACAAAAGCGCGCGCGCCCAGTGGCAGCGTGCCGATCTGGCGCGTGAAATCGCCCACTTCCTTGATCAGAAAGCGCAAGCGCCCCCCATCCGCAGGGGCAGAGGCGATGGAGAAAGGATGCTCGCGCACCGAAAACGCCGAGCAATTCAGCCGCAGCCAGGCGAATTGCCCAGCGCGATAGGCCAGCCCCGCATGGCCATCAGGTTCCAGCGTCAGCGACCATAGCCGGTCCCCGACGCGTTCCAGCCCAGCAATGCGCCAAGGCCAGCGCGCCAGGCGCCAGGGACGCAGCAGGTAAACCGCAACGAGGCTGCCGAGCGCCAAGGCCAGCAGGAAGGCCCAATAGGCCATCAACGCCGGCGCGCCTGAATAGCGCCCGGCGGAGACGGCATGATGCAGCGCGAGCACCGCGAGCAGCGCCGCGCCAAGCCCATGGCTGATCCGCCAGACCTCATACCGATAGGGCAAATCATCGCGCCTGATGGCGGTGAGCGTGAGCAAGCCCAAAAGCAACCAGGCCAAAGTGCCGGAAATAAGTGTGGCCGCATCCAAGCCCAGCACCAGCGCGCCGGAAGGGTCATCCGGGCGCTCAAAAGCCGCGCCACTGGGGCTGAGGTAAAATAGCGGATGCAGCAACGCCGCGATTGTCAGCACCTGCGCGAAAATCTGATGCCAGCGCAGGCTGCGATCCATGCCGATGCCGGCGCTGATCACGCGAAACCTGCCCGAGAGTAAAAATTCCAGCAGCAGCGCCGCGGTCGCCATCATGGCGATGGCGCTGGAGGCTTCATCCAACCACGGCCGCGCGGGGCCGATTAGCCACCCGCCAAGTGCGACCGGCAGCACGACCAACAGGGCATAGGCGGCAAGGATCACAAGGGCGGGCAAGGCGGATCACCTTTCAGCACGCACCCAGCCTATCATCGCTGGCGCCGCAAGTCTTGGTTTTGACGCTTGCGCGGATTGGGATTTGAATATCATCAAAGCCCAAAGGCAGAACGCATGATCTCCTCCCCGCTATTCAACCCCGCCGATTTTCGCATAGCCCCTGGCATCACGCATCTTTGTGCCGCTGGTGAAACACCCTTTCTGCGCCAGCATGATGCAGCCTTTAGCGCCTATGCCGCAGATAAATCCGATGGCCCTGCCGGGCGCCACCGGCAGGAAGCCATGATGGAAAGCGCGCGCGCCCGTGCGGCGCGGCTGTTTCATACCGCCCCCGCCGATATCGGCTTTGTGTCATCGGTGGCCGAGGGCGTTTCCATGGTGGTGGAAAGCCTGGATTGGCGCGCGGGCGATACGGTGCTGGTGGACCCGGATGAATATCCATCTGTCGTCGCACCGCTGACGCTTCAACGCCAACCCAAAGTGACGCTGCGCTTTGCCAAGGCCGCTGATCCCGCAAGCTTCGCCGCTGCGATTGATGGCTCCACACGCATGATTGGCGTCAGTGCTGTTTCATTCCTGAATGCCGCGCGGCATGATTTGGTCACGCTACGTGCGGCGGCGGATAAGGTGGGCGCATTGCTGGTGGTGGATTTCACCCAAGGTGCCGGCTGGATGCCGATCCATGCTGAGATTGCCGATTTCGCTTTCTCTGCCTGCTATAAATGGATGCTTGGCTGTACGGGTGTTGCGCTTGCCTATTGGAACCCAAAGCGCCAGCCAAGCTGGATGCCAAGCACGGCGGGGTGGCATTCCATCGCGTCCATGGGGCGGCCAGATTGGTCTGAAATACCCGCCTTGCTGCCAGGCGCCGCGCGCTTCACGCGCGGTAACCCATCGCATCTTGGGCTTTATGTTTTGGACTCGGCGCTGCGCTATCTGGAAGGCTTTGCGCCGGAGGCGATTGAAGCCCATGTGCAGCGCCTGACCGTTGGGCTGCTGGAAAAGCTGCGTGACGCCGGCATTCCTTCAACCACGCCGCCCGATCCGCGCTGGCATGGCGCGAGCGTTTGCGCCGAACACCCGAAAGCAGCGGCGATTGTGGAGGGCATGGCGCAGCGCGGCGTGCTGGTTTGGAATGGGCGCGGGCGCATCCGCATTTCCTTCCACGGCTATAATGGCAGTGATGATATGGACCGCGCCGCCGATGCCCTGATTGCCGAATGGCGCGCTGCGGGTGCAAGCTGAACGATACTTGATACCAGGAGGAAGCGCCGATGCGCATGAAAGCCGCCATTCTATTCGAACAGGGCCTGCCGCGCCCCTATGCCAAGACCCGCCCCTTGGTGGTGGAGGAGGTGGAGCTTGACCCGCCTGGCCCCGGTGAAATCCTTATCGAAGTCGCGGCTGCCGGGCTTTGCCATTCGGATCTTTCCACCATTGAAAATCAGCGCCCGCGCCCGCTGCCGATTGTGATCGGCCATGAAGGGGCCGGCATTGTGCGCGAATGCGGGCCAGGCATTACGGACCTCAAGCCCGGTGATCACGTGATCACGGTATTCGCTTCATCCTGTGGCACCTGCCGTTACTGCGCCCGTGGCCGGCCCAATATCTGCCCGAGCGGCAATGCCGCGCGCGCGGCGGGATCGCTGGTGAGTGGTGCGAAGCGCATCAAGCGCCTTGATGGCAATTACGTGAATCACAATAGTGGCCTGTCGCTATTCGCCCAATTCGCCGTGGTGGCGCGGCGTTCGGCGGTGAAGATTGATAAGGATATCCCCCTCGATGACGCGGCGATTTTCGGCTGCGCGGTCATGACCGGCGCCGGCGCTGTCATCAATACCGCGCGCCTGCAGCCCGGTGAGAATGTCGCGGTAGTGGGCTTGGGTGGCGTTGGCATGAATGCGCTTTTCGCCGCTGTGGCATCGGGCGCGGATCGCATCATTGCGGTGGATACCAACCCGAAAAAGCTGGAACAGGCCAAGGAATGGGGTGCTACCGATGTCTTCCTGGCCGGCAATGATGATTGCGCAGCGGCGGTGCGTGATGCGACCGATGGCGGTGTGGATACGGTCATTGAAACCGCCGGCACGATCCCCGCCATGCAGCTTGCCATTGCCATTACGGCGCGCGGCGGCAGCACCATCAGCGCAGGCTTGCCGAATGTGAATGCCTCGGTGTCTTACCTGCATGCGAATTTGGTGTCGGAGGAAAAGAGCATTCGCGGTTCCTATATGGGATCCTGCGTGGCGGAACGCGATATTCCGCGCCTGCTGTCGCTCTATCGGCGCGGCAAGATGCCGGTGAATAAGTTGAAAAGCGGCGTGGTGAAGCTGGAAGAAATCAATGAAGGCTTTGATCGTCTTTCAGACGGCACCGTACTGCGGCAAATGCTGAAGCCGAACGGGTAAGCCGGAGCATTTTCAAGCCAAGTGGAATCACTTGGCGGCTCGGAAAATGCGACCAGACAAGCATTTTCAAGCCAAGTGGAATCACTTGGCGGCTCGGAAAATGCGACCAGACAAGCATTTTCAAGCCAAGTGGGATCACTTGGCGAATCGGAAAATGCGACCAGACAAGCATTTTCAAGCCAAATGGAATCACTTGGCGAATCGGAAAATGCGACCAGACAAGCATTTTCAAGCCAAGTGGGATCACTTGGCGACTCGGAAAATGCGACTAACAGAAGGTTTAGTGGGTGTCCGGTGAACGAATGTGAACTGGACACCCACTAGATATTGCCATCCTTGGCGGGCATGAGGCTGAACAGCGCGGCCCGCCAGGAAATCGGCAAGGCTCCTGCAAAGCGCGCCAGCATATAGGTCGGCCAGGGATAGGCGATGCGGGTCTTGCCGCGCGCCAGCCCCGCCAGCGTGCGCCGTGCGGCTTCGTCGGCATCCATCAGGAATGGCATGGGGAATTTGTTGCGATCCGTCATGGGTGTACGGACATAGCCAGGGCAGATCGCATGCATCCGGATGCCGCGTGTGCGTTCTGTTGCATCCAAAGCTTCCGCCCAGCGCTGCACCGCGGATTTGCTCGCGCAATAGGTGGGCGCACCCGGCGCGGCCACGAAGGCGGCGACTGATGCCACCACGGCGATGCGCCCGCGCAACCCATCTGCGCCCGGAGATTGTGCGGCCATCACCTCCAGCGCGGGAAGCGCCGTGTTCAAGACGCCGGTGACATTGACCTCGAAAATGCGGCGGGTCTGGGCGGTGGGTTCCGTGGTGCCGCCCGTGCCGGCGCTAATGCCGGCATTGGCAATCACCAGATCAAGCCTGCCGGCACCGGCGATCCAGCCCGCCATGGCGGCCGCATCGCAGACATCCAGCACGCGGGGTAGCACCTCAGCCCCCTTGGCGCGGCAGGCGGTGGTGGCCTCATCGAGCCTTGCGGCATCGCGGCCGGAGAGATGCAGCACCACCCCAGGCGCGGCGCAGGCTTCCGCCAGGGCGCGGCCCAGGCCGGATGAGGCACCGGTAATCAGCACATTTTGCCAAAGCGCTTGCATAACATCTCCTCTGGGGCAAAAACCGCGCATGGCCAAGCTTGCATCCATGACCGGTTTCGCCCGTGCCGATGGCACCCTGCCCGATGGCGCTTCCTTCCTGTGGGAAATGCGCAGCGTCAATGGGCGGGGGCTCGATTTGCGCCTGCGCCTGCCCAATGGGCTGGATGCGCTGGAACCTGTTCTGCGCGATGCGGCGGGGAAGCTGTTTAAGCGCGGCAATATCGCCGCCACGCTGAACATTAAGCGGGAGGAGATGGTGGGGCCCCGCCTGACGCCGGACCCTGCCGCCCTGGATCAGGCTTTGCGCCTGGCGCTGGATTTGGCGGCGCGTATCCCGGGCGCCCCGCCGCCGCGTGCCGAAGCGCTGCTGACCCTGCCCGGCGTGCTGCGCGCCGAAACCACGGAACTGGACGAGGCCGCTGAGGAAGCGCGCCGTGCCGTCATCACCAAGGGTTTCGCGACTGCCCTGCAAGCCCTGGCGCAGTCCCGCGCGGCGGAAGGCGCACGCTTGGCCGAAATCCTGACCGTGCTGATTAATGAAATCGCGGCACTGGTGGCACTCGCCCGCGATGCAGCGGCGGATCAACCTGCGCAGCAAAAGGCGCGCTTGCTGGAAAGCCTGGCCGCGCTGCTGGAAGGTGAGCGCCGCGTGCCGGAAGAACGCTTGGCCGCCGAGGTCGCGCTACTCGCCGCCAAATCCGATGTGCGGGAGGAGATTGATCGCCTCAATGCCCATATCGCCGAAGCGCGCGCGCTGCTCGCTTCCGGTGACGCGGTGGGCCGGCGGCTGGAGTTTCTGACGCAGGAATTCGTGCGCGAAGCGAATACGCTTTGCAGCAAATCCGCGAGTGTGGCGCTGACGCGCTTGGGGCTTGATCTGAAAGCCGCGATTGAACGCCTGCGCGAACAGGCAGCGAATGTGGAGTAAGCGCCCATGAAGCGTCGCGGCCTGTGTCTGGTGATTGCGGCACCGCCCGGGGCGGGCAAGACCAGTGTTTCGCGCGCGCTGCTGGAAAGCGAGGCTGAGCTCACGCTTTCCGTCAGCGTCACCACACGCGCGGCACGCCCCGGTGAACAGGATGGCGTGCATTATCATTTCCGCGACATGGCGGAATATCAGGCCATGATTGCGCGTAGTGATTTGCTGGAACACGCCATGTTTCTGGGCCGTGGCTATGGCACGCCGCGCGCCCCGGTGGAAGCCGCGCTGGCCGAAGGGCGAGACGTGCTGTTCGACATTGAATGGCAGGGCCATCGGCAGTTGAAGGCCAGCATGCCGGCCGATGTCACCAGCATTTTCCTGCTGCCACCCAGCATGGCGGAATTGGAACAGCGCTTGCGCAATCGTGGCCAGGATAGTGACGCGGAAATCGTGAACCGTATGGCGGCCGCGCGTGAAGAAATCACCCATTGGGATGAATTCGACCATGTGCTGATCAATCAGGATTTCGATGCCACTGTGGCGACGGCACGCGCCATTTTGCATGCCGCGCGCAGCACGCGCGCCCGCCAGCCAGACATGGCGGAGTTCATCAAGGACTTGCTCGGCGCGTGAGTATTGTTCTTGGCATTGTGCTGCCGGTCTTTGCCATTATTGCGCTGGGCTACGGCGCTTCACGCTGGCGTTTTGTGGATGATGGCGGCTTTCGTGGGCTGAATTTCTTTACCTTCTCCATTGCCTCGCCCTGTTTGTTGTTCAATGGCGGCACGTCAGGCCATGAAGGTGGCGGGCCGGCGGCTTTCGCGTTTTTCATCGCCTCCATGCTGATTTTTGGCGTGGCGCTGTGGCTTGGCCGCGCAAGGCTACGGCAGGGCATTGGTGCGGCGGGCTTGTTTGCGCTGAATGCCAGCTTCGGCAACACCGTCATGCTCGGCATTCCGCTGATCACGGCGGCTTTTGGTCAGGCCGGGCTGACCATCTTGTTGGCGATTCTGGCGCTGCATTCCATGGTGCTGCTGAGTGTCGCAACCGTGGTGGCGGAGATCGGGCTGCATAGCCAGGCACCTCTGTCACGTGTGTTGCGCGCCACCTTGCTGGGTGTGCTGCGTCATCCGATTGTGATGGCGGTTTTCCTCGCTTTCGTGTGGCAAGGGCTTGGCCTGCCTGTGCCGGCGCCTACCCGGCGTGTGCTTGAATTGCTCGGCGCGGCGGGGCCACCTCTGGCATTGTTTTGTTTGGGCGGATCGCTTGCGGGATTTTCCCTGGCTGGCGCGCGGGCCGAGGTTGGCTTTGCCAGTTTCCTGAAGCTCG
>JBIIGZ010000161.1:0-7518 GCA_044236185.1 Roseomonas sp. | reverse complement strand
GTCTATCAAGGAAATGCGCAATCGATCCCAACATGGCGAAAACCGCGCCGAGCGGAATGGCGGCATAGCCCCAGGCCATGGAAACCTCCATGCCCGCCATTTCCTGGAATTTCACACGCTCTGCCATGGTCCAGCCGAACCAGAACATGACACCGAGCATGAGCAGGATGCTCGCCAGCGAAATCCCTTCAAGGATGCTCCGCAATAGGCCGCGCGACAGGCGATGGGCAATATCAATTGAAACCAGCGCACCGGTACGGATCGCAACAGCGAGCCCGATGAAGGCCATCCAGATCAGCGCGGTGCGGACAAGTGCTTCGGACCAAACAGAAGGCGTTTCGGTCGCAAAACGCGCCACCACCTGCCAAAGCCCGGCGAAGACAGCGACCGCCAGGGCAAGGCAGGCGATGATGGCGGCGATGGTGGTGCCGATCCTATCAGCGGTCAGCACGCCCGCGCGTAGCGTGCCGCGCAGCCCGCCGCCGGATTTCAGCCAAAAGGCAAAAACCAGCGCCAGCAGCGTCGCGGCTGCGGTCACCTGCAAGGGCAGGACATTCATCGCATTCATCGCGCATTCCTAACGGAGCATTTTCGAGCCAAGTGGCTCCACTTGGCGGCTCGGAAAATGCGACCAAACAAGATTCTGGTGGCCCCCCCCATGGGCGGAAGCGAAGGGGGCACCCCAAAAAGGCGCGCGATGCGCGCCGCCAATCTGGCGCCTGACAGGGTTCAACCATCAGGCGCCGAAAGCCGACCAATCAGTTCGGCTTCCATTCGCGAATGCGCCGCAGCGTGGCCGCATCCAAAGTGCGTTCCCATTCCGCAAAGGCGGGCGCCAGAGCGGTTTGGAAGGCAGCGGTATCCACCTGCGTCACCACCGTCATGCCACGGCGGCGAAGCTCGGCCACGCCGCTTTGGTCATCAGCCGTCACGCGGTCCCGATTGGCCTTTTGCGCGGCGCGCGCGGCTTCCTGGAACAGGGCGCGATCAGCGGCGGAAAGCTTCCCGATCATGCCCGGATTGCAGATCATGACTGATGGCGAATAGACATGGTTCGTCAGCGTCATGAATTTCTGAACCTGGTTGATGTTATTGGCCACAATCACGGAAATCGGGTTTTCCTGACCATCCACCGTGCCCTGTTGCAGGGCCGGGATCAATTCGCTGAAGGCCATGGGCGTCGGCAGGGCGCCAAGGGTTGAGAAGGCGCGCATATGGACCTGATTTTCCATGGTACGCACCTTAAGGCCGCGCATATCCGCCGGTGCATTCACTTCGCGCCGCGAATTGGTCAAATGGCGGAAGCCATTTTCCGTCCAGATCACACCAACCAGGCCACGCGCCGGGAAGCGCGCCAGCACGGCTGACCCGATATCGCTATCCAGCACGCCGCGCGCATGCGCTGCATCGCGGAACAGGAAGGGCACATCGAAAATACGCACTTCCGGGACGAAATTGCCAACCGGGCCGGTAGAGGTGAAGGTGCAATCCAGTGTGCCGATCTGCACGCTTTCAATCATTTCGCGTTCATTGTCGTTACGCTGCACGACCACGCGGTAGCGGTTATTCGTCAGACGCTCAAAATTATCCTTGAAGGTGGAAGCGCCAAGCCCGGTATGGCTATTGGGCGGCAGCCCATGCTGGATGGTGATTTGCGGCTGCGCCAGGGCGGGCAGTGCGAAAAGCGGCGCGGCCAACCCGGCGGCCAGCGTCATGCGACGGAAGATGGACATGCTTTTTCCTTGTCTTTTGGTGGGTTTTGAGGGGTATGATGCGCCAATCCAGGGTCGCGGCTAGTCAATCTTGATGCCGCTGTCACGCGCCACCTGACCCCAGCGTTGCGCATCACGATCGAGCCAGGGTTGCAATTCGGCAGACGGGATCACCAGGGGTTCGGTATGATGCCCGCGCAGCCGGTTCAGCATCGACTCATCCATCGCCTTGTTGAAGGCATCCTGCAAGCGCGCAAGGATCGGGGCGGGGACGCGGGATTGGGTGAAGACACCATTCCAGACACTTAAATGATAACCGGCCACACCTTCTTCTTCCAATGTGGGCGTATTGGGCAGGCTGCCAATGCGCTTGTTCATGGTAACGGCAAGCCCCTTCATGGACCCTTGCAGGATATGCGGAGCGGAAGTGGCCGAAGCATCGAACAACAAATCAAGATCACCGGCCAGCATGGCTGCAACAGCGGGGGCGGAGCCGCGATAAGGTACATGCACAAAATCAACGCCCGCCAGCTTTTCCAGCATCACCAGCGACAAATGCGCCGAAGACCCATTGCCCACGGTGCCGAACAGCATCTTCCCCTTCTCAGCCTTGGCGCGCGCAATGGCTTCACGCGCATTGGCTGGGTTGTAGCGGCGCGGCAGGCAGGAAAGCACATTGGGCATATCGGCCATCATGCCCACGCCGACAAAAGCCTTGCGCGGGTCAAAGCGCGGGTCGGGATACAGGATCGGGTTCACACCTTGTGTGGCCATGGTGCCGAGGAACAGGGTATAGCCATCGGGCTCAGCCTGGGCGGCGGCCATGGCGCCGATATTGCCGCCGGCACCGGCGCGGTTTTCCACAACAACAGGCTGGCCGAGGTGACGTGCCATGGCCTCGGCGGCAAGGCGGCCCATAATGTCGGTCACGCCACCCGGCGGGTAGGGCACGATGATGCGCAAGGCCTTGTTCGGGAAAGCGCCTTGCGCGTGAACGGCCGGCGCAGCCAGAAGGCCGGCGGAAAGCGCCAAGGCGGCGCGGCGAGTTACAAATGGCATCTTGAGCCTCCCTTGATTTCTTGGTGCACAAATTGTGCGGCATTGGTGCAGGATGCAAGCCCTTAGGCAAGAAAGGCCATCGCTGCCCAGCCCAGTAGCAGAACCGCCGCAAGAGATGGCCATAGCAGCCGCCAAAGCTGAGCGGGCTTGGTACCATCGGCAAGCAGGCCGCAAATCATGCCGGTGACCGCGAAAGACACGCCCGCGCCGGCCGCGCCGACAAAATTATGCACCCCGGGTGCGAGCACCGGCGGCAGCCCAGCGGCCAAGCCAAGCTTGTATTGCACCGGCATCAGCGCCGCATTGGACCCGACATTGGTGCCCGTCACGATCCCCGCCATCAGCCCAAGCGGCGGCACCGCATAGGGCGCCAGCGGGCCGAGCGCTGCGGCGGCTTCTCGTGCGAGGGCAGCGGTCGCGCCGCTTTCGCCCATCCAACGCGCCAGCAGCACGTAAAGCAGCATGATCAATGCTGGCCTTGCGCCGCGTTTTAGCGCCCCCTGCGCCCGGCGAAGTGCTCCAGCACGGCGTGCCAATAGCAGCAGCGCCACTGACGCCAAGACCAGCGAGACATGCGTCACGGGAAAGGCAGGCAAATCCGCAAAAGGCTGCCAGGCGGGCGGGTTTGGCACCGTACGCGCCAACAAAAGCGCCACCGTCAGAAAGGCGTAAGGCGCCAGCCGCGCCAAGGCGCGGCGCCAAGCGACGCCATCCTGCGGCGGAGCAAGCCGCCAGAGCGCGAAAACCAGGGGCAGGCCGGTGGCGATGACGCCAATCACCTCAAAGGGCAGCAGCCAATGGCAGCCGACAAGCAATATGGCCACCGCCAGCAGATAACCCATTTGCGCGCGCTTTTCTGCCGCCGACACAGCAAGCCCCGCTGCGCTGCAAAGCCGCCACAGCACCGGACCTAGCGCCAAAAGCCAAAGTGCATTGGGCAGCGCCGTGATGCGCAAGATATCCTGCGCCGGCAGACCGATCAGCGCCGCGCCAAGCAAGGAACCAGGCCCAAGCCCGCCCCACGGGATCAGGCACAAAGCGAGCAGCGCCATGGCGCCGGCCGGCGCGCCGATAATCCCCATGCCGCGCAAACTCGCAAGCGCAAACACCGCACCGACACCAAAACCCGTGACACTTTCCAGGAAGCAGCCCGCCAGCAAGGTCGCGATAAAGATGCGGCGCGGCGTTGCGGCTTCTGCGTCCTTGCTTGCCTCGACCCCCGAAACCGCAGCGTGGAACAACAGCCCCGCCAGAACCACGCCCATGGGCTGCAAAGCCAGATAGGCGCCGCGCAGGATTTGCTCGGCGAGGAAGCCGGGCAAGCCGATGCTGTCAGGCAGCGAAACATAAGCTGCGGGAATGGCAGCAATCAGCGCTGCCACCACGGCCGGCACGGGTGCAACACGTCCGGAAAACAACAGCCCAATCAGCAAAAGCAGCGGCAGCGCCTGCAGGGCAAGGATCATGTTGCGTTACGCAGCAAGGGTGAAGGTTTTGCCGACGGCGGCCGGCACCACCATCGCCTCCCCATAGGCGCGTTCCAGCGCATTCACGGCGCGCCAGCCGGTGCAATGCGCGGGGAAAAGATAAGTCAGGCCAAAGCTGCCCAAATCGCGCACGGTCTCCGGGATCACGCGTTCATTGATGCCGGACAGGTGAAACCCGCCCATGGCGGCATAAAGCGGCAGATCAGGGAAGCGCCGCCGCGCGGCATGCAGCACATTCACAATGCCGGTGTGGGAGCAGGCGGAAAACACGATCAAACCCTTGCCGCGCAAATTGACCGCCATGAAGCGTTCATCCGTCAGCCATTCATCTGGCTGCCAGGGGGCGTTGTCATCATCGCGCGCCACCTGGCCGGGCAGGCCGGTTTCATAGGCTGTGGTGCGGGGGATTTCGCCACTTACATAGAAGCCATCGGCGATGATGTGTTCATCGCGCACCACGACGGGGGAGGCACCCATAGCTTCCCAGCCTTCAGGCGGCGGCACCCGATCCATCGGAAAAACCCCACCATCGGGCTGGCGGCTCGCGCGTTCGCAGAACATGCCGGGGTGCAGGTAAAGTGGCACGGCACGCCCGCCATTGGCCGCGCGGGTCATTTCAATCGCCTTGGGCAAGCCGCCCGCATGATCCCAATGGCCGTGAGACAGCACCATGGCCTCAATCGCCGCGAAATCCACGCCAAGCCGTGTGCCATTGCGCTCCACCGCGTAATCCACCGGGCCGCCATCAAACAGCACGGTGCGGGATTTGCCGCCGACCTCCGCGCGCACCACCAAGGACAGGCCGTGATTGGCGCAGCAAAGCGCGCCGCCCATGGTGCGCTTCATCCCCTGGCGTTGCAGGCGGATCCATTCTCGCGTGACGAAACTCGGCGTCGAGGAAAGACTATCGGTGACATTATCCACCAGCACCGTGATTTCGATGCGATCCGCTGCGATGGGGTCTGCCATGGTTTCCTCCGCTTAGGCCTTTCGGCGCGTCTCGGCGATGGTGATGACCAGCGCGCCGGCCAGGATGATGCCTCCGCCAAGCCAGGTCCAGGGATCGGGCACTTCGCCAAAGAAAATCCAACCAAAACCAACCACGGGCAGCAGGCGCAGATATTGGAAGGGGGCGACAGCGGAGGCTTCGCCCGCGCGATAGGCCGAGGTCAGCAGCCAGATGATACCGGGCGTGGTGATGGCGAAGGCGAACAGAAACAGCAGGTCATAGGCACCCACCGGTGTGAAGGCGGAAATGGCGAAGGGCAGCATGCCAAGGCTGGTCACCACGCCCACCCAAGCCAGCACGGTTTCATTCGGTTCGGTTTGCGCCAGCATGCGGCTGGTGAGCGTGATGCCGCACCAACTGGCGGCAGATGCGAGGGCAAGCACCATGCCGATGAAGGAAATCTCCGCCCCGGGCCTCAGCATCAGCACCACGCCCAGAAACCCCGCCATGGTGCCAATCCAGCGCGCTGTCCCGATATGTTCCTTCAGGACCGGCCCCGCGAGCAGCGTGGTGAACATGACATTGGTGAAGGACAACACGGTGGCGGTCGCGAGATCGAGGAAAACGAAGGACAGGAAATAGAACCCCCAGGTCAGCAGGCTGGCCGCGCCACGGAGGATATGCAGCCCGCGGCGTTTGGTTTTGAAAACAGCAAGCCCGCTTTGCAGCAGCAGCGGCAAGACCCAGAGCAATTGCCCGAAGGACCGCGCGAAAAGCTGCATGGCGGTTGGTATGCCGCGTTCATTCATGTAGCGGATGGCGAGCGCTTCCCCGGCAAAGAGCATGGCAGCCAGGCTCATCAGCACGGCGCCACGCAGATTGCCCGGCAGGCTGTTCCAGCGCGGCATCATGGGCGGCGGGGTTGGGTCAGGGGCAAGCGCGTGATTCCGCGAAAGGGTACCTAATCACCCTGCTGCCTTGCCCTGCCCTTGGCAAGGGATGGCGCTTTGCGGCAGCCTGCGCTCCTCAAGGAGATTGCAATGACCAGTGCAGCCGAACAGCGCGCCATCCGTGACGCCGTGGATCATGGCCCGATCCTGATCTGGGGCGCAGGCGCGATTGGCGGCACACTCGGCGCCGCTTTGGTGCGTGCGCGTCATGCCGTGGTGTTTGTGGATATCGTCGAAGATCATGTCGCTGCAATCCGCGACCCGTCCGTGGGCCTTACCATTGAAGGCCCGGTGGACCCGCACCGCGTCTCCGCGCCCGCCTATACGCCCGCGACACTGAAGGGCCAGTTCCGCCGCGTGCTGCTCTGTGTGAAGGCGCAGGATACGGAAGCCGCCTGCCACGCCATCGCGCCGCATCTGGCGCCTGATGGCTATGTCGTTTCGCTGCAGAACGGGCTTTGTGAGGCGCTGATTGCGCCGATTCTGGGCGAAGCGCGCACCATCGGCTGCTTCGTCAATTTCAGCGCCGATTGGCTGGCGCCGGGGCGCATCATCTATGGCGGGCGCGGCGCGCTGGTGCTGGGAGAATTGACCGGTGAGATCACGCCGCGTCTGACCGCGCTGCATCGCACGCTGCGCGATCATTTCGAACCAGATGCGATCATGACGGAGAATATCTGGGGCTATCTCTGGGGCAAGATCGCCTATAGCTCCATGCTTTACACGCAGGCGCTGGGTGAGAAAGGCATTGCCGATGCGCTGGCGCGGCCGGAATTGCTGCCGCTCTGGCGGCGGCTTGGCCAGGAAGCCATGGCTGTCGCGCGCGCCGAAGGTGTTACGGTGCGCGGCTTCAACGGCTTTGACCCGGCGGCTTTTGCGCCTGATGCAACCGAAGCATCCGCCGCCGTTTCCATTGCCGCGATGGTCGAATTCAACCGCCCTAATGCGAAAACCCATTCCGGCATTTGGCGGGATTTATGGGTGCGCCGCCGCCGCACGCCGGTGGATGCGCAAATCGCGCCGGTCTTGGGCATTGCCGCGCGTCATGGAGTTGCCTGCCCCACCATCACGCGGTTGGTGCAGATGATTCATGAATGTGAGGCCGGGTCGCGCCCGGCCTCGGATGATAATTTGCTGGAATTGATGCAGGGCTAGAGTTTTTCTTGGTCGCATTTTCCGATCCGCCAAGTGATTCCACTTGGCTTGAAAATGCTCTAATTCAGCGTCGTCAGCAGCCCGGCCATCAGCTTGGCACGCGGCACCAGGCTGTCAATCAGCACATGTTCTTCAAGTGTGTGTGCCATGGCACCTTGCACGCCAAGGCCATCCAGCGTGGTGATGCCAAGCGCGCCGGTGAAATT
>JBIIGZ010000160.1:0-7528 GCA_044236185.1 Roseomonas sp. | reverse complement strand
TATTGGACGGCACGGCAAAGCCGATACCAACCGAACCACCAGTCGGGCTGAAGATTGCGGTATTCACGCCAATCACACCGCCATCGCGGGCGAAAAGCGGGCCGCCAGAATTGCCCTGATTGATCGGTGCATCCACCTGGATGAAATCATCATAGGGGCCAGCGCCAATATCGCGGCCGGTGGCGGAAACCACACCCGTGGTCACAGTGCCGGACAGGCCATAGGGGTTGCCCATCGCCACCACCCAATCGCCGGGCTGGGCGCGATCGGAATCGCCCAAAGCCACGAAGGGCAGCGCCGCGCCGGCTTCCACTTTCAGCAGCGCAACATCAGTACGCGAATCGCGGCCAACAACGCGGGCCTGCAATTCACGGCCGTCCTCAAGCTTCACCATCACGCGGGTTGCGCCATCCACAACATGATTGTTGGTGACGATAAAACCCGCGGCATCAATGATGAAGCCCGAACCCGTGCCCTGCACGCGGCCCTGGCCGTGATTGGGCATCCCCATTTCTGCGCGCGGCGCCTTACCGGCGACATTGATGGTGACAACGGCGGGGCGTACTGCCTTCACAAGCTCCGCAAAGCCGGCGGCTGGCGCGGCACGGTCAAGGGTGATGGCCGGGGCGGCCGGGGCAGGAACATTCTGCGCGTGAACGGCAAGGCCGGTAAGCGCGGTTGAACCAAGCAAAAGGCCGAGCAGCGCATAGCGCGTCTTCCGGCGGGCGGGGCTGGATTTAGCCATGTGTTGTTCTCTCCAAAGAGCATTTTGAAGCCAAGTGGGATCACTTGGCGGCTCGGAAAATGCGATCAAACCGTGGTCTAGAGCGCGTCCCGTGAACGAATGTGAACGGGACCGCTCTAAACAGGCACGGCGCTGATTCGCTTCGCCTTGACTGCGAAAATGGAGAAAGCCTGCTGTAAAGTCTCGAACGCGAAGCTGAAATGATTTTCAGGATTGGGATTTGGCAGATGGCGCTCAAAAAAGCTTCTCAGCGCTGATCCGGCCTGTTGCGGGAAAGTAAGCCCGCATCACGGCATTACGGCATTGCTGCCTCAAACCCGAGAACTCGGCCGGTAGAAGGGTTCATGCCGACCCGGGTCAATGTAGTCGGCATAAAAGCGCTTGGCATGCGGCAGTAGCGCCTTGGAAAGCTGGCGCCGTTCCACCTCATCATCCGCTAGCGCGCGGCTCAAATCATCATGCAGCGCCTTCAGCGCAGAATCACAGTCAACCCGCGTGAAGCGGCCTTCCTGATAAATCACTTCGCCATCGCACATCACGGCGCGCACGGCGCTGGCCTTGGCGCGTTGTACCACGGCATCAAGCGTGGGCGTCAGCTCATCCAGATAGGGATAGGCGACGCTGTCCCAATCTATCAGCGACAAATCCGCCCCCTTGCCCACTTCAAGCGTGCCGAGGCTATCGCGCCAGGATGTGGTGCGCGCACCACCAACCGTTGCCATGCGCAGTACCTGGCCCATGCCTGGCACCTCATTATCGCCCATGCCGGGCACGCGATGGGCACGCAGCACCAGGCGCAATTCCTGGAGCATGTCACGGTCATCATTGATCCCGGCTTCATCCAACCCGATCGCCGTATTGATGCCCTTGGCTTCAAAGCGATTAAGCGGCGCGACACCAGAACGCAGTCGGAAATTCGATGAACAATTATGGCAGATGCAGGTGCCGGTTTCGGCCAGCCGATCAATATCCTTCTCATTCAGCCAGACGCCATGGCCAAGCGTCATATTCGGCCCCAGCATGCCGAAGCGATCCAAATATTCCACCGCCGTGCCGCCACCGCGGCGGCGCGCATATTCCTTTTGATAGGCGGTTTCGACCAAATGCATATGGATCGGCGCATCATGGCTGCGTGAAAGCTCGGCCATCGCCGCCAGGGCCTTGTCCGAACACCAATGCAGATTGGCCGGCGCCAATTGCACGCGCACACGGCGCTTGGCGTTGTGGCTGCGATGGAGGTTGCGGAACAGGTCCAGATTATCGTCCAGCGTCAATTGGAAGCGTTCAAACCACCGCTGCATCGGCCCGCGCAATTCAGGCGGCAGGCTTGCGATAAAATCCTGATCCGCCTGGTAGACCAGCCGGTTCTGATCACGCAGCGCGAAGCAATAGGAAACGCGCATGCCGATATCTTCATAGGCGCGCATCACCTCACCCGCGCGCTTTTCGACATCGGGCAACTTGCCCGGCGCCCAGCCATGCAAATGCTGCACAGTGGTGATGCCAGACCCGATCATTTCAAAGGCGGAATAGAGCGTATCAAGATAGGGGTTCACATTACGCGCCACCATGCGCGTGACGAACCAAAGCTCCAGCGGCATATCGGGGGAGCCCAATTGCACCGGCGTCAACCCGACATGGTGATGCGCATTTACGAAACCGGGCAGCAACACTTCCCGCCCGGAACCGACTACCGGCAGGCTTGGGTGCTTGCGGCGCAGATTATCATAGGTGCCGGTTTCGGTGATGATGCCATCTTCCTGGATCAGCGCACCATCGGCGATTTCCTCCCAGGCGGTGGCCGAAAGGGTTTTGGTGATCATGGCGCGACTGCGCACAAGGGTTGCGGCCATCAGGGCTCTCCGGTCTGGACGCCTTCAGCTTACCGCGAAACTGAAGCGCCGAAAGCGGGGGGTCTGGACGGCGCCGCGTGAAGCGGGGATGCTTCACGCCAAAGCACTTCGGAGGAAAACATGCTCAGTCTCAAAGGCAAGGTCGCCATCGTCACAGGCGCGGGCTCGGTCGGCCCCGGCTGGGGCAATGGCAAGGCAACGGCCGTGCTGCTCGCGCGCCAGGGGGCCAAGGTGTTTGGCCTCGACAATAACCCGGCGGCGGTGGAGGAAACCATCAACATCATCAAAGCCGAAGGCGGGGAAGCGACAGCGCATATCTGCGATGTGCTCGATTCCGAAAGCTTCCAGGCGGCGGTGGAAGCCGGCGTTGCGCGCTATGGCCAATTGGACATCATGGTCAATAATGTCGGTGGCTCACACCCCGGTGGCGCAGAATCCATGCCAGAGGAAGTCTGGGACCGGCAGGTGGATTTCAACCTGAAATCCGCTTTCCTGGGCTGCAAATTCGCCCTTCCCCATTTGAAGAAGCGCCCGGGGAGTGCGATTGTGAATATCTCGTCCATCGCTGGCTATCGCATGCAGGCGGCACGGCCACATGTGGCCTATAGCGCGACCAAATACGGCATCGTGGCTTTGTCCAAATCAGTCGCCATTGAAAACGCCAAGGCAGGTGTGCGCTGCAACACCGTGGTGCCGGGGCTGATGCATACACCGCTGGTCGAACATCGCTTGGTGCGCCAATTGGGCGGCAATGACGCTGCCGCGCTGATCGCCAAGCGCGATGCGCAAGTGCCACTCGGCAAAATGGGCGATGGCTGGGATATCGCCCATGCGGTGCTGTTCCTTGTCTCGAACGAAGCGAAGCACGTCACGGGGACGGAGCTGATCGTGGATGGCGGCGTCACTGCTGCCGGTGCGGTCTGAAACCAGAAGGATACGCCAATGAAACCCAGGATTTCCCGCCGTGCGCTGACAGGCGCCGCGCTTGGCCTGCTCGGCGCGCCCGCGCTGGTCCGCGCGCAGGATACCTTCCCAAATCGACCGATCACGCTGGTGGTGCCATCGCCCGCTGGCGGCGGGACGGATTTCAGCGCCAGGCTGATTGCCGATCAGTTGGGCCGCGCCTTGGGTGGTTCCATGGTGGTGGAAAACCGCCCGGGCGGGAATGATGTGGTGGGCCTTACTTCCGTGCTGCAAGCGCGCCCAGATGGCCATACGCTGCTATGTGGCTATTGCGGCACCATGACCGGGCGGGTCGCGGTTGGCACGCTTGGCAGCATTGTTCCCGCGCGGGATTTCATCCCGATCGGACAGATCACCGATACGCCACAACTTTTCGTGACCCACCCTTCGGTGCCGGTGAATTCCATGCGTGATTTCATTGCCTATGCCAAGCAAAGGCCAGGCGATCTGACCTATGCCTCGGCGGGTGTTGGGTCCATGCATCATTTAGGCGCTGAATTGCTCAAGTTGCGTGCCGGCATTGACATGCTGCATGTGCCGTATCGCGGCACGGGCGAGACCATTCGCGACCTGATCGCAGGGCGCGTGCATTTCTACATGAATTCACCGCCGCCGCTGACGCCATTGGTCGCGGATGGCAAGCTGCGCGCGCTTTGCGTCAGTTCCAATGAACGCCACCCCGCCATGCCGAATATCCCCTCAGCCAAGGAGGAAGGGCTGGCGGATCTCGACCTCAATGTCTGGTTCAGCTTGTTCGCGCCGCGCGGCACGCCGGAACCTGTGGCGCGCCTGCTCGCCCAAAAATTGAATGAGGTGCTGGCCGATCCCGCCATCCGCAAACGTGCCTTTGACGCCGGCGCGCTGGTGGTGCCTTCCACGCCGGAAGCCTTGGCCAAGCGGATGGAACGTGAAACAGCCGCCTGGGCCGATGTGGTGCGAGCAGCCAAAATCACGGCTGGGTAAAGGATTGGCTTCTTTCTGCGGTGGCATTCATCAATAATTAATGAGGATCGGCGAAAACTACTCGAATGTGGTCAGTCCCGACTACCTGTGGTGTAAAATGACGCCTGCTTCCTACGATGACGCCATGCGCTATGTGCGACGCCAGTCGCGCATCAGCACCAATAGTTTGGCCGATAGCCTTGGCATCCGTTGGAGCCTGGCGCTTGATTATCTTGAGGAGATGAAACGCCGGGGTATTGTGGGCGATATGCAGGAAGATGGCTGGTGGCCAGTGCTACGGAAGGAAGCCTTCAGTGCTCCGCGCAAACCCGCTGCGACCTCAGCCAAGAAAACCATGCTGCCGCCACTTGGCTCACCCTCCCAGCCGGAAAGGATGGAGGGCCAGGGCACCGCAACACCGCTGATCGCCGCAACTCAGGATAGAGTGCAACAGCTTTTGATGGAAAAGCTGCAAGAGGCGCTACGTGCGCTGGCGGTAGAGCGTGAAAAAAACCAAAAACTTAGTAATAATTGTCGCCTATTGGTTGCTGAACGTGAGGCGTGGAGACACCGCGCACTAGCTGCTGAGATGCGTGTAGCGACAGGTGAAGAAGATGACGCAAGTCAGGAAAGGCTGGAGGCATTGTACGAATCACCGCCAGATGAAGCGCCGTCTGACGCAAAGGCTCTCTCTCCGCCCGAACCTTTCATCAAACGGCTACTACCCCGCCTGGAAAGCCTGGGAAGCAAATAGCCAGCACCCCGCCCCTGTCTTCGCTGGTTCTTGGTCTCATTACTGACAAAACTTCCGACCGTGTTTGGCGTGACGCAGTCATGTCTGGTTAAGTTTTGTGGCAACAGCAAAACAGCCCTTCACCAAAGCTTAATGATCCAAAGCGACAATGCTCTCGGTGATCCAGCCTGAATCGCCTGATGGTGAAAAATGCCGATTCCCAGCTACGCAGATGCCGTGCGCTTTGTACGCCGCCAGCCACGCATCAATACCAGCACCCTTGCGGATGGGCTTGGCATCCGCTGGAGCCTTGCGCTTGACTATCTGGAACGGATGGAACGCTCCCGCGTGGTGGGCGCCATTCAGGATGATGGCTGGTGGCCGGTGGCGCGGATTGAAGGCCCGCCGGCTGCGCGCAAACCTGGTGCGTCTGACAAAAGCGCCACGCTGCGTCGCGGCAACCCACCCATGGCTGAAAAGCCAGCAGAAACCCCTGCCCTTCCGCCGTCACCCAACGCCACCCCCGGCAATGATCAGCAGCAAATGCTGGACAAGCTCCGCGAAGCCGCTCGCGTGCTGATGGCCGAGCGGGACAATATGCAAAAGCTCCGCGATGCCTGCCGCTTGCTGATCGCGGAACGCGAAGCCTGGAAGCGCCGTGCCCTGGCCGCCGAGGCGCGCATGCTGACCGAAGAAGCCGATGAAATGGATCGCAAGCGCTTTGATGCGCTGCGCCGCGTGCTCGCGCGTGAATTGCATCCGGATTATGCGCCGGCGGATCGTGGCGATATCTCTCTGCGTGAGGCGCTGTTCAAATCCATCTGGCCCAAGGTGGAACAGATCGAACGCAAGGGGCGGGCAGGCTAAAACCTCCCTATCGCCCGAGCCACCGCGCCAGACGCTTAGGCGCCGCCGCCATATCCGCTTCCGGCCCGCAATAGGAAAAGCGCAAAAACCGTCCGCCGCGCCCACGGTCGAAATCAAGCCCGGTGGTGGCGGCAATCCCCGCCCCTTCCAGCATGGCAGCCGAAAAAGCCGCGCTGTCATTGGTAAGCCCCGAGACATCACACCAAAGATAGAAGGCGCCGTCAGCGGCCGCGATGCGTTCAAACCCGGCACGCGGCAGCCCGGCCAGAAGGGCGGCGCGGCTCCGCGCATAAGCCGCCTTATTGCCTTCCAGTTCTTCGCGGCAATCCATGGCGGCCTCTGCCGCAACCTGGGCGATATGCGGCGCGCTGATGAACATGTTTTGTGCGAGGCATTCCACCGGGCGGATCAAATCCTCAGGCAGCACCAGCCAGCCGATGCGCCAGCCGGTCATGGACCAGTATTTGGAAAAACTATTCACCACCACGGCGCTATCGCTGAAGGAAGCCGCACTGCTTTCCGCGACCGTGCCCCAACTCAACCCGTGATAAATCTCATCGCTGATCAGCCGCACGCCTTCGGCATGGCACCAGCGCGCAATGGCGGCCAATTCCCAGGGCGCCAGCATGGTGCCGGCCGGGTTGCAGGGGCTTGCGATGATCAAGCCAGCCGGGCGCGGGTCGAGCTTTTCCAGCATCGCCACGGTCGGCTGAAAGCGTGTTGTCGCATCGCATTCCAGCAATTGCGGGCGCATGCCCAGCGCTTGCAGGATATTCGCATAGGGCGGGTAGAAGGGGGCGGCCATGGCAATGGCATCGCCCGGATCAAACGCTGCCAGAAAGGCAAGCGGAAAGGCGCCGGATGCGCCCATGGTGACCGCAATCCGCCGTGCCGGGACCACCAGCCCATAATGGTCCAGGTAATGCTGCGCGATGCGCTGGCGGAGCGACAACAGCCCAAAAGCTTCCGTATAGCCAAGCGGCGCGCCGGCATTCAGCGCGCGGATGGCAGCCTCGGCCGCGCCGCGCGGGGCGCCGGTGCCGGGCTGGCCGACCTCCATGCGAATGATGCCGGGCGCGCCGGGCGGCAGGCTGGCCGCGCGCGCATTGGCCGCCGAAATCACATCCATCACCAGAAATGGCGGCGCCTCAGCCCCGCGCCCTATCTTGAGCGCCATGATCAGCGCCCAAAGCTGCCAAGCGCGACACCACCACCGCGCGGATCGGCAGCACCAATGCAGGCCGGGCCATTGGCCGGCACCAGCCCAGCGCAGGAAATCACCACGCCGCGCCCCGGCGCCGGCACCCCAACAAAGGGATCGGCTGGGCCGCCCCGGCGTTGCACGGCAGCCAGCGGCAGGGCCGTTGCCGCCAAAGCGGCCTGACCACCACTACCCGAAGCCGCCGCGCGGAAGCGTCGCAAATC
>JBIIGZ010000022.1:0-24845 GCA_044236185.1 Roseomonas sp. | reverse complement strand
GCTGCGATGGAAACGCAGATTACCTGCGGTATCCGCCCGCGCAGCACGAATGAAGGCGAAATCCACCGGCAGAGCATATTCCAGCAAATAGCGCCGGCCATTGATCTCTCGTGTTTCGCGCCCTTCGGCCAATTCGGTACCAACCGCCGTTGGCGTATAAAAGGCCGGAATGCCGGCGCCGGCGGCGCGCAACCGCTCCGCCAGGGTGCCTTGCGGGACGATTTCCGCCTCCACTTCTCCGGATTCATAGTATTTCGTGAAGGGCAGCACATCGGAAGCGCGCGTCGCGGCGGTGAAGGAGCAGATCACCTTGGCGACCTGGCCGTTTTCCACCAGCATGCCGATATCGGGCATGCGCGGCTTATGCGCGCCGCCTGTGGTATTGGCGATACAGGTCAGCCGTTTGGCGCCGCGCCGCGCCAGGGCGGCAATCAGATTGTAAGGCGTGCCAGGTCCGGCAAAGCCGCCAATGGCAATCACCGCGCCGTCCGGGATATCCGCCACCGCCGCATCGAAATCCGGATAGGTCTTGTTGCGTGCCATGCGGTGCCCCCTGCAATGCTCAGCTTATGCTTCGCCGAAGTGGCGCCATTGGCAAGGGGGGTTCACGCCTTGCGCGCCCTGGTTTCAGTCACGGCAATATAGAGCCCAGCACCGATGATGATGCTGGCCCCAAGCCAGGTCCATTGATCCGGCCAAAGCCCGGTAATGGCATAGCCCACCGCGATGGCGCCGATCATCTGCCAATACTGAAACGGGGCGATGACATTGGCCGCGCCGTAAGTCATGGCCTTGGCCACGCACCAATGGCCGGCTGCGCCCAAAACGCCCAGTGTCAAATGCCAAAAGATATCCGCCCAATTATTGAAGGGCACATAGAAGAAAGGGATGACGCAGCACATCACCAAGGCGCCGAAAAGCCCGCTATACATTACCGATGTTTCGGGCCGATCGAGCCCCGCCACTTGCCGCGTCAGAATTTGGTAGATGGCATAACAAAAGGCGCTTGCCACAATGCCAAGGGCGGCAGGTTGGAACACCTCTGACCCCGGCCGGATCACCACCAGCACGCCAAGGAAGCCCACCGTCACCGCGGCCAGGCGCTTCCAGCCGATCTGCTCACCCAGCATGGGCAGCGCCAGCAGCGTCACGAAAAACGGTGACATGAAGGAAATGGAGGAAGCCTTGGCCAGCGGCACATCCTTCACCGAGAAAAAGAAAAAAGTGGTGGAAGCCAGCAGCAGCAAAGATCGCGAAATCTGCACCCAGGGTTTGCGGCTTTGCAGCACCACCAACCCATAGCGCGGCACAATCAGCGCCAGCACTATCAGCAAATGCCCCGTGGTGCGTGCCCAGATGATTTGTTCTGAAGGGTAGGTGCGGCTCAGTACCTGAACTATGCCATTCATGATCGGAAATAGCGTGCAGGCCGCACACATAAAGAAAATGCCAAGCAGCAAGCTTGTCTGTCGCGGCGGCACCGCGGTGGTGGTCATGAGGCTTGCGCCCTCCCGAAGGCTGCTGGCTTAGCCACGATAGGCCATAAGCTGCGGCAGGGGAAACCCGCCCCTGGTGGGCGACTCGGGTAGGTGGGAGCGCTTCGACCGCTCGAGAGGCCGTGCAGATGAACCCTTTGGTGGCTAACAATGCACGGAAAACAGGCGAAGCCACAGCAAAACACCCCGAAGGACCGCCCAAAGGATTGGCATATGCCTTGCTGACCCTAACTTCCTGGGGCATGTGACGACCCAATCGTCCCCAGCGAGGAGAGAAAACCATGAGAACCAGGTACCGGATCGAACGTCGCGCATTGCTCACGGGCGGCTCTGCCCTTGTGCTTTCGGCCGTGGCCGGGGCGCGTGTGCCGCTGGCGCAGACGCTGGAAAAACTCTCCTTCCAGACCAATTGGCGTGCCCAGGCGGAACATGGCGGCTATTATCTGGCGCTGGCCAATGGGCTCTATCGCCGTGCCGGCATTGATTGCGAAATCCGCATGGGTGGCCCGCAGCAGAACCCGGCGCAGCTATTGCTAGCGGGCCGAGTGGACATGATCATGTCGTCGGGCTTTCAGGCGCTGAATTATGTGCGCGAAAACGTGCCCTTCATGGCGATTGGCGCCATCATGCAGAAGGACCCGCAGGGCTTCATGTTCCACGCCGAAGCCGGGTTCACGAGCTTTGAGCAAATGCGCGGCAAGCCAATTTTGGTGGGTGCCGGCGGGCGCGTGACCTATTGGCCCTTCCTGCGGCGTCGTTTCGGCTTCACGGATAATCAGATTCGTCCCTATACCTTCAATGTTCAGCCCTTCCTGGCGGATAAGCAGGCCATTCAGCAATGCTTTGTGTCTTCTGAACCTTTTGCAGCGCGGCTGGCTGGCGCTGATCCGCGCGTACTGCTTTTCGCCGATGCGGGCTTCCCGAACTATCAGACAACGATTGATATCTCCCGCAAGCTTGTGGATGAAAAGCCTGATCTGATCCAGCGCTTTGTGGACGCTACCATGCAGGGCTGGACACAATATCTGCGCGGTCAGGATGTGGCGGCAGCGAATGCGCTTATCATGCGCGACAATCAGGAAATGACGCAGGAGAAGATTGATTACGCCGTCCGCGCCCTGAATGAACGCGGTATCGTTTTCTCCGGCGATGCGGAACGCCTTGGCATTGGCGCCATGACGGATGCGCGCTGGGAAGCCTTCTATACCGCCATGCGCGATGCGGAAGTGATGCCGCCTGGGCTTGATGTGAAGCGCGCCTATTCTCTCCGCTTCGTCAATCGACGGGCTGGGCTGGCTTGAGCCCTCGGCGCCCGCTGCTCTCACTCACCGGGGTTTCCAAGCGCTACGCGACGGGAACCCTGGCGTTGGATGGCATTGATCTGACAATCATGCCGGGGGATTTCATCGCCCTTCTGGGGCCTTCGGGCTGCGGCAAATCAACGCTGCTGCGCCTGATTTCGGGGCTGACCGCGCCGAGTGGCGGGACCATGGAATGGCCGACCGACATGCATGACGCGGCTGGCGATGTGGAACGCGATATCGGCTTTGTGTTCCAGGAACCAACGCTGATGCCTTGGGCGAGCGTCATCCGCAATGTGGCGCTGCCGCTTGAATTGGCCGGCATGAAGCGGCGGGAAGCCGAAGAACGCGCTGCCGAATGGATCGCCCGCGTTGATTTGAAGGGGTTTGAGAAGGCCTATCCCCGCGCCTTGTCTGGCGGCATGCGCATGCGTGTTTCCATCGCGCGCGCCTTGGTGACGCGCCCGCGCATCCTGTTGATGGACGAACCCTTCGCGGCCTTGGATGAAATCACGCGCTTTCGGCTGAATAATGATTTGGTGCAGCTTTGGGCGCAGGAACGTTTTACGGTGATTTTCGTGACCCATTCGGTGTTTGAAAGCGTCTATCTGGCGGAACGCATTGTAGTGATGGCCCCGCGCCCGGGCCGGATTGCAGAGGAAGTGCGCATCACCGCGCCAGCCGAAAGAGGAGAGGAATTCCGCACCTCCCCCGAATATGCCGCGCAATGCCGCACGGTATCCCTGGCGCTTTCTTCTGCCATGGGGGGCGCGCATGAGTGAAAGTGCAGAAACGGCACCCGCGACTGGTGGCTTTATGGAAAGCACCTTGCTGCGCATTCTGGCGCCCACATTGCTGGCGCTGCTGTTCCTGGGCGGGTGGGAGATGATGGTGCGGGTGCGTGAAATCCCGCCCTACATCCTGCCGGGGCCGATTGCGATTTGGCAGACACTGCTGCGCGATTGGGGATCGCTTTCGGTATCGCTCCTGATCACGCTCAAGATCACCTTCATGGCGCTGTCGGTGGCGGCGATTTTGGGCTTGGTGCTGGCCATTCTTTTTGCGCAATCCCGCATTATTGAATTGTCGCTGTTTCCCTTTGCGGTGATCCTGCAAGTCACCCCCATTGTGGCGATTGCGCCGCTGATCATCATTTGGGTGGATGATATCGCGATATCGCTGCTGATCTGTGCCTGGATCGTTGCCTTCTTTCCGATCCTGTCGAATACAACAGTTGGGTTGAATTCGGCGGATCATAATTTGAAGGATCTGTTCAAGCTTTATCGAGCATCGCGTTGGCAGGTGCTGACACGGCTATTGCTGCCCTCCGCCCTGCCTTACTTCCTGGCAGGCTTGCGGATTTCCGGCGGCCTTGCGCTCATTGGCGCCATTGTCGCGGAATTTGTCGCGGGTACTGGTGGCAGTGCTTCGGGCTTGGCCTATCGCATTCTGGAAGCAGGGTATCAGCTGCAAATCCCGCGCATGTTCGCTGCCCTTGTGCTGGTTTCCACTACGGGGATTGCGATTTTCCTGGCGCTCAGCCTGCTCACGCATTTGCTGCTGCGCCATTGGCATGAGAGCGCCATGGGCAGAGGGGACCGGCGATGAGCAGCGCCGTGGTGAAGACTCGCGCGGCCTTGACCGGCGCGGGCAGCAACTTCTGGCTGAGTGACGCGCGCGCCCCGGCCGCGGTGCTGGAAGGCGTGGGGTCGCTGCCCTTGGACCGTGATGGCATTGCGCGGTTTGATCTGCGCATTGAACAGGGGCGCATCGCGGCTATTGCGCCGCTTGGCACGGCGCCGGATGGAGTTTCCTTGGATGGCGGGCAGATCTGGCCCGGCATGTTGGATGCGCATACCCATCTGGATAAGGGCCATATCTGGCAACGTGCTGCGAATCCGGATGGCAGTTTCATCGGCGCTGTCACCACGGTCATGGCTGACCGCGATGTAAATTGGTCTGAAGCGGATATGCGCGCGCGCGCTGAATTCGCGCTGCGTGCGGCTTACGTCCATGGCACGGTTGCCCTGCGTACGCATTTGGACAGCTACATGCCCCATGCGCCCAAGGCCTGGCGCATGTTCCGCCAGCTTCGCGATGATTGGGCCGGGCGGATCACCTTGCAGGCTTCCTCCATCGCGCCGCTTGATCGCTTCGCGGGGGAAGAAGGCGCGCAGCTTGCGGATATTGTCGCGGAATCAGGCGGCGTCTTGGGCATGGTGACGCGGCTTTCCGGCGGCATTCATGATGACATTCCGCCTGAATTCCACGCCATGCTGGATCATTTCTTCGCCCTTGCAGAAGCGCGCGGGCTTGATCTCGATTTGCATGTGGATGAAAGCGGGGAAACCGGCGCGCGCGCCTTGCGTGAAATTGCGCTGACCGCGATGCGCCGCGGCTTCAAGGGACGCATCCAATGCGGCCATTGCTGTTCCCTTTCGCGTCAGACGGATGAATTCGCGCTGGAAACAATCAAGGCTTGCGCCGAAGCGGGCGTTTCGATTGTGGTGCTGCCCATGTGCAATATGTATTTGCAGGACCGCGAACCGGGGCGCACGCCCCGCTGGCGCGGCGTGACGCTGGTGCATGAAATGCAGGCGGGTGGTGTTTCTGTTTCGCTCGCGTCCGACAATACGCGCGATCCCTTCTATGCCTATGGCGATCTGGATATGGTGGAGGTTATGCGGGAAGCGACGCGGATCCTGCATCTGGATCATCCCTATGGCGATTGGCCGCTTTCCGTTGGTGCGCGTCCAGCCGCAGCGATGGGGCTGCAAGGGGCGGGCATGATCCGCGCTGGCGCACCGGCTGATCTTATCCTGTTCCGCGCGCGACACATGACTGAATTTCTGTCACGCCCGCAAGCGGATCGGATTGTGCTGCGCAACGGCAAAGTGCTGGAAGCGGAAGTCCCGGATTGGCGCGAATTGGATCACCTTTTCGAGTAGTTTTTTGATCGCATTTTCCGAGTCGCCAAGTGAGTTCACTTGGCTTGAAAATGCTCTACCACCGGCTGAGCCGCGCCTTCACCTTCGCCAAAAACGCCGTGCGTTCCGGTGCCGTGCGCTGATCCATCCGTGTCAGCATCAGCCATTCCACGCGGCAGTCGCGCGCGCATAACCGCCTGAGGCCGCGATTGATCAGCTTCTTGTCCGGCCAGCCAATCACCCACAGCAACCACAAGGGTGAACCATAGGTCGTCACCACGCCGATACGCTTGATATTGGTAAGCAGTGGTTCAATCGCACCATCGCCAAGCTTGAAGGCAATACCCGGCGCCCAGATGCGATCAAACCAGCCCTTCAGCATCGCGGGCAGCCCATACCACCAGGTGGGATACACCAGGAGCAGCGCCTCAGCCTGTTGCAGGGAAGCGACATGGTCCGCGACATCTGGCGGATGGCTGGCAGGGTCGAGGTAATCGCGATGCTCGGCAGCGCTCAACGCTGCGCTGAAGCCCTCCGCGTAAAGATCGCGACATTCCACCTCATGCCCGGCGGCCTCCAGCGCTTGTCGCGCTGTGTCACGCAGTCCCGCAGAAAAACTCTCCACCCGCGGATGGCAATGGATCAACAGCACCCGCATCGCACTGGCCTAATCCAACTTTTCCTCAACCTCAGGCGCATCCGGGTCGCCATACATGTAATGCGTGCGCGGGCGATCGGGCGACCATTCCGGATCATCCCAGGCGAGCATCTTGCCGGGATTGAGCAGACCCAATGGATCGGCTTCCTTCTTGAAGGCCAATTGCCGCGCATCCACGCGCTTCATGCCGCCTTCTTCCAATGAGAACGCATGCGGGTTGAAGACCGGGCAGCCATTGGCTTCATGAATGCGAATAATCTCGGCCAAGCGTTCCTCGCTGGTATAGCGGACCAATTGCAGGCCGAAGCAGGTGACATGCCCGCCGAAGCGCACGAATTCCAGATGCATTGGCACTTCATCACCAAACAGCGCTTCCATTTTTTCCACTAAGGCCATGTGACCCGGCGGCGGGAATAGCGTTTGTAGATAGGTGATGCCGCGATCAAGTTTCAGCGCCTGCAGCGTAGTGTGGTTCCAGGAATGTTCGTAAAGCGGCACCACCGCTTCTTCCGTAGGGCAGCGATAGATTTCCGCCTGCGTCGCGCCGTGCTTGGCCTTCAGGGCTTCAAAAGCTTCCAGGAAGGGTGCTGCGATCATCAGCAGCGCAACACTCATGCCCGAAGGAATGCGCCCTTCGAAATGGCGGAAATATTGCTGCGGCACGGGGGAAGCGACAACGGTGGCGAGCTTTTTCACAATCCCATCCGCCAAAGTCACGGCCTCCGCAAAGCGGGCTGCTTCCATGAAGCTTGGGAAGGCCATCATCACATCCACCCAATCATGCGCGGGGGCGAGTGGCATTTCCACCTCAGTGATGATGCCATTGGTACCATAGGCGTGATTGGCTTTTTCGATCTCTCCACCACGTAATTCCAGAATGCGCGGTGTTGCTTCCATGGTGACTACACGCAGCCCCAGCACATTGCCCGGTTCGCGGAAGGACCCCCACATGCAGGAACCCGCACCTGCCGAACCGCCAGCCACAAAGCCACCAATCGTCGCTGTGCGCTTGGTGGAAGGATGAAAGCGCAATTCACCGCCCACTTGCTGGCGCGTTTGTTCATCAAGCTGGATCAACCTGGCGCCGGCCTGCGCACGCATCATGCCGGGCTTCGCCCAAAGCAGCTTATCGAGCGCCGAGACATCCAGCACCACGCCGCCAAAAAGCGGCATGGCCTGGCCGTAATTGCCCGTACCGGCACCACGCGGTGTCACCGGAATGCGCCGCGCATGGCAGGCGGCAAGGATGCGTACCACATCAGCCTCATCCCGTGCTTCGGCCACCACATCCGCACTTACGCCATTCAATTGGCGCTTCAGCACGGGGCTGTACCAGAAGAAATCACGGCTGCGTTGGCGCACCAGCGCAGCATCCGTCACCCAGCGAATATCAGGCAGCGCGGCCATCAGGCCGGCAATATCGTGCTTCATGCGGCATCACTTTCTGGTTCATCAAAGCTTTTCATCTTGCCGGGGTTGAACAGGCCCAGCGGATCAACGCGGCGCTTGAAACCAAGCTGATCGCCTGGCACGCGGCGATAGCCAGAACCTTCTTCGATGGTGAAGAAATGCGGGTTGGCGATGCCCGCACCGGCGGCTTCAAAGCCGGCAATGATCTCGGCAAGCCGCGCATCGTCTCTCCAGCGAATAACCGGTAGGGCGGTCATGGTGGTGCGTCCGCCAAAGCGCACGCATTCCGTGTGCATCCAAACCTCATCCGGGAAGGCTGCGCGCACTTTTTCAACCGATTCCAAAGTGCCTTCAAAAGGAAAGCGGCATTGCAGATAGGTGACACCGCGATCGCGCTTCAGCACCTGCAGCGTCGTGTGGTTCCAGCAATATTCATAAAAGGGCGTTGCTTCCGGATCGCGTTCCGCTGCCACCGTATCCTGATCTGCCACAATCCGCCCACCATATTCGCGCACCATATCGCGCAAGGCGACAAGGCCGGAAGGTGCGACCATCACCAGCGCCAACGCGTGATCCGCCGGCACCACATCCGCGATGGCTCTAAAGAAGGGCGGCAGCCGCGCATCAAACACGGCACACATTTTCTTGGGGATGCCATCAGCGAAGGCAAGCGCCAGTGCAAAGCGCCCCGCAGCGGCGAAATCCGAGAAAACCACCGCGATATCGCGCCAATCCTGCGCCGGCGTCAGCGGCAGGCGCACGCGCGTAATCACCCCCGTGGTGCCATAGGTGCGATTGACCGGGTTCGCCTCATCGCCTTCCAGATCAAGCAGTGCGGGCGGGTCTTGCAAGGTGGCCACACGCACGCCCAGCAGATTGCCGCGTTCGCGCATGGTGCCATGGCTGATGCCACCAACACCCGCACCGCCGCCAGCGACAAAACCCGCAATGGTCGCGGTGCGTTTGGTGCTGGGCCAAAGCCGTAGCTCCCAGCCGCGTTCGCGCGCCCAGAGGTCAAGATCAATCATGCGCGCACCGGCTTCGGCTTCCAGCACGCCATCCTTCAGCGCAATCGGCGCTGTCATGGCGGTGGTGTCCAGCACGGCACCGCCATTCAGCGGCACGCATTGGCCGTAATTGCCTGTCGCACCACCGCGCACTGTCACAGGCACGCCATGCCGGCGCGCGGCATTCAGGATGCGCATCACCTCATCTTCATTCTGCGGGCGCAGCCAGATATCGGCGCGCTTGCCATCCAATTGGCGCTTCAGAATAGGGCTATACCAATAAAAGTCGCGGCTTTTCTGGCGTAGCAGCGCGGCATCGGTCGATTGTTCAACCCCAGCCACTTCGGCGGTGAAGGCAGCGATATCAGGCATCGGGATTGGGCTCCTGCTCCAGCCAGCTTGAGATGTCCATGCCAGCAACCTGCTGCCAAAGCGCGGCCATGCGCTGCGCGGCGTGATCCAAAAGCGCCTCACCAATTTCAACCGTTGCGGCCGAGGCATTGCCGACCGCGCCCGCACCACCAAGATCCTGCGCCTGCCAGGCCGGCGGCGCGCCGGCATCAGGCGCAAGGCTCGGTGTGTCAGCCGAAACAGCCTGCCAGCGGCTCACGAAATTCCGCGCCTTGTCCATCCGCACCAGATCAGGCCGCAGAGCCAGCATCACCGCCGTTTCATCGCGCCCGGCGTGAATGCCGAAACGCGCTTCCACCGGGTCTCGCAAGGCTTCCGGCTTGCCCATGCGCGCCCACATGGCGTTCACCACGAAAAGCCCATGCTGAATGCGCAGCCGCCGCGCCGCAATATCAAGCGCCGAGACATTGCCGCCATGGCTGTTCAAAAACACCAGCCGCTTTACGCCCGCGCGCGCCACCGATGCGCCAATATCGCAGACCAGCGCCATCAAGGTTTCCGCACTCGTGGTGATGGTGCCGGGAAAGCGCAAATGCTCCACAGAAAGCGCCACGGCTTGCGTTGGCAGCACCAGCACCGGCAGATCATCCGGGATGACTTTCAGCGTGCGCGCAACAATGCCCTGATTGATCGCGGTATCCACCGCCACCGGCAAATGCGGCCCATGCTGTTCAATGGCGCCAACCGGCAAAACCGCAACCGTATTGGCGGGAAGGGCACGAAAATCCGGCCAGGTGAGGTCCTGCCAATAACGGCTGGGAAGGGGCATGGGGGGACTCCGCCTTTGCTTGTTGCAAGGCTGGTATCGCGGACCCCCCTCAGAGTCCAGGGTGTTTGGGCTGCGTCAGGGGCGGCCCAAAATCTCCTGATTATGCTGGCCAATGCGCGGCGCCGGGCGGCGGGAAAGTGGCCGGCGACGATTGAAGGAAATCGGCAAACCAACCACGCGCGGGCCGCCTTCCGGAAGGGCTTGCATCATGTCCATGGCAGCGAATTGCGGGCTTGCCGCAAGCTCCGCAATGTCATTCACCGGGCCGCTTGGCACACCAGCAGCTTCCAGTGCAGCCAGCCAATGATCGCGCGGCTGCAGGCGCAGCGCATCCGCAATCAAGGGCAAAAGTGCGGCCTTGTTGCGCACACGGGCGGGGCCGGTCGCGAAACGCACATCGCTTGCCCATTCCGGATGCCCCAAAACCTTGGCACAACGCGCCCAAAGCCGATCATTCCCGGCAGCGAGGCATAGCGGCCGGTCAGCGGTATCAAACACCTGATAGGGCACAATCACCGCGCCACCCGTGCCGTGGCGCTTCGGGATATCGCCGCTCGCCACGTGATTATTCACATGGCCTTCCACCCAATGCACAGCGCTTTCGAATAGCGATGTATCCACCAGGCAGCCTTTGCCGGTGCGATCACGCTGGCGCAAAGCCGCCAAGGCGCCGATCACGCAGAACATACCGGTTGCCTTGTCATTGATTGAAGCGCCGCAAAAAGTCGGCGGGTCTTCTGGCCGGCCCGTGACGGACATCATGGCGCCATAGGCTTGCAGCAGCGGATCAAAGCCAGGTTTTAACCGCATCGGCCCTTCATGACCAAAAGCCCAGATGGAACAATAAACAAGCCTTGGATGGCGCTTGAGCATCGCTTCCGGCCCGATGCCGATTTCATCCACCACGCCGGGGCGTAGATTCTGGATCAGCACATCAGCGGTCTCCGCCAGCTTGTGCAGGGCTTCAACATCCTCGGGCTTTTTCAGATCAAGCGTGATGGAACGCTTGTTGCGATTCTGACCGTGGAAATAGAGCGAGGTTTCGCCATCCGGCCCGAAGGGAGGCCCCCAGGCGCGCGCATCATCGCCACCATCGGGCTTTTCCACCTTGATCACATCGGCACCCATATCGGCCATGATGACGCCGGCGAGGGGGCCCGCCAAAGCCTGACCCACTTCAATCACGCGCATGCCGTGCAGCGGCAATTCCATTGTTATTTCCTCCCGATTTTACAACATCGGCTCCAAGGGCGGGCGACCACGAATGAAATCCGATGCCTTTTCCGCAATCATCATGGTAGTGGCGTAGGTATTGGCCGAGGTCATGTTCGGCATCACGGAAGCATCCACCACGCGCAAGCCTTCCAGCCCATGCACGCGCAACCGATCATCCACCACCGCGGTCGGGTCCGTATTGGGCCCCATGCGCGCGGTGCCAATCAAATGATAGGTGGTGGACCCATTGCGCCGCGCGAAATCCATCAGCTCATCATCGGAATCGATATGCGGGCCTGGCAGGGTTTCCGCTTCCAGGAAGGGGCTGAGTTCTGGCTTATTTAGCAAGCGCCGGATCAGCCGGATGCCGCCCAGATGCACGCGCCGATCCATGGGATCAGACAAATAATTCGGCTGGATTTCAGGATCATCAAATACATCGGCCGTCTTCGCGCGCACCCAGCCGATACTCTCTGGCCGATGCTGCCAGGCGCCGGCCGTCACCCCCGGATAATCATCCAGCACATAGACCTTGCCTTCAGCATAGGACCCCGGCGTGAAGACGCATTGCAGATCAGGCTGATCCAACCCTTCAAAGGATTTCCAGAAAACATAGACATGCGACGGCACGGTGGCGAGGATGGAAGGCCGCCCCATCGCCCAACGCGCCACTTGCCCCGCAAGCTTCACGCCGCGCGCCAATTCATTCAGTGTGGTGACCCCAGGCTTGGCGCGCATGACAACGCGCGTTGCGTAATGGTCGCGGAAATTCTCGCCCACACCACGCAATTCATGCAGCACGGGTACGCCAAGCTTTTGCAATAGCCAGCCAGGACCGATGCCGGATACCTGCAACAGCCGCGCGGTATTGGCCGTGCCGGCCGAGATGATCACTTCCCGCCGCGCCCGCACTTCGCGCGGCTTCCCGCCACGCTGGTTCAAATAGCGCACACCAACGGCGCGCTTGCCTTCCAGGATAATGCCGCAGGCGCGCGCATTTGTGCGTACATCAAGCGTCTTGCGCGCCATGGCGGGGTGCAGAAAGCCGCGCGCGGCCGAAACACGCCGGCCACGATGAATGGCACGCTGGAAATAGCCAACGCCAGCCTGATTGCCGTTATTGTAATCTGGGTTGCGCGGAATGCCGGCAGCAACGCAGCCAGCGATGAAGGCTTCCGATACGGGATTGAACCAATCCATATCTGTCACCGGCACACCACCATCACGCCCGCGGCGTTCCTCACCAAAGCCAAGGCGTTTTTCGCTCCGCTTGTAATAGGGCAGGCAATCCGCATAGCCCCAGCCACGATTGCCGCGCTGCGCCCAGCTATCCTGATCCCCCGGCTGGCCGCGATTATAGATCATGCCATTGATCGAAGAACCGCCACCCAGCGTGCGGCCCTGCACCGTTTTCACGCGCCGCCCGGCGGTGTTTTCCGTGGGCTCGGTGCTGAATTGCCAGGTGATGTCGGGGTTCACCAAAGCCTTGATGAAACCAGCAGGGATATGAATGAAGGGGTTGGTATCGGGCGGGCCGGCTTCCAGCACGCAGACGGTGGTCTCCGGGTCTTCCGTCAGCCGCGCCGCAAGGATGGACCCCGCCGCCCCGGCACCCACAATCACGTAATCGAAGGTATCGGCATCCGCTTGCGCCATGGTTGCTTCCCCATCCTTTTCGGGCCGAATCCTAGCAAGCTTTGGCCGCCGCGCCAGCCCAAGACAGGCCGTTCATTTTGGCCCATGATGCCGGGGAAGCCTTGGGGAGCAGACCAGCATGACCAACCCAGCAGATTTCATCGCCCCACCCCGCCGCGCCGGTTGGATCGAACGCCCCGATGCGCGCATCCGCTATGAGGTTGCTGGCGAAGGCCCGGCGATTGTCTTCGCGCATGGTCTCGGCGGCAATCTCATGTCCTGGTGGCAGCAGGTCGCGCATTTCGCGCCGCGCTATACCTGCGTGGCCTTTTCGCATCGCGGTTTTTTCCCTTCTACCGCACCGGCAGAGGGGCCTGATCCTGCGGCCTATGCCGCTGATCTGGCGGCTTTGGTGGATGAGCTTGGCTTGGGCGATATTCGCATCATTTGCCAATCCATGGGCGGCTGGACCGGCGTTGAATATGCGCTGCTGCGACCTGGGCGCGTGAAGGCTTTGGTGCTGGGGGCCACCACCGGCACGCTCGATCCACAGCAAATGCGTGAACCCGAACGATCACGCCTGAAAATCTGGCAGGACGAAAGCGCGGCAGCGCGCGCGGCGGGGCTGAAGCGCCATATCAACCCGGCGGCCGGCGCGCGCATGGCGGCGGAACAGCCCGCGCTTTATCACCTTTATAACCATGTCTATGGCCTGACTCAGGGCTTTGATCGTGAAGCGGTGCGCGCGCGGCTGCAGGCTGGGCGCAACCGCGCCCCGGAGTCCTTCGCTGCCGCGCAATGCCCGCTGCTGTTCATCCCGAGTGAGGAAGATATCGTGCTGCCGCCCTTCGCCGCACGTGCGATGGCAAGTGCCATTCCAGGCGCACGCTATGCCGTGCTGCATAAGGCTGGCCATTCCGGCCATTTTGAGCGCGCGAGTGCCTTCAACGCCTTGGTGGATGCTTTCTTTGAGGAGATTGGCGCATGAATGCCATGGCACTTTCCATTTGCGTGGATGACTACCCGCATACCATGGCGCTGCATCGCGGCGAGACCGCGAGTGCCTCGCTTAACCTTGCGATGCAGGTGGTGAAGCCCATCAGCAAGGCTTTCGCGCCCATGGTGCGCGAAGGGCGTTTTGACATCAGCGAAATGGCGATTGCGACCTTTCTGATGGCGAAAGCCGCCGGACGCGATTTGGTGCTGCTACCACTTGTGGTGGCGGAACGCTTTCAGGAAACCGCGATGTTCTGCCGCGCGGGGAGGGGCATTGAAACCCCCGCCGATTTGGCCGGCAAACGTGTGGGCGTGCGCGCCTATAGCCAAACCACCGGCATGTGGATCAGGGGCGTCTTGCAGGAAAGCTTTGGGCTGCGCGCGGATGCCATGCGTTGGGTTACGTTTGAAGACGCGCATGAACCAAGCTTCCGCGATCCGCCTTGGGTACAGCGCGCCAGCGCCAGCGAAACCCTGAACGGCATGTTCGAAAGCGGCGCGCTTGATGCCGCCATTATGGGTTTTGAACTATCCGCCGGTGATGATGTGCGCACGGTCTTCCCGGACCCTGCCGCGGCGGGTGCAGCCTTTCAGGCGCGCTACGGCTTCAAGCCCGTGAACCATCTTGTGGTGATGAAGGGCGCTTATGCACGGGATGCCGCGCTGGTGGCTGAAGTACTGCGCCAGTTCAACGCCGCCGGGACCACGCCACGTAGCCGTGCTGCGCTGAACCCCGCACTTGAGCTTGCATCACGCTGGTGCGCCGATCAGGGCCTGATGGCGCGCCCGCTCAGCCTTGATGAAATCTGGGCGGGCCTGCCGGCAGCGGTGGGCTAAACCGTCATGCTGCCTTGGCGCCCCGCACCAGGCGCCCAGGTAGCGCGCCGGTTGCTTCCCCTTCGCGATAAACGGGCGTGCCTGCAACAATGGTGGCGACATAGCCATCAGCCTTTTGGATCAGCCGTTTGCCGCCAGCGGGCAGATCGTAATGCATTTTGGGCATCTCAAGCGCCAGCCTGCCAAAATCAATCACATTGATATCGGCCTTCTTGCCTGGTGCCAGCACGCCGCGATCCTTGAGGCCGAGCGCATGCGCATTGTCGCGCGAAATGCGCTTCACCACGAATTCCAGCGGCAGGCGCGGCCCGCGCGCGCGATCGCGCGCCCAATGCACCAGCATATGCGTCATGCAGGACGCATCGCAGATATAGCCAACATGCGCGCCGCCATCACCAAGCCCCATCAGCGTGTGCGGATGCGTCACCATATTGCGAATGGCGGTCAGGTCTCCATCGGCATAGTTCAGGATGGGCCGGTTCAGAATGGCGCGGCCATCCTGTTCCATCATCAAATTATAGCAAAGCGCCGCCGGGTCCATGCCGCGCGCCGCGGCCATGGCGGCAACTGATTTTTCCGGCGGTGGCTCATAATCTGGCGGATCGCCCAACGGGAAGATCTTTTCCCAATGATTCAGCCGCACACGCAACGCCGGATCTTCCGTGGGCTCCGCAAGTATGCGCGCGCGCAACGCTGGATCCCGCAGCGCAGCGATGCGCTGTTCGAAGGGCAAATGCGCAATCGCCTGATAGGAAGCGCGCATCAGGAAGGGGTGCTGCGAAAGTTCAAAGCCAAACATCAAGCCAACGGGCCGGCCCATCACCTGGCCATACATCGGCACACCGGCCTCATGCGCGGATTCAACCTTATCCAGCAGCCAGCGCCATAGCCCCGGCTTGGATTCCCGTTGCAAGAGGGAGAATGTCATCGGCCGGCCCGAAGCTGCCGCAATGCGCTGCAAGCGCGCGAATTCATCTTCCGGATCGTCAAAATCCGAAATCACCTGCATCCAGCCCGAACCCTGTGCGCGGATGGCGCGCGCGATGGTCTCCAGTTCTGCCTCGGGTGTGCCAAGTGTGGGGATATGCCGCCCATCCAAGGTGCGATGCGCAATGGCGCGTGATGTCGAAAAGCCAAGCGCGCCCGCGGCCAAGCCTTCTGCGGTCAGCCGCGCCATCTCAGCGCATTGCTCGGGGGTGGCTACGGCATGCGCCTCGGCCGCTTCGCCCATCACATGCACGCGCAAGGGCGCATGCGTCACCATGGCGGCAACATCCATGTCATAGGGCCGCGCATCTAAAGCATCCAGATATTCCGGGAAGCTTTCCCAATTCCAGGGAAGGCCTTCGGTCAGCACAACCTCCGGCAAATCCTCCACACCCTCCATCAGCTTCACCAGCATATCGCGCCGGTCCGGCCGACAGGGCGCGAAACCCACGCCGCAATTGCCAAGCAGCGCCGTGGTTACGCCATTGATGGATGAAGACAGCAGCCGGCTGCTCCAGGTGGCCTGCGCATCGTAATGGGTATGGATATCCACGAAGCCGGGCGTGACGATCAGCCCTTTGGCGTCAATCTCCTCTGGCGCGCGGGCCGAGATTTTGCCGATCTCCAGAATACGCCCATCGCCAATGGCGATATCGGCCTCATAAGGCGGCGCGCCGGTGCCATCCACCAGCGTGCCACCACGAATGATCAGGCTTGCGTCGCGTGCCATTGGGGGTTTCCTTCAGGTCTTCAGGATGATTTTGCCAAGATGCGCATTGGCCTTCATATGCGCGAGCGCCTCAACCGCTTCATCAAGCGCAAAGACGCGGTCAATCGGCAAGTGAAACACGCCTTCATCCACGCCCTTGCGCAAATCGCGCCGCGCGACGCGTTCTTCCTCACGGATTTCGGCGACACTGCGTGTACGATGTGTCACACCGATATAGGCAATGCGGCGCGTGGCGTGCAGATCAAAGTCGAAATCGCCATGCGCACCGCCAAGCCGACCGACATTTACAATGCGGCCCAGAATGGCGGTGGCGCGCATGGCGGCATTGATGGTCCCGCCGGAGACCTGGTCAATCACCAATTGCACGCCGCGCCCTTCGGTCAGCGCCAGCACCTGATCCGCCCAATCCGCATCATTGGTGTTCACCGCATGATCCGCACCGAAGTCTTTGAGCCGCGCCCGCCGTTCGGCATTGGTGGAGGTGCCAATCACCAGCCCCGCGCCCATATATTTCGCGATCTGCATGCCCATCAGCCCAACACCGCTGGAAGCGCCCAGGATCAGCACCGCTTCGCCCTTCGCCAAACGGCCATTGGAAATCAGCGCATCATGCATGGTGGAAAGTGCCACCGGCAAAGTCGCAGCTTCTTCCCAGGACATGTTGCGATCCGGCACGGGCTGCACGCGACCCATATCGGCGATGGCATATTCCGCATAGCCGCCCGAACCCGCGCACATCACGCGATCACCGGGCTTGATGCCGGAAACACCGGCGCCGACGGCGGCAACCTCACCAGCGAATTCCAGGCCGAGGATGGTGCCGGCACCGCCCATGCGCCCATGCGCATGCCCAGCCGCAACGCCAAGATCAGCGCGGTTGAGGCCCGCAGCGCGCACCCGCACCAATACCTGCTCTGGCCCCGGCGCCGGGCGCGGTGCCTGCTGCACCTTCACGCCTTCGGCCGTGACTACGGCCGCCTTCATGGTTTCGGTCATGCTACTATCCCCTTGCGCCTGTCAGGCCCTGAATACGGATGATGCCATCGGGCACCGGTTGCAGCCCTTGTATCGCGGCGCCCACGCCATGCAAGACGCGTGGATGCCACAGATAGATATAAGGCCGATCCGCCAGATAGATCCGCGCCGCTGCCTCATAAGCCGCGGCACGCGCTGCCGGATCAACACTCTGCCGCGCCGTATTCAGCAGCGTATCAAGTGCCGGGTTGCAATAACGCCCACCATTCAAAGCCTGGCCACAAGCGTTGAAGTTATACAGGTTCTGGTCCAGATCGACACGGCCTGACCATTGGATGATCAGCGATTCAAAGTCGCCGGCCGTCCATTGGCGGAGCAAGGTAGCGGTTTCGATAACTTGCAATTCAATATCAATGCCAGCTTCCCGCGCCATGGCCTGGATAACTTCTGATGCTTGCAGGTAATCTGTGGTGTTCGGAACGGAAAGCTTCATCCGCACGCGATCATGCCCGGCTTCACGCAGTAGCGCACGCGCCCGCGCCACATCGCGCGGCGGAATCGGCTGGCTATTGGCATAAAAGGCATGGCCCGGCGGGACTGATTGATTGCCCGGAAGCCAAAGCCCCTCAAAAGCCACATTCACCAGAGCTTGCCTGTCAATGGCGCGTTCCAGGGCTTCGCGCACCCGCGCATCCCGCCCCAAGGGCGTATTGGCTGCCGGCCCATGCGCGACATTGATCGCGATGTAGAAGGAAGCGAGCGATGGCGCTTCCACCAACCTTGTGCGCCGATCCGCGCGAATATCCGCCACATCGGAAGGGCTGATGCGTTCCACCACATCCAACGCGCCAGCCCGCAAATTCGCCATGCGGATCGTGGCATCGGTGATGGGCCGATAAGTCACGCGCTGCGCATGAATGGCAGCTGCGTTCCAATATTCATTGAAACGCTCAAGTTCGATCCTGTCCTGCGCCACGCGGCGCGTGAGGCGAAACGGGCCGGCGCAGGCAGGTTCGCGCTGAAAATCCGCACCCAGCACCTGCGCCTGACGCGGTGAAACCAGCATGCCCGCACGATCTGTTAGCGCCGCCAGCAAGGGCGCGAAGGGCTCGGATAGCCGGATGGTGACCTCCATCGGGCCGGTCGCCGCCACCTCGCGCACTGGGCCCAGTTCCGCCTTGCGCGTGGATGCCGCGGTTTCGATATGCCGACGCAGCCCAATCGCCGCAGCTTCGCCATCCAGCGCCGCGCCATCATGAAAGCGCACACCGGGCCTGAGTGTCAGCACCAGCGCGCGGCCCTGATCTTCCCAGCGCCAGGCCGTCGCCAGCTGCGGCACAATGTTCAGCTTTTCATCAATATCCACCAGCTTGTCGCACATGGCGGCAAAAACCTGCCGCGCGGCCACGCTGCGCGACAATGTGGGGTCCAGCACATCAGGGTCTGAAGCAATGCCAATACGCAAATGCTGCGCGGTGGCGGGCAGGGAAAGCAGGCCCATCAGGGCGAGGGCGAAAAGGCGGATCACGGCGTGGGCTCCGGCGTTATTTGCCCTATCTCACCGCCTTCGGCGCCTTGGTGCAATGGTCAGCGCGCCAAGCCCGGATTCAACCGCCACATGGCGAAATTGAGCGCCCCGGCAAAACTCACCCAGGCCAGATAGGGCACCATCAGCCATGCCGCGCGGACATCAATCGGCCAAAAGACGATGATGCAGGCCAGGATGGAAAGCCACAGTAGGCAAAGCTCGGCAAAGGCCAAATCCATCCGCCGCATACCAAAAAATATGCCGGACCAGGCGGCATTCAGCACCAATTGCAGCGCATAAAGCCCAATCGCCAGCGCGCCGCCGGCGAAGCCCACAGCTTCCCAAATCAGCCAGCCGGCAATGGCGATCATCAGGAACAGCACCCCCCAGGCCGGGGCAAAGAGCCAATTGGGCGGGCACCAGCGCGGCTTGGTCAGCGCGTCATACCAGGGCCCTGGGGTGAAGACAGCGCCCGACATGGCCGCCGCGAAGCAGGCGCCCAGAAAGCCCAAAAAGCCGTAAATCGAGGACCATTCCATGCCCTCTTATAGACCAAGATTGCAGCTTGCCGAGGGGTAATGGCATGCTGCTTCCAGAAACAGGGGGGCAGCCGCCATGGCGCAGCACGAATCGGATTATGTCATTCTGGGTGGGGGTTCGGCCGGCTGCGTGCTGGCGACGCGGCTATCGGAAGACCCCGGCACGAGTGTCACAATGCTGGAAGCCGGCCCCTGGGATCGCAACCCCTGGATCCACATCCCCATGGGCTTTGCGCGGCTTTATGTGACGAAGAAATTCGATTGGAACTACCAGACCGAAGCGGAAGGGGAGCTCGGCGGGCGCAGCGTCTATTGGCCGCGCGGGCGCGTGATTGGCGGTTCGGGCAGCGTCAATGGCTTGGTGTTTCTGCGCGGCAGCCCGCGCGATTATGATCGCTGGTCGCAATCCGGCGCGCGCGGCTGGTCCTATGAAGACTGTCTGCCTTACTTCAAGCGGTTGGAAAGCTTCGCGGGGCCTGAGAGCGAATTTCGCGGCAAGGATGGCCCGATGCAGATTGCCGAGGTGCCGGAACCCTCACCTGGTTGCCGCGCCTTTGTGGAGGCCTGCGTGAAGTTGGGCTTCACGCGCAACCGCGACAATAATGGCGATTGGTATGAAGGTGTTGCGCCCAATCAATTGAATGTGCATCGCGGGCGGCGCTGGAGCCCGGCTGTGGCCTATCTGCGCCCTGCCTTGAAGCGGCCCAATCTGCGCGTGGAAACCGAACGGCTGGGCCAGCGCATCCTGATTGAAAATGGCCGCGCTATTGGCGTGGTGGTGCGCGGCCCGGCGGGTGAAGAAACCTATCGCGCGCGGCGGGAGGTTATTTTGTCCTCAGGCGCCATCGAAAGCCCGAAAATGCTGATGCTGTCGGGCATTGGTGAGGCGAATGCGCTGCAGGAAATGGGCATTCAAGTGAAGGTGAATGCGCCGGAAGTCGGCAAGAATTTGCAGGACCATTTCATGGTGCGCTTTGCCTATCGCACCAAGCCATGCGGCACGCTGAATGAAATCATGGCCAACCCCATCCGCGCGGCTGGGCTTGGCTTGGAATGGGCGCTGCGTCGCAAGGGCCAGATGGCGGTGGGCGCTTCGGAAGCAAGCCTTTTTGCCCGCGTACTGCCGGGGTCTGAAGAACCCGAAGTGCAGTTCCAATTCGTCAATTTCAGCCTGGGCGGCAATCAGGGGACTTCGGCGAATTCACTCGCGAAGCATCCCGGCTTTACCTTCAATTTCTGCGTCTGCCGCCCCGATAGCCGCGGTGATTTGACGCTGCGTTCGCCCAATGTCGCGGACAAGCCCGTGATCCGGGCGAATTACCTGACCGCGCCATCCGATATTCGCATCATGCTGGAATCCGCCAAGCTCGGCCGGCGCATTGCCGCAACCGAGCCTTTCGCCGGCTTGATCGAAAGCGAACAATATCCCGGCCCCAGCACGGATTCAGAAGATGAAATGCTGGATTATATCCGTAGCAATGGCACTACCGTGTATCACCCCTGCGGCACCAATCGCATGGGTGCGGATCAGCGTTCCGTGGTGGATGAGGAATTGCGTGTGCGCGGCGTACAGGGCCTGCGCGTGGTGGATGCCTCGGTCTTTCCGCTGGTGCCATCCTCAAACATTCATCCGGCAGTGCTGATGCTGGCGGAGCGCGCATCCGACCTTATCCGCCGCGCGGCATGAAAGGGAGCATGATGACTCACTTCAATCCTGGTCGCCGGGCGCTGCTGTCGGCGATTTTGGCAACCCCATTCCTTTCGCCGTCGGCTCAGGCGCAGGGTAGCGATTGGCCCAATCGTCCCGTACGCGTGGTGGTGCCCTGGCCACCTGGTGGCGGTGCCGATACCACGGCGCGCATGATTTTCCCGAAGCTCGGGCAAAAGCTTGGCCAGCCCTTCGTGATTGAAAACCGACCAGGTGCTTCGGGCAGCATTGGTGCCGCTGAAGTCGCGCGCGCGGCACCCGATGGCTATACGCTGCTGCATGATGCAACACCGCTTGCGATCAACCCCTTCCTGATCAGGGTTTCCTTTGATGCGCTGGCTGATCTGAAAGCGGTCTTCCTGCCCATGCAGGTGCCGATGCTTTTGGTGATGCATCCGTCCCAGGCGCCGCGATCCCTGGCTGATGTGATTGCGCTCGCCAAATCGCGGCCAGGGTCGCTCGATTGGGCGTCATCCGGGAATGGCTCGGCGCAGCATCTAGCCTTGGAATTGTTCACACGCGCGGCGGGCATTACGGTGAACCATGTGCCCTACCGCGGTGGCGGGCCGGCCCTGACCGATGTGGTGGCCGGGCAGGTCGGTTACTTCTTCAGCAATTCGAATGTGTCCTTGCCCTTCGTGCAGGGTGGGCGCGTGCGCGCCGTGGCGCATACCGGGCGTGGGCGCATCGCGGCCTTCCCGGATCTGCCCGCCATTGGCGATACGCTTACGGGTTATGAGGCGTATGAATGGAACTGCATCCTGGCGCCCACCCGCACGCCTTCCACCATCATCGAAAAACTGAATGCGGCGTTGAATGAGGTAGCGCAGGACCCGGAAGTCGTCGCGCGCTACACCCAGCTTGCCATGGTGGTGCAGCCCAATTCTGCGGCTCAGGCCGAAGCCTTTCTGCGGAGCGAGACGGAGAAATTCGGCCGCGTGATCCGGGAAGCGAATATCAAGCTGGAATAGCGGGGCTCTTCACCCCACCAGGAATTTCTCGGCAGCGCTGGCGAGTACCTGGCAGCCCAGCGCCAAATCCTCATCCTTCGTGTCTTCCGCCCAATGATGGCTGATGCCGCCAATGGAAGGCACGAAGATCATGGAAGCGGGCATCAACCGCGCGATATATTGCGCATCATGCCCAGCACCTGAGGGCATTTGCTGCCACAAGCCCGGCGCATGGGCTTCCGCCGCCTGTTCCAGCGCCTTCATCATGGCCGGGTCGCAAATGGCGGGCGTTGCGCGGCTCATTTGCGTGAGAGTCGCAGGGCATTTCTCGCGCCGATTGCTTTCCTGTACCAAGGCGCGCAGCCCTGCTTCCATGCGTTCCAGCACGGGCACAGACACATCGCGGAATTGAAACAGTACATCCGCACTGCCGGGAATGATGGAAGGCGCGCCGGGGTCAAGGCTGATGCGCCCCGTGGTCCAGGTGCTGCGTGGGCCACAGATACGCGGGAATTCCTGGTCAATCGCGGCCAGCAGGCGTACAGCGGACAGCCCGGCGTCCTTGCGTTCCGCCATGGTGGTGCCGCCGGCGTGATCCTGCTGACCCTGGAATTGAATACGCCATTGCCAAATGGCGACAATGCCCGTCACCACGCCAACCCGCAGTCCTGCGCTTTCAAGCTGCGTGCCCTGTTCGATATGCATTTCATAGAAACCCTTATGCCGCCTGGGTTCCAATTGCATGCGCGGCTTGCCGGCCAGCCCTGCGGCGGCCAGCGCATCGCGCAAGGGCGTGCCATCATTGCGGCTGCGGCTCCGATCAATCTCGGCTTCCGTCAAATCACCAATCATGGAACGGCTGCCGAGGAAGCCACCTTCGAAATGCCCTTCCTCATCAGCAAAGGCCGCAACATCCACCGGCAGACCAGCGCGCGCCAAGGCAACGCCAGCCATGACACCAAGCGCGCCATCAAGCCAGCCCGCGTAATTCTGGCTTTCAATATGGCTGCCCACCAGCAAATGCGGCCCAGGCCCCTTGTGGCGGCCATAGACATTGCCAATGCCATCAATGCTTGCTTCCAGCCCGCATTCGCGCAGTTTTTCCACCAGCCAATGCCGGCTTTCCATATCCTGCGGCGAGAAGGTCGGGCGATGTACGCCGGTCTTATAGGCGCCGATTTTGCGCAGCTCATGAAGATCGGCAAGGAAACGCTCGGCATTGATCTGCACCATGACGGGAACCTTTGGTTGAGAAATTTTACTTCTGGTTAATACCAAAAAACTCTTAGCAAGAAAATCACTCAGAAACCATTCCTGTTAACTGTTCAACAACCAGGGATGGGCTTTTCTTAAGGGCGTCACAACAAACGTGATTCTGAGGAGCGAAAAATCCATGCTTACCAACCGTCGCGTTGAAACCACCGAAGCCGCTTTCACCTGTGTTGCGCTGCTTGAAACCAGCGCCGGCGCCGAACTCCATATGCGCGACGGGCAAGGCAGGCTGTTCCGCCTGCCATTGCGGGATGCTGACCATGGCAGCCATCTGGCCATGCTGGCCGCCTTTAGTGGCCCGGCCTATGGGCGTCGGCAGCGTGGCCGGCACCACTGAAAAGGCCCTACAGGGTCAGCCCCCCATCCACCACAATGGTCTGCCCGGTCACCATAGCCGCACCGGCCAGCAAAAACACCATCACTTCCGCCAGATCTGCTGTGGTGCAGCGGCGCTTCAGCAGCGCGTTTTCGATGCTGCCGCGGCGCTGTTCTTCGGTCCATTCAATCATCCAGGTGGAATCAACCGCCCCCGGCGCCACCGCATTCACGCGTACTTCCGGCGCCAGTCCGCGCGCCAGGTTCTTGGTCAGGCTCACGACCCCCGCCTTGGTCGCACCATAAGCCATGGAAGACCCGGCGTGATTAAGGCCGGCAATGGAAGCCACACTCACCACCGCGCCACCGGCGGCGCGCAGCGCGGGCGCGGCCGCCTTGGTGCAGCGAAAAACGCCAAGCAGATTAACCTGCAGCACCGTGTCCCATAATTCTTCCGTCAGCCGGTCGAATTCATTGGGCGCAATCGTGGTTTTTGTCCCAGGCGTGCCCGCATTATTCACCAGATAATCCAAGCGGCCGAGGTCAGCCACCGCCTGTTCAACCATGCGTTTGCAATCCGCCGCATCGGCCACATTGCCGGGTGCGGCAATCACATCCCGCCCCAGGCCGCGCAGCCGCGCCACTTCGGCGGTTCCACGCTCATCCCCCGCCAAATGGTTGATCGCGACCCTGCAGCCATTGGCAGCCAGCATTTCCACGGTGGCCAAGCCAATGCCGGAAGCACCCCCCGTCACCAGCGCGGTCTTGCCTTTCAGATCATAGCTTGCGGTCATTGGTTACGCTCCATTCCTTCTCGCTCGGGGGGCAACGCAATAGGCGGCTATGCGCCCCGTCATGGTCTCATTCATGGCGCTTCCCTTCGCTCACTTTCCCGGTTTAGCCTGCCCTCATCAGCCCGCGCCGACAAGCGGGCAGGAGGAAACGAATGAAGAGATGTCTCATCGCGCTCGCCGCGATCCTTGGCGCTTGGGCGCTGCCTGCCTCAGCGCAAATCTCGCTGGTGGTGAATTTCTCCGCCGGCGGGCCATCCGATATCGTGGCCCGGCTCATGCAGAATGACATGGCGGCAGCACTTGGCCAACCTGTGGTGATACGCAACGTCACCGGCGCGGGAGGCACCATCGGCACGGCGGAAGTGGCGCGCGCGCGGCCCGATGG
>JBIIGZ010000021.1:0-24874 GCA_044236185.1 Roseomonas sp. | reverse complement strand
GCGCTGCCGCAACCTTGGCGGCCATTTCATCCACCGGGGCCAGTTTCTTGTCGTTCAAATGGCCGCATTTCTTGGGCAGCAACTGGTCTTCCAGATGCACGGCGCCCGCGCCGGCTTCTTCAAAGCAGCGCACCATGTGCATGACGTTAAGCGCCTCACCATAGCCGGTATCGCCATCCACCAGCACCGGCAGGCCGGAAGCGCGCACCACCTGGCGCACATGCCAGGACACATCATCCACCGTGATCATGCCAAGATCGGGCAGCCCCATGGTGGCGGACATGGCAGCGCCTGACATATAGAGCGCCTCAAACCCCGCCTTTTTCGCCAGCAAGGCCGCAATACCCAAATGTGCCCCCGGCATTTGCAGGATTTCCGGCGCGTCCAGCAGGCGGCGGAACCGCACCCCCGCGGGTTCATCGGGCAGGTCATCGGCGATCACATAAGGCATGGCTTTATCCTCGGAAGAAAATGAAGGTGATCAGGATGAAGATGGGGATCAGAAACACCACAGCCCAGGCGCAATAGCCGAAGAAGGATGGCATGCGTTCCCCCTGTTCTTCCACAATCGCCTTGACCATAAAATTCGGCGCATTGCCGATATAGGAATTGGCCCCCATGAAGACCGCACCGCAGGAAATTGCCGCCAGCGTCAGCGCGCCCTGGGTCATCAGATAGCCAGGATCACCGCCGGCCAGGTTGAAGAACACCAGATAGGTCGGCGCATTATCAAGGAAGGAGGAAAGCACGCCGGTCAGCCAGAAATAGACCCAAGGGATCGGTTCCCCACCCGCACCGGAGGTCAGCGCCACCAAGGGCGCCGCCGCGCCCGCCGTGCCGGCGCGCAAAATGGCGAGAACGGGGGCCATGGTCACGAAAATGGCGGCAAAAAGCTTCGCCACTTCCAGAATGGCACCCCAGGCAAAGCCATTATCTTCCCGCAACTGCCGCGGCGTGACCCACATGGAAATGGCGGCAATGCCAACAAAAACCGCCACACCCACCAGCCTTTCAAGGCCGATCTTGTCGCCAAACAGCGCCACATCGCCCGGCCGCCAATAGCCCTGCGCCAGCACCATCAGCACCACCGCGCCAATCAACCAAAGATTGGCATAGCCTTCGATGGAGAGCGCCTCGCGCTTTTCAATGACCGGTGCCACCGGCTTTTCGCGCGCCCAAGCCCAGCTATCCAGCACATAATAGGCCGCAAGCAGCAGCACCGCGCAGACCAGGAATTCGCCAAACATATGCGTCGTGGTCCAGAAGAATGACACGCCCTTCAGGAAGCCCAGATAGAGCGGCGGGTCACCCAGCGGCGTCAGCGATCCGCCAATATTGCTGACCAGAAATATGAAGAACACGAAGGTATGGATCTTGCGCTGGCGGAAGGCATTGGCGCGCAGCACCGGGCGGATCAGCAACATGGAAGCGCCAGTGGTGCCCATGACACTCGCGATTACGGTGCCAAAGGCAAGCAAGGCGGTATTGGTGGCGGGGGTGCCGATCAGCGTGCCCTTCAGCAGCACGCCGCCGCCGGTGACGTAAAGCGCCAGCAGCAGGGCGATGAAGGGGATGTATTCCTGCAAAAGGATATGCCAGACCTCGGAAGCGGCGACCTCAGGCCCGAATACGGCAGCGAAAGGCAGCACCAACAGCAGGGCCCAGCCGGCGGCGATTTTGCCGTAGTGATGGTGCCAGAGATGCCCCGCCACCAGCGGCATCAGTGCGATGGACAGCAAAAGCCCGGCAAAGGGCAGGCCCCATAAAAGGCTCATGCCCGCACCTGAAACCCCGGCGGCCTGAACCGGCAGGGGCAGGGCAAGAAACAGCATCAGGGCGAAGCTGGTCGTTTTCATGGGCCAGGGCCTCCCTCAAGACATGCGGGCTGATACCCGTCAAAAGCGTGATTGCCGGATGATCAGCCGCGCCACAAGGGGGCGCCCCCTTTCCCCCTTGGCCTTGCGCCCCTAGTTTGGGGGGCAGCAGGAGAACACCCCATGGATATGAATGGCGAGCGCCGCATCCCAGCGCCCCGCCAGCGCGTCTGGGACGCGCTGAACGACCCCGAAATGCTGAAGGCCGCGATTCCCGGCTGCGAAAGCGTGACGAAGACCGCCGATGACGCCTTTGAGGCCAAGGTATCAGTCAAGATCGGCCCCATGGCGGCGAAGTTTGGCGGCAAGGTGAAGCTGGAAAACATCCAGGCGCCGGCTTCCTATACCATCACCGGGGAAGGCAATGGCGGCGCCATGGGCTTCGCCAAAGGGGGTGCTGACGTGTCCCTGGAAGAAACCGGACCGAATGAGACCTTGCTGAAATTCGCGGTCAAGGCGCAGGTCGGCGGCAAGATGGCGCAGCTTGGCGCGCGGCTGATTGATGCGACCGCCAAGCAAATGTCCGATCAATTCTTTGACCGCTTCGCCGCCGCGGTCGCCGCCGCGGAACCCGCTGCCGCGGCCCCTGGTGCTGCCCCGCCCCCCCTGCCCGCCCCGCCCGTGACCGGCGGTGGCATTTCCATCTTTGAATTGCTGCCGGAAGCCCCGCTTGGCATTCCGCTGCTCGCCTGGGTGGGGGGCGCGATCTGGCTTGTCATTGTCGCGTTGATGTTCAAGTGAGCTTGCCCGCCAGCGTTGCCGAAACCCAGGCGCTGCTCGGCTCTGGTGGCTATGTTGCGGACCGCGCGCTGGCCACCACCATCCATCTGGCACTGACCATGGGAAGGCCGCTTTTCCTGGAAGGCGAACCGGGCACGGGCAAGACGGAAATTGCGAAAGTACTGGCCGCGCGCCTGCCGCGCCGGCTGGTCAGGCTGCAATGCTATGATGGCTTGGATATTTCGGCTGCCGCCTATGAATGGAACCACGCGCGGCAATTAATGGCGATCCGGCTTGCGGAAGCTGCCGGTGATGTGGACCCCGCCGCGCTTGATCGCGGGATTTATGACCGCAAATTCCTCCAACCGCGGCCCTTGCTGGATGCGCTGGAAGGCAGCCCCGCCGTGCTGCTGATAGATGAGCTTGATCGCGCAGATGAACCTTTTGAGGCGTTTCTGCTTGAAATCCTCGCTGATTTCCAAATCACGATTCCTGAGCTTGGCACGGTAAAGGCGGCAACCCCGCCGGTTGTGATCATCACATCAAACCGCACGCGTGAAGTGCATGATGCGGTGCGTCGGCGCTGTCTTTATCATTGGGTGGATTACCCTGATGCGGCGCGCGAACGCGCCATTCTGAAGCTGCGCGCCCCTGGTCTGCCGGAAGCGCTTTCCGCCCAGGTTGTCGCCTTTGTGCAAAAGCTGCGTGAGGGTGATTACTTCAAACTCCCCGGTGTCGCGGAGACGATTGATTGGGCGCAGGCGCTCGCCGCCCTTGATGCCAAGGCGCTGGAACAGGGCGTGGTGGATGAAACGCTCGGCGTTTTGCTGAAATACCAGGATGACATCGCCAAGCTGAAGGGCGAGGAAGCGGCGCGGCTGATTGCGGAGGCTCGGGCCGGGTGACGCCGGATCGCGACCCTGCCCGCATCATTGCCGGCGGCCAGCCCTTGCTGGCAGCGGCGCACAGCGCGGGCGGACATATCGCGACCAATTTGCTGGCCTTCACGCGGTTATTGCGCCGTTCCGGCCTGCCGCTCGGGCCGGGTGAGGCACTCAGCGCCCTTGCTGCCTTGAACGCGATTGAGATCGGGGATCGAAGGCAGGTGCATGCCGCGCTCCGCGCCGTGATGGTGCATCGGCGTGAGCATTTTGAACTGTTCGACCAGGCCTTCCAATTATTCTGGCGTGACCCGGAAGCCGCCGCCCATGCCGCTGCCATGGCCGCGCTGGATGGCCATAAGCCGCAATCGGAAAAGCCGCCCCCCGCGTCTCGGCGTTTGGCAGAAGCCATGCAGGGCGAAAAGCCAAAGCCCCGCCCGCCCGAACCAGAACCGCCGCGCCAGGATATGAGCTTCACGGTCAGTGACCGGGAAAAACTGCAAAAGCTGGATTTTGAGGCCATGTCGGCGGCTGAAATCGCCGCGGCCAAGCAGGAAATCCGCAAGCTGACCCTGCCGCTTGATGAAAAACCAACGCGGCGCTTTCGCACGCATCCCGCAGGGCGCGTTGTGGATTTGCGCGCCACTTTGCGCCAAAGCCTGCGGCTTGGGGGCGATATCCTGAAGCTGGAACATAAGCAGCGCGTGGAAAAGCCGCCGCCCTTGGTGGTGCTGTGTGACATCAGCGGCAGCATGGCGCGCTATGCGCAAATCCTGCTGCATTTCCTGCATGCCGTCACCAATGAACGGGACCGGGTGCATAGCTTCCTGTTCGGCACCAGGCTGACCAATGTGACGCGGCAATTGCGCCATCGTGATCCGGAATTCGCGTTCGAGATGGTGTCCCATATCGTGCCCGATTGGTCGGGCGGCACGCGGATTGGCGAAAGCCTTGGCCTGTTCAACAAGCTATGGGCCAGGCGTGTGCTGGGCCAAGGTGCCGTGGTGCTACTGATCACGGATGGGCTGGACCGCGAAGGTGCGGCGGGGCTGGCGGAGGCCACGGATCGGCTGCGGCAATCCTGCACGCGTCTGATCTGGCTCAACCCGCTGTTGCGTTTTTCGGGCTTTCAACCGAAATCCCAGGGCATTCGTGCCATCCTGCCCCATGTGGATGATTTCCGGCCCGTGCATAATCTTGAAAGCCTGCGCGCACTGATCCAAACCTTATCCGATCCGCGCACCGGCCAAAGCAGAAGGATGATGGTCGCATGACCCAAAACGACAATGCCGAAGATATCCTGGCCATCGCCGCCACTTGGAAGGCAGCGGGAGAAGATGTCGCCATTGCCACCGTGGTGGAAACCTGGGGGTCTTCGCCGCGCCCGGCAGGATCGCGCCTTGCCATCACCAAATCGGGCAAGCTGGCGGGCTCCGTTTCCGGCGGCTGTATTGAAGGGGCGGTCGCGGATGCCGCGCGGCAATCCATGGCAAGCGGCGCGCCGCAATTGCTCGATTTCGGGATTTCCGATGAACGTGCCTGGGAAGTTGGCCTGTCCTGCGGCGGCAAGGTGAAGGTGTTTGTGGAGCCCTTGTCATGAAATCCGCGATCCTTGCGCGGCTGCAAGCCGAACGCGCCGCCAAGCGCCCGGTAGTGCTGCTGACCAGGCTTTCCGATGGCGCGCAAATGCTTTGGCCCGGTGATGAGATGGCCGAGGCGCTGGTGGAAGCGTCCAAGGCCGCGCTCGGCAGCGAAGAAGCGGGTAATGTGGCGCTGGGCGATGAGACCTGGTTCATCCATCCGCATAACCCGCCGCTACGCATCATCGTGGTGGGTGCCGTGCATATCGCGCAGGCCATGGCGCCGATGGCCGCGCCGCTTGGCTTTGCCATGGTGGTGGTGGACCCGCGCCGCGCCTTTGCCAGCGAAGAACGCCTGCCAGGCGTGACGCTTTCCACCGATTGGCCGGATGAGGCGATGGCAGCTTTGGCGCCAGATGCGCGCACGGCGGTGGTGACCCTGACGCATGACCCGAAGTTGGATGATCCCGCCTTGGATGCCGCGTTGAAGAGCGAGGCGTTTTATATCGGCGCGCTCGGCAGCCGGCGCACACACGCGAAGCGCGTCGCGCGCCTGACTGAGCTTGGTCATGATGCGGCGGCACTGGGGCGGATCCATGCGCCGGTTGGCTTGAATATCGAGGCCATCACGGCGCCGGAAATTGCGCTTTCCATCATGGCGGAAATCGTAGCTGCCCGGCGCGGTGCCGCGCTTGGTGCTGTGCGGCCCATCCCTGGTGTTGCGGCATGATTTTCGGCCCGACGCGGCTTGAAGAAGCGAAAGGCGCGATCCTGGCGCATACGATGCGCCTGACCGGCCGCGTCTTGAAAAAAGGCACGGTGCTGGATGATGGCGCCATCGCCGCGCTGCGTGACGGCGGCCATCGGGAAGTCATTGCCGCGCGGCTTGAAGTGGGTGATGTGCCGGAAGATGAGGCCGCTGAGCGGCTGGGCCAAGTGCTGGCCGTGCCTTTACTCGCGCGTTCCCGCGCCGCCACGGGGCGCGTGAATATCCTGGCGGAAACCGCTGGGCTTTTGGTGCTGGATACCAGGCGCATCGCGCGCATGAATGCGGTGGATGAAAGCCTGACGATTGCGACTCTGCCCAATTTCACGCCCGTCAGCACCAAGGAAATGGTCGCGACCATTAAGGTGATTCCCTTTGCCGTGCCTGGGCAAATGCTGGGCGTGGTGGAAGCTGTCGCGAAAAGTGGCGCGGGTCCCGTGCTGGCCATTCATCCCTTCCGTGCCTTGAAAGTTGGCCTGGTGCTGTCTGAATTGCCCGGCATCAAGGAAAGCGTCATGGAAGGCGCGGTGGAGGCAACAGAAGAACGCATCGCGGGACTTTGCGGGACATTATTGCCCATTGAACGCGTACGCCATGACACGGTTGCGATATCCGATGCGCTTTCCAGGCTACGCCGTGCGGGCGCTGAGATGTTGCTGGTGGCCGGTGCTTCCGCCGTGGTGGATCGGCGCGATGTTGGCCCGGCTGCCATTGTGCGCGCTGGCGGCGTGATTGATCATTTCGGCATGCCGGTTGACCCCGGCAATCTGCTCTGCCTTGGCCATATCGGCAAAATACCCGCCATGGTGCTGCCTGGCTGCGCACGCAGCCCCAAGCTGAATGGCTTTGATTGGGTGCTGCAACGGCTTTTCGCGGGGCTTACCGTGACGCCGGAAGATATCGGCGCCATGGGTGTTGGCGGATTGCTCAAGGAAATCGAATTGCGCCCCCTGCCGCGCGAACAGGCGCCGCGCACGCCACCGCCCGCCCTTGCGCCGCGCCGCGGGCGCCGTGTGGGGGCCATTGTGCTGGCTGCCGGGCGGTCTCGGCGCATGGCGCCGCTGAACAAGCTGCTGGTCACGGATAATGATGGCGTGCCGATGGTGGTGCGCGTGGTGGAACAGGTGCTCGCTTCCCATGCTCGGCCGATCATAGTCGTCACGGGTCATGAGCATGACAGGGTAGAAGAAGCCCTTGCTGGGCGCGCCGTGCAATTCGCCATTGCCGAGGATTACGCGCAGGGGCTTTCCGCGTCACTCAAGGCAGGGCTGCGTGCTTTGCCCGAAGATATCGAAGGTTTTATGGTGTGCCTGGGCGATATGCCGCTGGTGAGTGCGGCGATGCTCGATCGGCTGATGGCGGCGTTTGATCCGGAAGAAGGCCGCGCGATTGTCATGCCGACCTTCCGTGGCAAGCAGGGCAATCCCATGCTCTGGTCACGCGAATTTCTGCCCGAGATGCTGGCGATCACCGGCGATGTCGGTGCGCGACATCTGGCCGGCAAATACGCCGATCGCTGCGTTGAGGTTGAAATGGCCGACGACGCCGTGCTGCGCGATTTTGATACGACCGAGGCGCTGAAAGGCGTGCCGGGGTATAGCATGGTGCGGTAGCGCGCCTATTCTTTTTGGCCGTTCAGGCGCCTTAAAGCGCCTGGCTCACCCATTCCCCAATCGCCAGCACCTTGGCATCTTCACCGATGCGCCCGGCAATCTGCACGCCAAGCGGCAGGCCCTTCGGCCCCACCCCCGCCGGCACGGTCACGCATGGCCCATGCAGCAGCGTCCAGAGCGAATTGAAGGAAGGATCGCCGGTCCAGCCAATGCCCGCCGGCGCCTCACCCGCCGCCGAAGCAGTGATCACCGCATCAAAACCTTCAATCGCGCCGGGCAGCGCGGCGCGCGCATTGGCTTGCACCAGCTTGCAGGCATCAAGCTGCGCGGTTGGGAAGCGCTTCGCCCAATCAAGCTTTTCCTTGATCACATCGGAAAGCTGCGCCCGCGCTGCCACCAATTCCCAGCCGAGCGACTGCAGGCTTTCCATATTCGTCACATATTCATGCGCTTCAAAGGCTTCGGTCATCACCTCGGGCAGGGTGATGTCCACCACCTCAGCGCCAGCCTTGCGACAGGCCGCGATGGCGCGTTCCATCAGCGCCAGCGTCTCGGGCGCGGCCTTTGCAGCGGGCGGGCCAAGGGTAAAAGCCAGGCGCGGCGCGCGCGGTAGTCTGGCTTCGGGGTTGCCGTAATCGCGCCCCGTCATCGCGCCCATGGAAAGCGCGCAATCAGCGACGCTGCGCGCCATGACGCCGATCGTGTCATGGCTTTCGCTCATTACCTTCATGCCGCCGCGATGGATGGCGCCAAAGCTCGGCTTGAAGCCGACTATGCCGCAAAACGCCGCCGGGCGGATGATGCTGCCACCGGTTTGCGTGCCGAAGGACAGCGGGAAGAACCCCGCCGCCACACCCGCCGCCGAACCGGATGAAGACCCACCCGGCGTATGGTGCTTATTGGCCGGGTTGGTCGTGGCGCCCGGATGGCGCGTGGCGAATTCCGTCGTGATGGTCTTGCCGATAATGAGCGCGCCGGCCGCACGCGCCATGGCGACCGCTGCCGAATCACTCCGCGGCCGATGCCCCGCCCAAATCGGTGAGCCATATTGGGAAGGCATATCGGCGGTATCCAGCACATCCTTCACGCCAAAAGGAATGCCCTTGAGCGGCGCCGGCGGCCCGCCCTTATCCATGGCCGCCGCCCCGCGCCGCACCAGCGCCGGGTCCAGCCAGGCAAAGGCGCGTACCTCAGGCTCACGCTCTGTGATTCGGGCAAGGCAAGCCTCGGCAAGGGCAGAGGCGGTGAGGGAGCCAGCGGCGATGCGCCGCGCAGCTTCGGAGGCGGTCAGGTCTGCGATTTCGGTCATGCGGGTCAGAGTGCCGCGCCAGCGCGCCGCGTCAAGCGGGGGCTTGCAGTTCATGGCTGGCGCGGCGCGCCCAGCCGGTCCAGAAAGGGGGCGCATGACCAGCCCGATCAGGATTATCCCAAGCACAGATGGGGCGCTGACCTACGCCATCCCCTTCCCGCCCGAGGAAACGCCCGCCGTCACGGCGCGCGATCTGCTGGGCGCCTGGGAAGCGGCGCGCGGGGCGGCGGGGGCAGAGATCTGGGGCAGCCCGCGCCGTCTGGTCTTCCGCCGCCCGGATGGGGAGGCGATGGAATTGCTGCTGGCCGATGCCGATGCCGCCTGCTGGGCGGAAGCGGTGGATGCGCGCCATGGGCTGGCGACACCTCAAGGCCTCGCGATTTGCCTCAGGCTGCTGGCGCTGATTGAAGCCATGGGGCGGATTGCGCGGCTCAAGGGGTTTTTCACAATCCGCGCCGCGGGGGCGGAATTGCACCCGGCATTGCTCCGCGCGGCGGCGAGCCTGCCGCTTGATGCCGCCGGCCGGTTCGACGAAGCCGGCCTTACCGCGCTATTGTCCCGAGCGATTCCGGCGGGAGCCCATTCATGATCCGATTTTTGCCCTTGCTTCTTGTGCTTGTTCTTGCCGCCTGTGCGCAGCAGGAAGCGCCGCCCTCTGCACGCGCCGCCACTGCCGGCGCCACGCCGGAATTGCTGCGCATCTGCACCCAGGAAGCGGAGCGCGTCGTCAATTTCCGCGAACGCGGCCAGTTGATGCGGGCAGATTCAAATTTCGGTGACAGCGACATGACGAATGATGTACCGGTTGCGCGGCTGCGTTCCGATAGCTTCCGGCAACAAACCTTGCGTGACGAATTGATCCGCGAATGCATTCGCAATGCCGGAACGGGCCAGCCACCGATGGACCCGGGCGCACAACGCCCGCAAAACATCCGCGCGCGACGCTGAAGGCCGCCCGCGCGCATGGCATCCCTTTCGGTTCTGACGCGCGCACTTTCCCACCGTAACGCCAAGGTTTTCTTCACCGCATCCCTGATTTCCTGGACCGGGCTTTGGATGCATCGCATCGCCATTTCCTGGTTCGCCTGGGAATTGACCGGTAGTGCCTTCTGGGTCGGCATGGTAGCGTTTTGCGATTTGGCGCCAGCAGTGGTGATCAGCCCCATTGCGGGCGCCATTGCGGACCGGACCGACCGCCTGAAGCTTACCTTCTGGAGCCAGGCGATGATCGGTGTCATGGCCGCCGTGATCGCGCTGCTGGTGGCGCTTGATAAGCTTGATATCTATACCTTGCTGGTGCTTGAGGTGCTGAACGGCATCGCATCATCCTTCGCCCAGCCGGCGCGCCAATCCCTGATGCCGGGCTTGGTGCCGCGCAATGATCTGACGGCAGCGGTCGGGCTCAATTCGCTTTGCTTCAATGTGGCGCGTTTCGTGGGGCCGGCGCTGGCAGGGCCGTTGATTGCCGTGGCCGGGGTTTGGCCCGCCATTGCGGCCAATGCAGTGGCCTATTTCATCGCAACCGCCACCACGCCTTTGCTAAAGGTCTCGGCCGAGGAACGGCAGGGGCATGCGAAAACAAAATCGCTGTGGGGCGAAATGCGCGATGGGCTGCGATATGTGGCCGGGCATCCGGGCCTGGGGCCAATCCTGACCTATGCGGCGATTGTGGCGCTCCTGCTGCGCAGCCTGCCGGAGATTTTGCCGCCTTACGTGGAACGGCAATTCGGCTTGGGGGCGGAAGCGCTTGCGGTGCTGACGGCCGCTTTTGGCGTTGGCGCCTTATTGTCGGGCATCTTTGTCTCCGCCCGCGGCAAGATGCATGGCACCACCAAACTCGCGGTTTTTGCGCCGGCGGCGATTTCACTCGCCATGGTGGGCTTCATCGCCACAAGCTGGTTTCCCTTTGGCGTGCTCTGCGCTGCCATCATGGGCGCGGCCATGTCCGTGCATGGGATTTGCGCGCAAACACTCGCGCAATCCGCCTCCGACCCCGCCATGCGCGGGCGGGTGCTGAGCCTTTGGGGGCTGATTGTGCGCGCCTTTCCAGCCCTTGGTGCGCTGATGCTCGGCGCGGCGGGGGAGATTTTCGGCATGACGCTGCCCACACTCGCGGCCGTGCTGCTTTCGGCCATCGCCATCGCCTGGGGGATCAAACGCCTGCCCGCCATGGCGCGGGTACTGGAAGGCGAAGGCGCAGGCGATTCTGCGAAACGATGACAAGGACAAGGAAGAACCATGATTGAAGCCGCCATTGTGGGCATGGGGCGCTGGGGCCAGACCCTGGTGGATAGTGTGCAGAACCGGAATGATGCGGGCATTCGCTTCATTGCCGGCAGCACAGGGCGCCCCGAACGCGCCGCCGAATGGGCCGCGCGCCAGGGCGTGAAAATCCTGCCCGACTTGAATGCCATCCTGGCGGAACCCCGCGTGCAGGCGGTGGTGATCGCCTCCCCCCACCAGATGCACGCCGAACAGGTGATCGCGGCGGCGCGCGCGGGCAAACATGTGTTCGTCGAAAAACCCTTCACCATGACGAAGGCGAGTGCTGAGGCTGCCGTTGCCGCCAGCCGGAAGGCGGGGGTGGTGATGGCGCTTGGCCATAATCGGCGCTTCCTGCCAGCGGTGGCCGAGATGAAGAAGCTGATCGCCGCTGGCGCGCTGGGTACCTTGCTACATGTGGAAGGCCAGTTCAGCGGGCCGGGCGCGCTATCCTATCAGCCCGGCATGTGGCGCACGGACGCCCATGAAAGCCCGCTGGGCGGCATGGGCGGCATGGGCATTCACATGATCGACATGATGATCAATCTGGCCGGCCCGATTGCCGAGGTGACGGTACGCTCCCTTGCCAGGGCTTTGACCAATGGCATGGATGACACGACGGCCGGACTGTTTTCTTTTGCCTCTGGTGCCACGGGCTGCTTCGCAACCCTGGCCTATGCTCCACGGGTCTGGCGCGTGGCTTTGTATGGCACGGATGCGGCGCTGGAATTGAACGGGCATGAGAGGCTGAGCTTCACCCCGCGTGAGGGTGAAGCCTGGATCAAGGATTTCCCCAAGACCGATATCGAACATGCCGAATTGGCAGCCTTTGCCGCTGCCGTCACCGGCGGGCCGGCCTATCCGCTGCCGCTTGAAGACGCGATCCATGGCGTTGCGGTGTTTGAGGGCATGATCGGCGCGGCAGCTTCGGGCAGCACCTATCGGGTGGCCTGACAGGCGGATTTCGCGCCCCGCGCTTTCTGTTCTAGTAATCCTGCCAGCGCCTGGCGCTGACCAACCTTTCTGAAAGGCCAGAAATGAGCAAGATCAATCGTCAGGGATCTAACCAGATCCTTTCAACCTCAGTCGAATATCATAATTTCGTGTTCCTTGCGGGGCTCACGGCTGATGACCTTTCCAAGGACATCAAGGGCCAGACGGCCGAAGTGATTGCCAAGATTGATGCCGCGCTGGAAGCCAATGGCACGGACAAGACCCGCATGCTGTCCGCCCAGATTTGGCTGAAGGATATCCGCGATCGCGGCGCGATGAATGAGCTTTGGACCGCCTGGCTGCCAGCCGGCGGCGCCCCGGCACGCGCCTGCGTGGAAGCCAATATGGCCGATCCGCGCCATTTGGTTGAAATTATGGTCACGGCCTGCCGCTGACGCCTGAACGGTCAAGGCATGCCGCCTGACCGGTGAAAAAGGCCATTTTCCAGAGCCACAGCGTTTTTCCTATCAATGGTTCGCGCTGTGGCACCTATTCCCTGGCCGGAAATACCGCGGCCTTGCCGCAGCTTTCCACGTGAAAACAAGGTGCCGTCTTTGGACTTTACGGCAAAGCGGCGTAACGTGACGGACGCCGGATTAGCTAAAATATTCCTGGAGTCTACCTGCCATGCAAATCCTGCTTGTTGAGGATGATGCCGAAGTCGCCCGCTTTGTGAAAAAGGGCCTGCAAGAGGCTGGGCACATTGTTGAGCATGTCGCCAATGGGCGCGATGGGCTTTTCATGGCCGCTTCGGAACCCTTTGATTTGCTGATCCTGGACCGCATGTTGCCGGGCGGCGTGGATGGCTTGCGCATTGTGGAAACGCTCCGCAGCCAGGGCAACAAGACACCCGTTCTATTCCTGACCGCGCTTGGCGCCGTGGATGAACGCGTAAAGGGCCTCAAGGCCGGGGGCGATGATTATCTGGTCAAGCCCTTCGCCTTTGCGGAATTGCTGGCACGCATTGAAGCGCTGGCGCGCCGGCCCGCCATGGAAGTGCCGGCGACCAAATTGACGGTGGCCGATCTTGAGGTTGATCTGCTTTCACGCACCGTGACGCGGGGCAGCAAGCGGATTGAAGTGCAGCCGCGCGAATTTCGCCTGCTTGAACATCTGATGCGCCATGCGGGCCAGGTGGTCACGCGCACCATGCTGCTTGAAAAGGTTTGGGATTATCATTTCGATCCGCAGACCAATGTGATTGATGTCCATGTCTCTCGGCTACGGCAAAAGGTGGATCGCGGCTTTGACATGCCCTTGATCCATACCGTACGCAATGCGGGCTATATGATCCGCGCCGACGCCTGAGGTTTCATGGCAGCGCCGGCTGAGGATATGGGCGGCTGGCGCGATGTTGGCGCCTATCTGAAAAGTGCCGGCTTTCGCTTTGCCGCATTATTCGCCGTGCTGTTTCTGGCGGCGATACTGGGCTTTGCACTCATGCTCTGGTGGGGGACGGCAGGCACGCTTTCGCGCCAGATTGATGACGCCATCCGCGCCGATGCGATTGGCCTGCAGGAAGCCTGGCGCGGCGGCGGTACGGCCGCGGTGAAGGACGCGATTGGCGAAAGATTGGCGGTGGATATTGATGATCACGCCATCTATCTGCTGATGGATACAGCAGGCAATCGCCTGGCCGGCAATCTGGATCGTTGGCCAGGGGCGGGGGAAACGCCAGGTTCCTGGTCTGCCGATATGGTGCGCCGCGATGGGGTGGAGGTACCGGCGCGCTTGCATCATGTGCCGCTTGATCAGGGCCATCGCCTGCTGGTTGGGCGCGATGCGACGGATCGCGAAAGGCTCCGCACCCTGCTCTCGGAAGCCTTGCTCTGGTCTTTCGCGGTTGCCGTTGCTTTTGCGCTGGCCGGCGCGGCGGCGCTGCGGCGCGCCCTGGCGGATCGGCTACGCGCGGCCTCCGCCACTGCGGGTGCCATCGCTGCCGGAGATCTTTCCCGCCGCGTGCCACTTTCGACGCAGCGCGATGAATTCGATCAATTGGGCGAAAGCATGAATGCCATGCTGGATCGGATTGATCAGCTCATGGTCGGCATCAAGGGCGTTTCGGATTCAATCGCGCATGATTTGCGCACGCCCATTGCGCGCGCACGCATGCGGCTTGAAAACGCGCTGCTGAGCGCCCCCGATGCGGAAAGCCTACGGGCGGCCATGGAAACCACGATGGCCGATCTGGATGGCATCAGCCGCGTCTTCCAGGCATTGCTCCGCATTGCCGAAGCTGAGGCCGGGGCGCGCCGTGCCGCCTTCGCATCTTTTGATTTGGCGGCGGTGCTGACCGATGCGGCGGAAGTCTATGGGGCGCTTGCCGAAGAACGCGGCCAGCATCTGGAAACATCCTGGCCGGACAGGCTGGAAATGATCGGTGATCGCGACATGGTGTTGCAGGCCATCGCCAATCTTCTGGACAATGCGGTGAAATTCACCCCCGAAGGCGGCACGATCCGCCTGAGCGCGAGCGCCCCCGCGCGCGGCAAGCGCGAAATCAGTGTGCGAGATGAAGGGCCGGGCCTGGCGGCCGAGGATCGCGCCCGGGCCGGACAGCGCTTTTTCCGTGCCGATCCATCCCGCGCCTTGCCGGGTTCAGGGCTTGGGCTTTCCCTGGTGAAAGCCGTGGCCGCGCTGCATGGCGGGGAATTGCGCCTGCGGGATGGCCAGCCCGGCGCCGCAAGGCCAGGGCTGGAAGCGCAGCTAATACTCAGTTCCCGCGCATGACGCGGGCTTCATGTGACTGCCATCACCCGGCAGGGCAGGACCGCCTATGAGGCGCCTATGCCTTGGGTTGTCGCCCTTTTGCTGTTGGCTTCCTGGCCTGCCCTGGCGCAGCAAGCCGCGCCACGGCTGATTTCTGATTCCCCCGAATATTGCGCCGAGCTTGCCGGGCGCTTTGCCGCCCTAGGCCCCGAGGCGCCGGCGCATTTGCGGCTGCTGGCGGATGAAGGCCGGCAGCTTTGCGCCGAAGGGCAGACACGCATCGGCATCGCCAAACTTCGCCGGGCGCTCAAGGAAGCGCAGCGGGGCGAATAGGGCGGCCGCAGCGCTGACCGCGCGGCCCTCATTTCGTTTGACCCGAAAATAGCCTAATCCTCGCGGCCAATGAGCGCGTCCTCGCCCCTTTCCACACATCGCAGGCAGTTGGGGCAGTGCCCATGAAAATCTGCTTCATCGCGAATGTGGATTTCTCCATGCGGCATTTTATTCTGCCGATGATGCGTGGCGCCCGCGCGCGCGGGCATGAGGTTGTGGGGCTTTGCGCCGAGGGCCCCTTGCTCGACATTCCCCGCGCAGAGGGTTTTCGCATTGAACCGATGCCGATGGCGCGCAGCATGAACCCGTTGGTGCAATGGCAAGCCTATAAGGCCCTGCGTGATTTCCTGAAGCGCGAGCATTGCGACCTGGTGCATGCGCATATGCCGATCAGTGGCTTGATCGGGCGCGCGGCGGCACGTTCAGCCGGCGTGCCGCGCATTGCCTATACATGCCATGGGTTCCTGTTCAATCAGCCAGGCCCCTGGTGGCGCCGTGCCTTGGCGCTTCAGCTTGAACGTGCTGCCGGGCGCATCACAGATGTTTATCTGACGGTCAGCGCCGAAGAAGCCGAAGATGCGCGAAGGCTTGGAATTCACCCAAACGCAACGGCCATTTTGAATGGGCGCGACCCCGCGCAATTTCATCCCGATCCCGAAGCGCGCCGTGCTTTGCGCGACGAATTAGGTGCGGCTGAAGATGATTGCGTGATCATCGCGGTCTCGCGCCTGGTGCGCCACAAGGGCTATCCGGAATTGCTGCGCGCCATGGAGGCAACGCCCAAGAATGCGCGGCTTTGGGTGGTGGGGGAGCGTCTGGCTTCCGACCATGGTGAGGATATGGAACCGCATTTCGCCCGCGCCGCCGCGGCCCTTGGCCCCAGGCTGCAACGGCTTGGCTATCGGCATGATGTCGCGCGCTTGCTGGCGGCAGCGGATGTTTTCTGCCTGCCCTCACACTTTGAGGGCCTGCCCATGAGCGTGATTGAGGCGATGCTGACCGGCCTGCCCGTGGTGGCCACCGATATCCGCGGCCCGCGCGAACAGGTGGTAGCGGGGGAGACTGGCTTGCTGGTGCCACCAGAAACAATCACACCCCTAGCCGAGGCATTGTCCCAGCTTACGACCGATGGGGTACTCCGCGCGCGTATGGGTGCGGCAGGACGCGCCCGCGCGCTTGAGCGCTTTGATGAGGCAAAGATTATCGGGCGTACACTGGATTTATTGGGACTATAAGTAAGTGATCGGGGCGCCCTGATCAGTCATGTCGAAGACATGCGCATGCTTGCCACACCCAGCGCGCCGAAATCCACCACCACCTCATCACCCGGCAAAATCTCAAGCGGCACCACACAAGTGCCCGTGGTGACGATCTGCCCCGCCCCCAGCGTCACACCATGGCGCGACAATTCATTGGCAATCCAGGTCAGCGCAATTCTGGGATCGCCCAACACATTGGCGCCCACACCTTCCCGCTCATACCGCTTGCCAACGCGCCCTGTCACGCGATGCTGCGCAAGATCCATCCCGCGCCAAGCAGCGGGCGCTTCCGGCCCTAGTACGAATTGATGCGCGCAAGCATTATCCGCGATAAGCTGCGCAGCACCCGCGGTGACAAAATCAGCAAAGCGCGAATCAGGCACCTCAATGCCCAGATGCAGCGCCGCCACCGCATTCAAGACTTCCCGCATTTCATAAGGCTTTTCGCGCGGCAGGATGGCATGGCCGATGCGAAAGGCGAATTCCGCTTCCGCCACCGCCATGCGATTGGCGCCGAAGGGCAGCGTGGCGCCATTCGGATAGACCATTTCGGCCAATATCCTGCCGGCCAGTGGCCCATCCACACCGATATGCTTCTGCCCCGCGCTGCTGGTCGCGGCGATTTTCCAGCCCCACAAGGGCTTCGCGCTTAACCTTTCAAGCTGTGTCTGGATCGCATAGCCTTCCAGGCGCGATTGCGGGCGCAGCGCATCAGGCAGCGCGCCCAGCACCTGGCCCGCGCGCCAATGCGTCACCAAAAGCCGAGAGGCTTCTTCAGCTTGCGTCAGATCCATCATCGCCCCCTGAAAAAATCACTTCCATAAACCCCAAGCAAACACGCACCATCAGCGCAGCGGCCGGAAAAACGCCTGGATTTCGCGTGCCAGCACTTCAGGCTGTTCCATGGCCGCGAAATGCCCGCCCTTTGGCATGACGCTCCAGCGGCGAATATCCGTATAGGTGCGTGCAGCGAGTGATTGCGGCGGGCGCAGAATTTCTTTCGGGAATTGGCAATAGCCCATTGGCACATCCACCGTGCCGGGGATCGGCCAGGGCCCATGCATGCGCGCGTAATAGGGATGGAAACTCGCCCCGATGCAGCCCGTAAACCAATAGAGCGCGATATTCGCCAGCATCCTGTCCCGATTGACCGCGCTTTCTGGGCTGCCATCATTATCTGTCCAGACCTTGAATTTTTCCGTGATCCAAGCGGCAAGACCAGCGGGTGAATCCGTCAGGCCAAAGGCCAGGGTTTGCGGGCGCGTGCCTTGAATCCATTGATAGCCTGTTTCTTCCTTCAGGAATTCCGAAAGCTCCGCCAGATAACGCCGCTCTGCCTCATTCTCTGTTTGCACCAGCGCGGGATCGCGCCGCACCGCCAGAAGATTCAAGTGAATGCCAAGCAGCTTTTCCGGGTGCACCGCCCCAAGCCGAGACGATACAAAGCCGCCCCAATCCCCGCCCTGCGCGCCGAAACGCTGATAGCCAAGCACGCCCGTCATCAAATCCGCGAGGCAATCGGCAATGGCTTCCAGGCTGAACCGCGCCTGCCCCGGCTGGAAGGACAAGCCATAGCCCGGCAGGGAAGGTGCCACGATGGTGAAGGCATCGCGCGCATCGCCCCCGAAGCGCGAAGGCTCGGTCAAGCGTGGGATAAGATCGAGGAATTCAAACACCGATCCCGGCCAACCATGCGAAAGCAGCAGCGGCATGGGGCTTGGCCCTTCGCCACGCACATGCAGGAAATGCAGATCAATGCCATGCAATTCTGTGCGGAATTGCGGAAAGGCATTCAGCGCGGCTTCCTCCGCACGCCAATCGAAACGCTGCTGCCAATAGGCCAGCAGATCGCGCAAATAGGCGACGCTTGTGCCGTATTTCCAGGGCGCTTCCGGCGCCTCATCCGGCAGGCGCGTCAGCGCCAGGCGGGTTTGCAAATCCTGCAACGCCGCATCGGGGATATGCAGACGAAACGGGGTCGCTGTGGCGGACATGCTGGCCTCCTCACGCAAGGATCGCTCAGCTTGGCAGCGGGAAGGCGGCAGGGCTAGCCTGCAGCAGCATGGTACCCTGATAAGCCGCGTCGCGCAGGAAAATCGCAATCAAATGAAGAAGCTGGTTGGGGCGCCAGGATTCGAACCTGGGAATGGCGGTACCAAAAACCGCTGCCTTACCGCTTGGCGACGCCCCATCCGCGGGGGCGTATTAGCCCTCAAAGGGCGGCGCCGTGAAGCCCCCCTCCCCAACACCACCAGGCGGGGGGCAAGGCCGCCGCGGCCGAAGCCGCTGAAGCCGCATTGGGAAAGATACCAAAGCAGGTAGCGCCTGAGCCACTCATGCGCGCCAAAAGGCAGCCGGGGCTGGCGGAAATCGCCGCCAGAACCTCAGCAATCGCGGGGCAAAGGCTGATCGCGGGCGCCTGCAAATCATTCCCCAAACGCGCCAAATCCGCCGCCATGGCAGCGGCACTCCCCCAGGCATCCGGCAAATGCGCGCGCGCGGAAAAGCCACCCTGGCGCGCGCGAAATACTGCCGGCGTCGCCAAGGCAAGGCGCGGATTCGCCAGCAATAAGCCAAAGCGCGGCAGGCTGGGTGCGGCGCCCAGCACTTCCCCAATGCCTTCCATGCGCCTGGGGCGGGATCCCACGCATACCGGCACATCCGCGCCGAGCTTCGCGCCAATCTCGGCCAGGCGGGCTTCCGACCAATCCAGACCCCAAGCGCGATTGAGCGCGCGCAGGCTTGCCGCCGCATCGGCGCTACCGCCGCCAATCCCACTTGCGACCGGCAGGCGCTTCAGCAGATGCAGCAGCGCATGGCCTTCGAACCCGGCAGCCTCCGCCAGTGCACGGGCCGCGCGCAGCACCAGATTATCGGGCTCCGCTTCCAGCGCCGCGCCTTCCGCGCCTTCAATGGCAAGCGACAGGATTTCCCCCGAACAGGCGCTGACCGTATCGCCCATGCCGGCAAACACGACCAGGCTATCCAGCAGATGATACCCATCCGCCCGGCGTCCCGTGACATGCAGGAAAAGATTGACCTTGGCCGGAGCCGCTTCCGAGATTTTCAGCGCCGCGTCTCCGCTGCCGGCTGGGGCGCAAGGCCATTCGCGATCTTGGCTTCGATCTTCGGCCCTTCATCACCCTCAGGCCCCAGGATCAGGGCGCGGCGCCATTGGAACAGCGCTTCGCGGCGCCGGCCCTGCGCCCAATAGGCATCACCCAAATGGTCATTGATGACGCTGCTTTGCGATTCCAACTCGACCGCCTTTTCCAGCCAGCGCACTGCGCCCGGAATATCGCCAAGCTTATACAGCGCCCAACCCAGGCTATCGGCGATATTCCCATCATTCGGGCGCAGCGCCACCGCGCGTTCCAGCATGCGGCGCGCTTCCACCAGATTCTGCCCCATCTCCACCCAGCTATAGGCCAGGTAATTCAGCACCAAGGGCTGTTCGGGACTAAGGCTGAGCGCGCGTTGGAAATCTGCCTCGGCCTCTGGCCAACGCTTGGCGCGTTCGAGGGCAATGCCGCGCGCATAGAAAATCGGCCAATGCGTGACAACGGGCACACCAAGCCGCGCGATTGCCGCGTCATAGGCGACAATCGCCGGTGGCCAATTCTGCCGCCCACGATACATATCCCCAAGCCGCGCCATGGGCTGAAAGGCGCGCGGGAATTGCGCCGATAGCCGGCGGAGCTCCGCCTCGGCCTCCGGCAGCTTGTCCAGCCGATCGAGCAAGCCCGCGCGGCGCAGCGCCAGGACCGGCGCGAAGGGATCAGCGGGATCAGCGCGTTCCAGCATTGCCAGTGCCGCCTGATATTGGCCTTCATCCCCCAGGGCCTCAGCCCCCGCCAGCAGCGCCGGGCCGTAGCGCGGGCGAAGTTGCAGGGAAAGCCGCACAAGGGCCAGCGAAAACTCACCGGATTGCGGCCCGCGGAGCGCAGTGGCGAGGCCAAGATAGGCCTCCGCCATGCCTTCAGTCGCTGAAGCCACCACGCGCCGTGTCGCCAAAGCGTCCCGCCCGCCGGTATCGGCGAATAAGCCGGCATCATCCTGGCCGCGGCCCAGCCGATCCAAAAGCCGTTCGGCTTCTGCCTGCTGGCCGGCGCGCAACAAAATGCCAGCCATGGTGCGGGCCAGCGGCAGGCTCGGCGCCGGACCATCGCCGATTGCCAGGCGCACCAGGCGTTCCGCTTCACGCGGGCGGTCCGCAATATCGGCGATCATGGCGGCATGCAGGGCATAAATGCCGCGCTGGCGGCCAGCTTCCGTCAGCGGGCGGAGTGTAGCGAGCGCCGCATCCGTCTGGCCCCTGCCCTGCTGCGCCCAGGCCACCAGCAAGGGCTTCAAAAGGCTGGACAATCCCTGGTTGGGCAAGGCGCGAAAGCGCTGTTCCGCCCTTTCATAGCGCCCCGCTTGTGCGTCCTGCCCGGCAAGATACATGGCAGCGAGCGGTTCATTAGGGATGACGCGCGCAAGCCTTGCAGCTTCAGAACGGCCATCCAGCAGGCTGGCAATGAAGGCGCGCTGCACCACCTCCGGCTCGCCTGGGTCGCGTCTGAGCGCCTGGATCAGGCTATCGGCGGCGAATTTCGTATCGGCTTCATTGGTGGCGAAGCGCCCGGCCAGATAGGACCCGAAGGCGCCCGTCACTTCCGGCGCGGCACCGCGGAGCGCCGGGCGGTCCACACTATCCCCGGCCGCACAAGCGGAAAGCAAGGCGGCGGCGAGCAGCCAAAGGCGGCAGGGCGGGAATGAAGGAGCCATCAGGACAAACTAAACCTTGTTCCCCGCCAAACCAAGGCCCGGTTCGGCTAATCTATCGTGATACCAGCCGCGCGGATCACCGCGCCCAATTCTTCCACGTCACGCGGCGCAATTGCATCGAATTCGACCAGCGTCATTGCCTTCGTCGCAGCGCTTCCTGGCTGCGCCCTTTTGCGCATGGCAGGCTCGTTTTTGGTCCATGCGTGTCGCGCTGATATCTGGGCGCGCAGCTTATCCGCGCCCAAGAAGATTTCGCGACCTGCATTGACAGGGTCTCGCGGTTTAGGAATTCTTCCCAACGTGATTGTCAAGGCCACACTTCCCCTGGCCTAGCCGAATATCGCCAGCGCATGCGCTGCATTGGCGCCCGGTCCCGGGGCAAAGGCGTTGACAAGCAAAGTGGAAGCACCTTTGCCTTCAACAAATGCGGCAGCAAAGGCGTGAAACGCACCTCATAAAAAAATCGGGGCGGCTCAGCCCTGAAACCATAAACATAACTGCGGGGAGATTGGAAACATGATGCAAAGAATGACGCGGCGTGGTCTCGCGGCCATAGCCTTGGGGGCTGCAGGGGCGACGCAGGCGCAGGCGCAATGGAGCCCTTCCCGACCGGTGAACATCGTTGTCCCTTTCCCACCAGGGGGTTCAACCGATGTGACGGCAAGGCTTGTGGCTGATCGGATCGCACCATTGCTGGGACAGAATGTCGTGATCGACAATCGTCCAGGCGCGCAGACCGTTATCGGCGCCGAAGCTGTCGCCCGCGCGGCACCGGATGGGCATACGATGCTCATGTCTTCCGGTACCACCCTCACCATCAATCCGGTGATTGGCCGAAATCTGCCATACAAGCCTCAGGATTTCGCGCCCATCATTCACGTCGCCACCTTGCCCTTCTGCATCGCGGTCAAGCCCGGCATACCCGATACGCTGGAAGGCTTCATCGCCCATGTGCGCGCCAATCCCGGCAAGGTAAGCTGGGGCCATAATGGGCGCGGGTCCTTCAACCACATTGCGGGAGAACTTATCCGGGATCGGCTGCAATTGGATTGGAACGATGTCGGTTATCGCGGTGATGCGCATCAGATGAATGACCTGATGGCAGGAACTCTCGATTCCATCCTGGTAGGCGGCGCAACGGGGCTGCAGGTGGCGCGCTCAGGCCGGGCCAAAATCATTGGCTGGACTGGGGAGACAAGGTTGCCCAACCTGCCCGATCAGCCGACCTTTCATGAAACTTGGCCTGGGCTTGTGGCGGTCACTTGGTTTGGTCTGCTCGCCCCCGCACGCACGCCGGCCGCTGCCATATCGCGGCTGAATGCGGCAGCTGCCATCGCGGTGGCCGATGCAAGCCTGCGCGACAGCCTTTTGGATCAAGGTATTCTGACGGCTGGCGGTTCACCCGCTGATTTCCAGGCTTTTCTCACGCGCGAACAGGAAAGGTGGACACCGATATTGCAGCGCCTCAAGATCGAGTTATAGCGCCTGGAAATTTGGGATTTGCCCGCCACGTGTTCATGCAGCGGGCATCCGAATGTTTTTCTCCGGCACATAGGCTTACGGCCGCAAGCCCGCTCTACCTTGGTCGATCAGGTGCAGAAACCGGTAGAGCGGAAGCGGCCTTCATGTGTCGCTTGCGCTGCCTATTCCAGCGTAATGCCGGCGGCGCGGATCACCGCGCCCAATTCTTCCACTTCACGCCGAGCCAAGCTATCCAGTTCCGCCAGCGTCATCGCCTTTGTAGTTGCCCCGCCAGCCTGCGCCCTTTGACGAATGCCAGCCTGCTGTGAGGCGGCGCTGATCGCGGCATTCAGCCTTTCCTGAATGGGCTGCGGCGTCGCTGCCGGCACGGCAAAGGCAAACCAGGCATCCAGGGTGAAACCTGGCAGGCCGGCTTCTGCTGTGGTTGGCACGTCCGGGAGCCCCGCCGCACGCTGGGCGCTGGCAATGGCAAGCGCCTTCACCCGCCCGCCCTGCACCAAGGCAATGGCGGAAGATGGCGTGGTGATGAACAATTCGACGCGCCCGCCAGCGACATCCTGCAAAGCAGGTGCAGCGCCGCGATAGGAAACATGCACCATCTCGGCCCCGATGGCGCGGCTGAACAGCACGCCGCCCACATGCTGGATCGAACCATTGCCGGAAGACGCATAATTCAGCTTGCCCGGATTGGCGCGTAGATGGGCGATAAATTCCTGCAAATTATTCGCGGGCACCGTGGGCGCCACAATGATCGCATGCGGCGCCATGGTCGCCATGCCAACCAGCGAGAGGTCCTTGATCGGGTCCCAGGTCAGGTTCTTCATCATCGCCGGATTGCCGGCGTGATAGCCGTTGTATTGCAGCAGAATGGTATGCCCATCCGGCGCTGACCGCGCCACGGCATTGATCGCAAGGTTACCATTGGCGCCCGGCCGGTTTTCCACCACCACTGGCTGGCCGAGCGCCTGGCTCATGGCTTCCTGAAACAGGCGCGCCGCGAAATCTGTCCCCCCGCCGGGTGGGTTCGGCACCACCACGGTAATCGGACGGCTTGGGAAGGCGGGCTGCGCCTTCAGGCTGGCAGGCGCGGCGAGCAAGCTGCCCGCGGCAAAAAGGGTGCGGCGCGATAGGCGCATGGGGTTTCCTCCCGAAAAAGTGATGCTTTGCGCCTTTCTAGCACCGCTTCCCGCCCCGTCCATCTGGTCCCGCGCGCCAAGGCCGATTAGTCTTCCCCCATCAAGCAATGAAAGCCGGAGGAAGCCCGCATGACCTACCCCAATGTCCAATTGCACGTGAATGGTGAATGGCGCGCCGCGCGCAGTGGCAAGACCATCAATGTGCTGAACCCGGCCAATGAGGAAGTGATCGGCACTGTCGCCCATGCGGAAAAGCCCGATCTGGATGAGGCGCTGGCCGCCGCCGAGAAAGGCTTTGCGGTCTGGAAGAAGGTCTCGGCCTATGAACGCGCAAAACTGATGCGCAAGGCCGCTGATCTGGTGCGCGCGCGCGCGGATGAGATTGCGCGGCTGATGACGCTGGAACAGGGCAAGCCGCTTGGCGAATCCAAGATGGAAATCATGGCAGCCGCCGATATTATTGATTGGTTCGCCGAAGAAGCCCGCCGCGCCTATGGCCGCGTGGTGCCGGCGCGCGCCGAGGGAATCTACCAGCTTGTGGTGAAGGAACCGGTCGGCCCCGTCGCTGCCTTTACGCCGTGGAATTTCCCGATCAATCAGGTGGTGCGGAAGCTTTCTGCCGCCGTTGCCACGGGCTGTTCCATCATTGTGAAGGCGCCGGAAGAAACGCCAGCTTCACCGGCTGAGTTGATCCGTGCCTTCATTGATGCCGGGCTGCCGCCGGGTGTGGCCAATCTGGTCTATGGCGTGCCGGCAGAAATTTCATCCTATCTGATCGCGCATCCGATCATCCGCAAAGTGACCTTCACGGGGTCCACCCCGGTCGGCAAGCAGTTGGCGGCGCTCGCCGGCCAGCACATGAAGCGCGTGACGATGGAATTGGGCGGCCATGCGCCGGCCATTGTCTTCAATGATGCCGATCTTGATCTGGCAGCAAAGACCCTTGCCTTCGCCAAGTTCCGCAATGCCGGCCAGGTCTGCGTGAGCCCAACCCGCTTCCTGGTGCAGGAAGAATTGTATGATGGCTTCGTCGAAAAATTCGTGGCGCACGCCAAGACCTTGAAGGTGGGCGATGGCATGGCGGCGGATACCACCATGGGCCCGCTCGCGCATGATCGTCGCGTGCCTTGGGTGGAAATGATGGTGCAGGATGCGCAATCCAAGGGCGGCAAGGTGCATACGGGCGG
>JBIIGZ010000159.1:0-7611 GCA_044236185.1 Roseomonas sp. | reverse complement strand
GACCGAGGAGTTGGTGCCGGCAGTCCAGCGCGCACTCGCTTCCGGCAAGCCCGCGATTGTGGAAATCCGCATGAATCCGGAACAGGTGACCAATCGCGCGACCATTGCGGATTTGCGCGCGCAATCCGGCAAGGCTGCACCGGCGGCGGCAGTTCCCGCTGCCGCCAAGCGCGGCCCGGCCCCACGGCGGAGCGGGCCGCGCCCGCGTTGAATTCAGCTTTGCTGGGGCGCGGGTGGCCTGCGCCCCGGCAGATTCATGCCGGAAAATCGCGTGTCCAGATGTTCGATCTCAAGCCAGCCCATATCGCGGCCAAAAGTTTTGTAGATCGGGAAGGTTTTCAGAATGCCGAGCGTTGCCGCGCTTTCAAGCGGTGAGATGAAGCTGCAATCCTGATCGCCGAAGTGTGGCTGTGCCATCCAATGCGTCAATTGCGCGGCTGTGATGGCGAAAAAGCCGCAATGCGGATTGGTCGCGCGCTGGAAGGTGATCGTCCTTGCCCCTTGGCCGCCTTTCAGGAAACGCTCATCCGGCAGCGCCGCTTCAAAGGGGGCGAGCAGACCGGGGCGCAGCATGCCATCAATATAGGTTTTCAGCGCCGGCCCGCGCGGATTGAATTCAAAACGATTGGGAAACAATACGCGCCGCCAGCCGTAATCATCCTGAAAGGCCAGGATACGCGGGATCATATCGCCGCCGGTTGGGCGGAGATCATCCTCGGAAAAGGCGAAGACATCATAGTTATTGCGTGCATCGGCAAAAAGCTTATGCGCGGTGAAGCCCAGCATGCGCGGATTATCAAGCTTCGCATCATAAAGCCGCACACCACGGGAACGACAGTAATCAGGATCAAGCAAATGATTATCGCCATTCACCATGACGATGATGTCAAGCTGATCCGCCACACCGATCATGGGTTCGAAGCGCTTCTGCCAGACATTGATGCCGTAGACGGGCCCGTAATGCCCGCGCCAGGCATCTATCACGCTGCGGATCGCGGCGGCGCGCTGATCACGCCGATGCGCATCGGTGGAACTGTGGTTTGACCCTTCCTCGGCGCGAAAGAAATGCGCGATGGCGAGAAGGATGCGCATGCTCAGGCGGCTCCCTTGGACAATAGCTTGTCGAAATAGGCGATGGTATGAACCAGGCCCTGTTCAAGCGGGATGGTCGGCGCCCAGCCAAGCTTGCCGCGCGCCTTGGTGATATCGGGCTGGCGTTGGCGCGGGTCATCCACCGGGGCAGGGCGGAAAACCATGCTGGAAGCGGAACCTGTCAGCCGGATAACCGCTTCGGCCAATTCGATCATGGTAAACTCGCCCGGATTGCCGAGGTTGATCGGGCCCGTGACATCTTCGGGTGAATCCATCAGGCGGCGCAGACCTTCGACCAGGTCTGAGACAAAGCAAAAGGACCGCGTCTGCTTGCCATCGCCATAGATGGTGATGGGATCACCGCGTAGTGCTTGGACAATGAAGTTGGACACAACGCGCCCATCATTTGGGTGCATGCGCGGGCCATAGGTGTTAAAGATGCGCGCCACCTTGATCGGCAGGCGGAATTGCCGGTGATAGTCGAAGAACAGCGTCTCGGCGCAGCGCTTGCCTTCATCATAACAGGAACGGGGCCCGATCGGGTTCACATTGCCCCAATATTCCTCAGGTTGAGGGTGCACATTGGGGTCGCCGTAAACCTCGCTCGTGGAAGCTTGCAGGATGCGCGCCTTCAAGCGCTTGGCGAGCCCCAGCATATTGATCGCGCCATGCACGCTGGTCTTGATGGTTTGCACCGGGTCATGTTGGTAGTGAATGGGTGATGCCGGGCAGGCAAGATTGTAGATTTCATCAACCTCGACATAAAGCGGGAAGGTCACGTCATGGCGAATCAATTCGAAATAAGGGTGATCCAGCAGTTTTTCGATATTGGCCTTGTTGCCGGTGAAGAAATTATCGGCACAAAGTACCTCATGCCCTGCGGCCAAAAGCGCATCGCATAAATGGCTGCCGACAAAGCCGGCGCCGCCGGTGACCAGGATGCGCTTGCGCGCGTGATATTCCCGTTTGGTTTCGTTCATCTTTTCCATCATCGCCCCACTGCATAACCCTGCATGCCGCGCGGATTGGCGCCGGCACGGATGGTGCCATCGGCTTCAAGCCGCGCGCCAGTCAGCCGCCCTTCGGTCCAATCACCGCCCGCTTCAGCCTGATGGCCGCGCGCCTTTAGCGCTGACAATACTTCCGGCGCATAGCGCCCCTCAATCACCAGCTTGCCGGGCTTGGCGCCACGCGGCCAGAAACTGCTAATCCAATGTTCCGAATGGAAGGAAGGCGCATCAATCGCTTCCTGGATATTCATGCCGTGATGCAGCATGCGCAGCAGCATGATGGACTGCCATTGATCCTGCTGTTCGCCACCTGGCGTGCCGAAGCTCATCCAGGGCTTGCCATCACGCAGCACCAGCGCGGGGGAAAGCGTGGTGCGTGGGCGTTTGCCCGGCTGCAAGCCATTGGGCAGGGTTTCATCCAGCCAGAACATCTGGCAGCGCGTGCCAAGGCAGAAGCCAAGATCAGGAATGGCGGGCGAGGATTGCAGCCAGCCGGCAGAGGGTGTCGCACTCACCATATTTCCGGCCGCATCAATCACATCCACATGACAGGTATCGCCACCCGCGGCACCAAGGCGAGAGACGGTGGGCTCACCACTGCCTGCAGCGGCGGCCATTTCCTGCGCGCGGCGGATGGCAGCAGCATAATCCGTGCGCGGCGTGCGGCCATCCGGCGAACCTGGGCGGAATTCCATGCTGGCGGCAGCGCCTATCAAGGCGCGGCGCGCGGCGTTATAGCCGGGCGACAGCAGGGTTGCCATCGGTACATCAACGAAATTCGGATCGCCATAAAAGGCTTCACGATCCGCGAAAGCGAGCTTCATCGCCTCTGTCACCAGATGGATGAAATCCGCGCCCAGCGGGTCCATCGCGGCAATATCATCGCCCGCAATCAAGGCCAGGGTTTGCAGCATGGCGGCCCCCTGGCTCCAGGGGCCGCATTTCAGCACGCGATGGCCGTGATAATCCAAGCCAAGCGGTTCTTCGATGCCGGCTGACCAATTCGCCAAATCCTGCCCATTGAGCACGGCGCGATGGCGGCGGCCGGAAGTATCCATCGATTCTGTCGTGCGGCAGAAGCGATCAATCGCTTCCGCCACAAAGCCCTGATACCAGGCGCGCCGTGCGGCTTCGATTTGTGCCATGCGATCGGCGCCGGCGGCTTCCGCTTCGCGGACCACGCGTTCATAGGTATCGGCCAATGTAGGGTTGGCATAAAGCCCGCCCGGTGCCGGGCCGCCACCCCGCAGCCAAAGCGCGGCAGAGGTTTTCCATTCCACCTCAAACAAGGGGCGCACCGAATCAATCGTGGCGCGCACGCGTGGCACCATGGGCGCGCCATGGCGCGCATAGCCAATGGCATAGGCCAGGATATCGCGCGGCTTCCAGGTGCCGTGATCACGCAGCATCAGCATCCAGGCATCAAAGGCGCCGGGGATGGGTGCCGCCAGCATGCCGGTGCCGGGCATGATCTCATGGCCCAGGCTTTTCATCAGCGCGACATTCAAGCTGGCCGGCGCGGGGCCTTGGCCGCAAATTGCCTGTTGCCGGCCCGTGCGCGCGCTATGCAGCAGAATGGGGCAATCGCCGCCCGGCCCGTTCAAATGCGGCTCTACGATTTGCAGCGTGAAGCCGGCGGCAGCCGCCGCATCAAAAGCGTTACCGCCGCGTTCCAACACCGCCATGCCAACTTGGGAAGCGATCCAATGCGTGGAGGCTACCGCGCCAAAGGTGCCGCTGATTTCAGGGCGCGTTGTGAAGCCGCGCGCCCCTTCCTTTGCCGGAAAGCCGATGGATGCAAGGTTCGTGTGCGACATGGGCGCTGCTTTTCCGTCTCGTGGCCGGGCGGGCGAAACCGCCTGTCCGCATGTTTCTAGGATAATTCTTCACGAAAACAAAATTTAGGCATCATCCAGCCCGCCATTGGGTTCGGCGCGCATTTCGGCAAAGACGCCCTTGGCGATGATCATCGCCTCCCGCACCGCGGGCAGGCCGATATAGCCGCAGAGATGCATGAGGGCTTCCGAGAGCTCATCCTCGGTCCAGCCCATCCGCCGCGCCATGCGAAGATGGATGGCAAGCTCTGGCCAAGCATGGATGGCGGTGTCGGAAATCACGCAAATCAGCGCGCGGGTTTTGAGGTCAAGCCCAGGCCTGGACCAGAGCATGCCGAACACCGCTTCGCGCGCGTAATCGCCGAATTTTTCCATGATAGGGTCGTCATAGACGCCCTTATTCATATTCCTGACGGTGGCTTGGCCCATCAGGCGCGTGCGTACCGCATCGCCCTTTTTCCAGAGTGCGGATTTGGCCATGGTTTCTCTCCCTTGGTTCTGGTGAACACAAGCCTAGGCTGGCTTGGTTCAGCGCGTGAAGACCCACCAAAGCAGGGCGCCAGCCCCCAAGACCCAAATCCCGATGATGATAGCGGCACCTGCCTTGCTGCGTGGCCTTTCCACCATGCGCTGCGCAGAGGTGCGGCTTTCCGCCATGACATCCGCCGGGATCAGCCGCGCGATCAGGGCAATCGCGATGGGCAGCAGGATCACCTCATCCAGCAGGCCAAGCACCGGGATGGCATCCGGGATCAGGTCAATCGGGGAAAGCGCATAGGCCGCGACCAGAAGCGCGAACAGCTTGGCAAACCAGGGCGTGCGCGGGTGGCGTGCCGCGATGTACAGCGCCAAGCCATCGCGCAGCACCAAGCGCGCCCAAAAGCGCAAGCGTTGCCAGAGAGCGATCACGCGCGGCGTGGGGCGAAGCTATGCGCATCGGCCATGGCCCAAGCCTCGGCAAAACGCGGATCATCCGTGCCGGTGAGCAAGGCGCCTGGTGGCAACGGCGGGTAAAGCTCGGCAAAGCTTTTCACTACACTCGGCGAAATGCGGCGGCTGAAATGTTCCGCACGCAATTCCGATGGGTGGGCAAGCCCGGCGGCCGCAACCAATTCATTAAGCGCTTCCAGCGTGGCGGCGTGGAATTGATGCACACGCGGCGCCTTGTCCGGTACGCGTAGCGCGCGTTGGCGCGTGGGGTCTTGCGTCGCCACACCCGTTGGGCAGTGATCCGTATGGCAGGAGAGTGATTGAATGCAGCCAATGGCGAACATGAAACCGCGCGCCGCATTGCACCAATCAGCACCGAGAGCGAGCGCGCGCGCGACATCAAAGGCAGTCGCGATCTTGCCGCTGGCACCAAGCCTGATCTGATCACGCAAGCCAATGCCGATCAGCGCGTTATGCGCGAAGCTTAGCCCTTCACGCAGTGGCATGCCGACATGATCCATGAATTCCAGGGGCGCCGCGCCAGTGCCGCCTTCCGCGCCATCAATTACAATGAAGTCCGGTGCAATCCCCGTTTCGATCATCGCCTTGCAGATGGCGAGGAATTCCCATGGGTGGCCAATGCAAAGCTTGAAGCCCGCCGGCTTGCCACCCGAAAGGCGCCGCAGTTCGGCAATGAAGCGCATCATCTCAACCGGCGTGGAGAACGCCTTATGCGCGGGTGGGGAAACGCAATCCTGCCCCATAGCAACACCGCGCGTGGCGGCGATTTCCGCGCTCACCTTGGCAGCCGGCAGCACGCCGCCATGGCCAGGCTTGGCGCCTTGGCTGAGCTTGAGTTCCACCATTTTCACCTGATCAAGCGCCGCCACCTCTGCGAAGCGTTCCGGTGAAAAACTGCCATCCGGATTGCGAGCGCTGAAATAGCCGGAACCGATCTCCCAAATCAAATCACCGCCCGCTTCGCGGTGATAGGGGCTGAGCCCGCCTTCACCCGTATCATGCGCGAAGCCTCCGCGTTTCGCGCCTTGATTCAGCGCGCGAATGGCATTGGCAGATAGTGATCCGAAACTCATGGCGGAGATATTCAATATGGAAGCGGAGTAAGGCCGCGTGCAGGCCGGCCCACCGATCAGGATGCGCGGCAAATCCTTGGCAGGTGCGCGGGCGGCCAGCGAATGCTGCAACCATTCAAAGCCAGTGTCATAGACATCATATTGCGTGCCGAAGGGCCGCTTATCCAATTGCCTCTTGGCGCGCTGATAGACAATGGCGCGCTTGTCGCGGCTGAAGGGCGTGCCGTGCTTTTCATCCTCAAAGAAATACTGCCGCATTTCGGGCCGTATTTCTTCCATGATGAAGCGCAGATGCGCCGCGATTGGATAATTGCGCAGAATGGCATGGGTTGGGTGGAACAGATCGCGGAGCCCAAGCGCACTCAGCCCCGCCGCAATGACAAAGCCCAAGCCCGTCCAGAAGCCAGGTGCCATGAGCAGTGCGAAGCCAAAACCAAGCGCCAAGAGAAGCGCCAGCGTTAGGCAGATGAAGCGGGGCGAAAAGGCAAGGCTTAGGCTGCGGGTCATTTCGGCACCTCATAGGTCACTTGCAGCATAGCCCGCTTTGCCGGTGCGTCAGCCTGCTTCGTTCACCCCAGCAAGCCGCGCCGCTTGATTTCTGCCGCCACCTGCCCGCTTTCATCCAGCGCCTTGCGATCAAAGGGCGACGGTGCGGCGGCCAAATCCCGCGCCTGGCCCGCCGCAGTCAGGCTTTGCGCAAGGCGTTGATGGCGTGGTCCAAGCCCGCCGGGGTCGGCGATAAAAACTGGCCCAGCGGTCGCCAGCGCTTCTGAGAGCATGGAAACCGAATCCCCCGTCACCACCACCTGATCCGCCCAGGCCAGGAAGCCGGCATAGGGGTTGGGCGGCGCATCGCCCCAGCGAAACAGCTTATGCGGATGCCCGGTCAGCGCCGCCGCCATGGCTTCTTCCGCCTTGCGCCCGGTACGGCGGGATGCGGTGGCCAGCACGCTGCCCGCAAAACCCGCCACCTTGGCGGTGATGGCGCCGGCCACCTTCGGGTCCATGCCCTCGGCGCGCGGTGGCCCGCCCATCAGCAAAGCGACGCGCGGCGAAGGCAGCGCAGCAAGTGCCGCAAATTCCCCCCGCGCGGCGGCGAGCCTTTCGGGCGAAACCCGATGCGCCGCGCCCAGAATGGGCAGGATATTTGCGGCCGGCTTGGGCGCGTCATGCCGGCCAATCACCAGCAGATCGAAACGCGCCGCGCCAAAGCCGGGGCGCATGCAATGCACCAGCCGCGCGCCTTTTTGCTTCAGCCATAGCGCCACCGGCGCGCTCCGCCGCCCCGCCGATATCACCAATTCCGGCCAGGGGGGCGCGAAAGCGGCACGGGCTTCGGGCGTCAGCCCGGCCAGGGAGGCGAAGGGCAAAGGCAGCCGCGCAAGCTTCCCCCAGGCCAAATCCACCCGGCGGAAGGGTTCACCCAGCCGTTCGGCAATGCCCAAAGCCTGCGCCGCCGTGCCGGCGCGCGGGTCTGCCAGCACCCAAATGCGGGGCGACTCGGGCGGGGTCATGGACGCCGTCGCCCCAGCGCATTACCAAAGCCCGGAAAGAGAGGAGCCCTATCCATGCCCGCCCTTCATGCCTCCGACTGGGACCGCGACGCGGCGCTCACCACCGCGCGCATCCTGCTTGAAATCAAGGCGGTGA
>JBIIGZ010000158.1:0-7624 GCA_044236185.1 Roseomonas sp. | reverse complement strand
CATGGAGCCCACCGACAGCGGTATGGCCTTCCGCCATGGCGCCTTCGAGTGCGGCTTGCGCCATCTGCCGCGCGCCATCGGTCATGGAATGGTGGATGACCAGAAGTGTCTTCATGTGGCTTCAGCGACGTATCAGGCCTTGCGGTAGGAAGGCGCCATTATAATAAGGCACGGTCGAAACGGGCTTGCGCGCGGCATAGACATAGGCTGGGTAGTAGATCATCAGCATGATCGCTTCCTCGCCAATCGCGATATCGGTCGCTTGGGCGAAAAGCTCATTGCGCTTGGCTTCATCCATGGTTTTCAGCGCTTCCGCCACCAGCGCATCAGCGCGCGGGCTGGAATGGCGGGTTCGATTGGCGGTGCCAAGACCGGCATCGCGGTTGAAGGTATGCAGCAATGCGCGATAGGCGTAGCTGATATTATCCGCGCCATATTGCGCTGCCATCACGGTAAAGCTTTGTCGCGCGGCGGCCGGGAAATAGGCTGCGTTCGGCATGGTTTGCACTTCGGTTTTCACGCCAATGCGCGTCCAGAATTGTGCGATGGCTTGAGCCACCTTTTCATCATTCGGGTAGCGGTCATTGGTCGCGTGGATGGTGATTTGAAATCCACTCGGATAGCCCGCTTCCGCCAGCAAACGCCGCGCGCGATCCGGTTCAAAGGCGACAGGCTTGAGGCGCGAAGAGGTTCCCGGCGTGCCAGGCGGCAGCACATCAGATGCAACAGAAGCCGCGCCTTCCATCACACGATCCACAATTGCCGTGCGATTGATCGCATGCGATAGCGCAAGCCTGACCCGCACATCCTTGAGCGGATTCTTCGTCATTGCCTGGCCATTATTGTCGCGGATATGGGGCGTTACATCACGGTCCATATCCAGCGCGACATACATCACGCGCATGCCGGCAATTTGCGAGACATCCATCGCGTTATTGCTGCGCAGCCGCGCGATATCGGGGATGGAGACCTCATCTATCGCCTGCACATCGCCCGAAAGCAGCGCGGCGATGCGCCCGGAATCATTCGGGATGACGCGGAATTGTACTTCTTCGAATTCTGGCTTGGCGCCGAACCAATGCGGGTTGCGGCGCATGGTGACGAATTCGCCAAAGCGGTAATCCACCAACGCATAGGGGCCTGAGAATACCCGCGCCTTGCCAGCGTTAAAATCGGCAGGCTTGAAATCCTCACCCAGCGATGCCGCGACAATGGCGATTTCCGTCAGATCCTCCGCCATGAAGGGATAGGGTTCTTCCGTTTTGATCAGCAGGCGCCCGGCGTCCAGGATTTCGATATCCTTGATGGCGCGGACAAATATCTGATAGCCGCCAGCCGAGCCTTCAAGGCGCGGAATGCGCCGGATGGAAAAGGCGACGTCTTGTGATGTGATTGGGCTGCCATCGCTGAATTTCGCGGCCGGGTTCAGCGTGATTTCCCAGGCGCGACCATCGCCCACCGCGCGCCAGGATTGCGCAATGCCTGGTGTTGGCTTGCCATCTGGCGTCATGCTGATCAGCCGCGCATGGCAGCCGCGCAACAGGTTTTGTTCACCCGCCAAGCGGAATTGCGGGTCCATCGATGTTGGGCTGAGCTTGATGCCAACGCGCAGCACGCCGCCCGGCATGGGCTGCGCCGTGGCACCTTGGGTCAGCACAAACAGGCTTGCACCGAAGCCTGCGAGAAATTCGGCACGTTTCAGCATGGCGGCCCCCTTTGTCAGGGGACAAGTCTTGCGCTCAGCGCGCTTCAGCGCAAGCCGGCCGATCATCCGGCAGTGCAAGCGTGATGGCCCAACAAAGCCCGAGCATCACCGCCGCGCCTGCCAAAGCGCCCATGATGCCGGCCATTTGATAGAGCAAGCCCGAAAGCAGCGTGCCGGCAAAGCGCCCGGTAGCATTGGCGGCGTAGTAGAAGCCGACATCCTCGGCAGCTTTCTTGGAGCCCGCATAGGCCAGGATGAGATAGGAATGCAGTGAGGAATTCACCGCAAAGGCGAAGCCAAAAACCAAAAGCCCTGCCACCAGCACCAGATCGGCCCGAGCCACGCCAAACCAAAGTGCCGCCATCAGCGCGGGCGGTATGACCGTAAGGCCCAGGCACCAGAGCCGTGCAGCCGGCACCTCGGCGCTCAGCCCATCGGCGCTGCGCTGGATCAAAGATGGTGCTGCTGCCTGCACCAAGCCATAACCGATGGTCCAAATGGCGAGGAAGCCACCCACTGCGGCAAAGCTCCATCCCGAGGCATAGAGAAACACGGGCAGCGCCACCACAAACCAGACATCGCGTGCACCAAACAGCAGGATGCGTGCGGCAGCGAGAAGATTCACGCCGCGATCCCGCGCCATGAATTCGCGCATCGAACCGGATGCCTTCGCCTTGCCCATGAGTGGCGGCAGGGACAACACAACACCCAGCAACACCAACGCAAGCAGTGCGGCCATCAACCAAAGCGCGCCCTGAAAGCCAAGCGCTTCCAGCAGTACACCGCCCAAGAAGAACCCGACGCCTTTCATGGCATTCTTGCTGCCGGTGAACCACGCCACCCAGCGGAACAAACGGCCCGAGGCATCGCCGGCTGTCAGTTTGATGGCGGATTTGGAGGCGGTTTTGGTAATATCCTTCGCAATGCCGCAAATGCCTTGCGCCAACACCACCCAAACCAGTGCCATGGCCGGCACCCAATCGGGTGAAAGCGCTGACAACATCAGGAAGCCTGCGATTTGTGCGGTAAGACCCACCGCGAGCATGCGCGCAATGCCAAAACGTGTGGCAAGCCAGCCGCCTATAAGGTTGGCGCCAATACCTGCCGCTTCATACAGCAGGAACAGAAACGCCAGCGCGAATGGCGAATAGCCAAGCTTATGGAAATAGAGCAGCACCAGCATGCGCAAGGCGCCATCGGTCAGCGTAAAACCCCAATAGGCGGCAGTGACGATGGCGTAGTTGCGCATATCAGATGCCGCGCGCTTGCATGATACAGGCCAGATCCACCATGCGGCAGGCATAGCCCATTTCATTGTCATACCAGGCATAGATTTTCGCCATGGTGCCATCCGTGACCAAGGTGGATGGGGCATCAATAATGGAACTGCGCGTATCCCGCGCGTAATCGGCGGAAACCAAGGGCCGATCCTCATAGCCCAGAATACCGGCCAGCGGGCCTTGGGCAGCCGCGCGGAACAGCGCGTTCAACTCCTCGGCGCTTGTGGCGCGCTGCAATTCAAACACGCAATCAGTGAGCGAGGCATTCAAGACAGGTGCACGCACGGCATGACCATTCAGCTTACCCTTCAATTCAGGATAGATTAGCGCAATCGCCGTCGCACTTCCTGTGGTGGTGGGCTGGAGCGACAGCATGGCGGAACGCGCGCGGCGCAAATCCTTATGCGGCGCATCCGTCACTACATTGGTATTGGTGGGGTCGTGAATGGTGGTGATCTGGCCGTGCCGGATGCCAATCGCCTCATGCACCACTTTCACCACGGGGGCGAGGCAATTGGTGGTGCAGGATGCGGCGGTGACAATCGGGTGGCGTGCGGGATCATAAAGCGCATCATTCACGCCAACGACGATATTGAGGACTGAGGCTTCCTTGACCGGTGCAGCAACAATCACGCGCTTCGCCCCACGATCAAGATGCCCGCGCAAGGTGGCTTCAGTCAGGAATTTGCCGCTGCATTCCAGCACCAGATCAACACCAAGATCACCCCAGGGGATCGCTGCCGGTGTCGCGTGTTCCGTGAAGCTGATAGGCTTTTCACCAATACGCAGCGCGTCCGCGCCTTCCGCCGCGATGGGCGCGCGCCAACGGCCCTGCACGCTATCAAAAGTGAGCAAATGCGCGGTGGCCGCGGCACCGCCCTTCACTTCATTGACATGCACAATGTCCAGCCGATTGGCGCGGCGTGGATCATCCTCACCCCGCTCTGCCGCACCGAAAGCGGCACGAAATGCCAGGCGGCCAATGCGGCCCATGCCATTGATGCCAACCCTCATGCCCGTGCTCCCGCGATTGGATTGCCCAAAGCTTCAACGCGTGCCTGCAGCGCCATGCGATCGAGCGTGGTGAAGGGAAGGCTGATAAAAATTTCAAGCCGGCGCCGCAACGCCGCGTAAAGTTCGTTCAACAGGGTCGCGCGTTCGGCACCACCGCCCGAGAATTTCGCTGGATCCGGCAAGGGCCAGGCCGCGCTGGTGATGGTGTCACCAAAATCCGGGCAGCGCTGGCCTTCCAGCGTATCGCAAAGCGCGATGATGAAATCGAAACGCGGCGCATCGGGTGCTGCGAATTCTTCCCAGGATTTGGACCGCAACGGCGCCACATCATGCCCGAGCGCCTGAAGCTGCGCGAGCACTTCCGGCAGCGGCCCATCCGGCGCGGGTTCCGACCCGGCGGAAAAGGCGCGAAAACGCCCACTGCCGATACGATTCAAAATGGCTTCTGCCATGATGGAGCGTGCCGAATTGCGCGTACACAAAAACAGCACCCGCAAGGCGCGTCCAGGCGCGGCGATGGGCGCTGTTGCCCCACCCAGAAACCCGACCAAAGCGGCAAAGGTCGCCGGGGCGCTGGCATAAATCACTTGGCGGCCCTGACGTTGCGGCGTGATCAGCCCGGCTTCTTCCAGCGCACGCAAATGGAATGAAAGCGTGGAGGCTGGCACACCCAGAGCTTCGGCGATTTCGCCTGCGGGCAGGCCCTCAGGCCCCGCCCCTTGCAGGTTTTGGATCAGGGCGAGGCGCGTCGGCTGGCCCAAGGCGGCAAAAGCCGCAGCGGCGGATTCTGTTTCCATGATTCCAGTATAATGGAAACAAAGCGGCACGCATGTGAAATTTCCATGACAGGGCGGGCGCCCTACCAGCCATTCACCCGATCCCAGACGGCAATCACCTCATCCCCGCCATCCACCACGTAATAGCGGTCATGCGCCGCAACGGTCAGACAGGTATGGTTCGGCGCCACGCGCACCAGGGCACCGACGGGAAGCTCCGCAAAGGGCAGCGGGCCAGCGCCGCGCACTTCGCCATGTTCCTGATGGGTGCGCGCGACAATCGCCTCCCCAAAGGACCATTTCCCGTGGCGGTCTAGCATGATACCGAAGCCAAGATCCTTCGGCGCTGCCTGAGTGCTGCGATCCTTGGAAAGCGCAATCCCGCCCGCATCAATCAGCACCGCATTGCGATCCTGCTTGCGAGAGGTAACAGCGGAAAGCACCGTCACGGCGATATCTTCCATGCCATGCGTGCCGATCTGGCCCTGGAACAAATCGCCAAACATATAAACGCCCGCACGAATATCCGTGATGCCCGCCATTGATTGCCCGTAAAGCGCGGTGGGCGACGACCCGGCCGAGACAACGCGCGGCGTGATGCCCATGCCGCGCAAACGCTCGGCCGCCAATACGGCGCCGGCACGCTCAGTTTCCGCCACTTTGCGCATGCCCTCTTCGCTACGCTCGGCATAGGAATGCCCGGCATGGGTCATGATGCCGGCGCAGCGCGCGCCAAGGCGCTGGGCGATTTCAGCAAGCTTGTCCGAATCCGGCGCAATACCACCGCGACCCTCACCACAATCAACCTCAATCAATGTCGGCAAAATGCCTGGATGGGCAGCGATGGCGGTCGCGATATCCGCATCATCGGTGATGATCTTCACATCATTGCCCTGCGCGTTGATTGCCGCGATGGCGTCCAGCTTTTGTGGCGTGATGCCGACCGCGTAAATCTGATCACGATAGCCGCCACCGGCGAAATAACGCGCCTCGGCCACCGTACTGACGGTGATCGGCCCGTGATCCGGCGCGGCAAGAGCCGCCACTGCCAGGCTTTTCGCCGTTTTCATATGCGGACGCAGCTTCAAGCCAGGATGCCGCGCTACAGCATCGGCCATGCGCGCCAGATTACGTTTCAGAATGCCAAGTTCCAGCACCAGGCAGGGGGTAGGCAGATCATCCAGCTTCATGGCCAGCGCGCTTCCTTATCAATCGGCAAAACAGGTCTTGGCATATGCTTCCAATCAAAACGCGTCAGGATTGGTGAGGTGAGGCCCGGGCAATCAACCTCGATAATCTGTTCATGCTTGAAAAATTCATCAAAGCCGCCACGGAAATGCCCGCGCGATTTCACCACCACCGCGCGCGCCTTACCCACATCCAAGCCAAGATGTTCGAAGAAAGCGGGATCAGCGCATTGCGTGCGAATGGAAATCACCACCACGGTAATGCCGCCGATCTTCAGCGCTGCCGTGGCGCCTAAAGTCATCGCGGTGCCGGCGAAAATACCGCGCCGCCCTGTCACACGGCCATCGGAAAGCGCCACCACTTCCGCTTCCGCACTGAAGGGCTTGCTGAAGGGATCGTCGGTGGCGACATCACGGTTGAAGCGCGCGGTGAAGCGGGCACCCTTGCCAAGCTTATGCGCTTCCGCTGCCAAGGCAGGGTCATGGATCACGCCCACCAGACAGTTCTGTACCCCGGCGCGATGGAAGGCTTCCAGAATCCACATGGTATTGCCGCGCCCGCCGCCGCCCGGGTTATCAGCAACGTCAGCGAAGGCCAGCGGCACGGGGCTATGCAGCGCCTTTTGCGTGGCGTCTTCCAGGCTGGTCAGATTGGCGATGAAGCGCCCGCGCCTTTCCCATGCCGCTGCGGCCAGCCGATCGGCTAGCACTTCTGCGGCTGCCTTTTCTGTCGCGGTGATGATCACTGCCATGCCATTGAAAGGCGTATCGCCATAGGCAAAGCCGCCCATGATGGAGACATTGGCAATGCGTTGATCCTGCGCCGCCCATTCCTGGCCGAGGTTGATAACCTCAGCATAGGGACCCTGTGCGGTCAGCATGGAAACGGTGGGGGCCACAATCGGCAAGCGGCGGAAAGCGCGATGGAAACGCTCACCGGCCAAAAGCCGACGCATCAGCGCGGCACTTTCCGCGCCGCGTTCGCGCATATCCAGATGCGGATTGGTGCGATAGCCGACAAAAACGTCTGTCAGCGCCACCATACGGTCCGATACATTCGCGTGCAGATCGTAGGAACAGACCAGCGGCACATCACCCAGAATGTCGCGAATCAGCGCCTGCAAGCTGCCTTCCGGGTCAAGATCAGCGGTTGCCAGCCCCGCGCCATGCAGCACGCAGTAAACGCCATCCACACGGCCTTTCAGCGCGGTCAGCCCTTCGCGCCATTGCTGCATGAAGCCATCGAAAACGCTTTGCTCCACGGGGCCATTGGGTTCCGCCATGGCAAGCAGAATAGGGCAGGGTTCCCAAGCGCCACTCGCGTCCATTTCGGTGACGAAGCCTGGCATTTCACCCAAGGCGGCCGGGGCGGCGGAACGCGCATCGGTCACGATGGTATCACCCGCAATCAGGCAGCGGGTTTCGAAATCGCGCAAAGTGGCTGCGGGTGCAAAGCGATTGCATTCAATGGAAAAGCCCAAAAGGGCAATACGCGGCCCGGCCATCAGATGGCTACTCCCAAAAGTTCAGCGATGCGCGGTGTGGATTTCAGCCCCGTCCCGGTCAGCACCACCACGGTGGTTTCATCGGCGCGGATCGTGCCGGCTTCCAGCAATTTCACGAAAGCCGCCGCTGCTTGCGCACAGGTCGGTTCCACATAAA
>JBIIGZ010000157.1:0-7712 GCA_044236185.1 Roseomonas sp. | reverse complement strand
CGAAGGGCGCGAAACACGAGAGATCAATGGCCGGCGCTATTTGCTGGAATATGCTCTGCCGGTGGATTTCGCCTTCATTCGTGCTGCGCGGGCGGATACCGCAGGTAATCTGCGTTTCCATCGCAGCCAGCGCAATTTCAATCCATTGATGGCGATGGCTGCGAAAACCACCATTGTGGAAGTGGAGGAAGACATCCTTCCCGCCGGCGCGATAGATGCTGATGATGTGCATACAATGGGCCTTGTGGTGCATCGGCTGATCCGCGTGCCTCCACCACCCATGGGGCTTTGGACCCGCAAGCGGGAGGCCGCAAGATGAGCTGGACACGCATGCAAATGGCCGAAAGGCTGGTGCGCGAATTTCAGGATGGTTGGGTCGTCAATCTTGGTGTTGGCATGCCGACCATGATCGCCGATGTGCCAATGGGCGACCGCGATATCATCTTCCATGCGGAAAACGGCGTGATCGGCTATGGCGCGGTTTGTGCGCCGGGGACCGAGGATCTGAACCTGGTGAATGCCGGCGGGCAGAATGTTGTGCTCAATCCCGGCGCTTCCATTGTGCATCACGCCGATAGCTTTGCGCTGATCCGTGGCGGGCGCATGGATGTGACAGTGATGGGCGCCTATGAAGTCTCGGCTAATGGCGATTTTGCCAATTGGAAGCTGAAAGGCGCCAAGGGCGGCGGGATTGGCGGGGCGATGGATTTGGCGGCCTCAGCGCAGCGCGTCTTTATCATGCTGGAACATCGCACGCGTGATGGCACTTCCCGTCTGCTGCCGCGTTGTAGCTTGCCCATCACCGCCGCTGGCGTGGTGACGCTGGTGGTAACAGACCTTGGGCTTTTCGCACCCATGGGTGAGGGCTTCGCGTTGCGCGATCTGGCCCCCGATGTGACGCTGGAAGAAGTGCGTGCCGCCACCGCCTGCCCCATCATCGCTTGAGGAAATACCATGGCTTTACTCATTGACTATTTCGTTTCGCTCAATTCGCCTTGGACCCATCTGGGCGCGGCGCGCATTGAGGCCCTGGCGGCGCAGCATGGGGCGGAACTGCGCATCTGGCCGGTGGATTTCGGTACCATCTTTGCGGGTTCCGGCGGCTTGCCGCTGCCGAAGCGTTCGCCGCAGCGCCAGGCCTATCGCTTGCAGGAATTGCAGCGCTGGCGTGATGCGCTGGGCATTCCCATCAAGACTCACCCGAAACATTTCCCGGCCAATGAATTACCGGGGGCGGCGGCGGTGATTGCGCTGCGCGAAACCCAAGGGCATGCCCCGGCCATTCGCTTGGCGCATCGCATCCTGAAGGCGCTGTGGCAGGAAGAACAGGATACGGGTGATAAGGCCACCCTCGCGGCGCTTATCCGCGATTGCGGCCTGGATGCGGATGCGCTGCTGCGCCTGGCCGAGGACCCGCGCTGGCTGGAACAACGCAAGACCGATACCGCCGCTGCGCTGGAACGTGGCGTTTTCGGAGCGCCTTCCTTTGTGATAGGCGAAGATATTTTTTGGGGCCAGGACAGGCTTGAATTTGTCGCCAAGCGCTTGAGCAAAGGCGCTTGATGTTCAGCGGAAAATCTATTGCCAGGCTGGAAGATGCGCGGTTTCTGACCGGGCACGGACGGTACGTTGCGGATATGCTGCCGGCGGATGCGCTGCATGCGGTGGTGCTACGATCGCCCCATGCCCATGCGGTATTGGGTGACATCAACGCGGACGCCGCGCGCGCCATGCCCGGCGTGGTGGGCGTTTTCACTGGTGCTGATCTTGCTGCCGATGATCTGGCGCCATTGCCCTGCACCGCGGTGGTGGCAAGTGTGACCCCCATGGTGGTGCCACCGCGCCCTGTTTTAGCCACGAATCGCGTGCGGCATTTGGGTGAGGCCGTTGCCCTGATCATCGCAACAAGCGCCGCCGCTGCACGCGATGCGGCGGAGGCGATTGAGGTCAGCTATGACCCCTTGCCTGCCGTGATTGATGGCGCCAGCGCCTTAGACGCGAAGACTGCGCAAATCTGGCCGCAAGCGCCAGGCAATGAGGCCTTTCGTTTCCTGAAAGGCGATCGCGCTGCAACCGACGCCGCTTTCGCGCAAGCCGATCATATTATTGATCTGGATCTGTTCAATAATCGCGTCCATGCCGTGCCGATTGAACCGCGCGCCGCGCTGGCGCGGTTTGGCGATGGTCAGTTTGAGCTGATCTTCACCGGCATGGGCGTGCATGGCATTCGCCGGCAGCTTGCGACCGTATTTCGGCTACCCGAAACGGATTTTCATCTTGTTTGCCCCGATGTAGGCGGTGGCTTTGGCGCCAAGAATTTCCTCTTTCCAGAATATGTGCTGGCGCTTTGGGCCGCTCGGCGGCTGGGCCGCGCCATTGCCTGGCAAGCGGAACCAAGCGAGGAATTCGCTGCCGCCGTGCATGGCCGCGATTTGCGCGCCAAGGCCAGATTGGCGCTGGCTGCTGATGGCCGGTTTCTGGGCCTTGAGATCAGCAGCATCGCCGATATGGGCGCCTATCTTTCCGCGGTTGGCCCGCATTGCCCGACCAATGCTTTCTCCACCGCCATGGGCGGCGTTTACGCCATTCCCGCCATGCATCTGGAAGTACGCGGTGCCTTTACCAACAGTCTGCCGGTAGATGCCTATCGCGGCGCCGGCAAGCCAGAAGCGAATTACATCATCGAAAGGCTAGTGGATGCCGCGGCGCGCCAGTTGGGGCGCGATCCTGCAACGTTGCGCGCCATGAATATGCTGCCCAATGCGCCGCATCGGACGGCCATGGGCATGGCAGTAGATGGCGGGCGGTTCGCCGCGAATCTTGCCGTACTGGACAAGGCTTCTGATGCGGCGGGGTTTGCTGCACGACAACAGCAGGCAGCGAAGCGCGGCATGCTGCTTGGCCGCGGCATCGCCTGTTTTCTGGAAACCGCGCGCGGTGCGCCGGGTGAATGGGCATCGGTTAGCGTGGATGTATCCGGCCAGGCTCGTGCGGCGATTGGCACGCAAAGCAATGGGCAGGGCCATGAAACCAGCTATGCGCAAATTGTGGCTGATCGGCTTGGGCTGACACCCGCCGAAGTCTGCGTGCAGCAAGCCGATACGGACTTGTTACCCAATGGCAATGGCCATGGCGGCGCCCGTTCACTGCATTTAGGCGGAGGCGCATTGGTTCTTGCGCTTGATGCGCTGATGGAAAAGGCGCGCCTGATCGCGGCGCATTTGCTGCAAGCCGATCCCGCCGCACTTTCTTTTGCGGATGGCCGCTTCGCCCTGCCGGATGGGAAGCGCTTCATCACCTTGGCGGAAATCGCGCGTGCCGCCGAAGATTCCACCAGCCTGCCGGAAGGCATGACGCCCGGACTTGCCGCCGCCGGTCACAATACCTCGGACCTCGTGACCTTCCCCAATGGCTGCCAGGTTGCGGAGGTAGAGATTGATCCTGCGACCGGCCATGCGCGCCTAACGCGCTATGTCGCGGTTGATGATTACGGGCGCTTGGTGAATCCACGCCTGACGCAAGGGCAGGTGCAGGGCGGGCTGGTGCAGGGCATTGGTCAGGCCATGCTGGAAGACATCATTTATGATCGCGAATCAGGCCAATTGCTGACCGGTTCCCTGATGGATTACGCGCTGCCACGTGCGGATGATGTGCCGGCGATTGAAGTGATATTGGAAGGCACAGCAACCACCGCCAATGCACTTGGTGTGAAAGGTTCTGGTCAGGCGGGCGCGATTGCTGCGCCACAAACAATCATGAACGCCATTGCCGATGCGCTTTCGCTGCGTGGCGCGATACCACCTGATATGCCTGCAACACCTGAGAAGATTTGGCGCGCCCTGCAAAGCGCTGCCCCTACCTGAAAGGAATTGACGCCATGACCTATCAAGTCGCGCGAGATTTCATTGGCTATGGTGCCAATCCACCCGATCCACAATGGCCGGGTGGCGCCAAGATAGCCGTGAATTTTGTGATCAATTATGAGGAAGGCAGTGAGCCATCCTTTGAACTCGGCGATGGCGTCACGGAAAATGGTCTGACGGAAGCGCATGGGCTCAATCAGGTGAAATCCGGCCGCGATTTGGCGGCCGAGGGCATGTTTGAATATGGCAGCCGAGTTGGGTTTTGGCGCCTGCATCGGCTGTTTCAGGAACGCAATCTGCCACTGACGATTTTTGGCTGCGCGCTGGCGCTGGAACGCAACCCGGAAGCGGCCGCCGCCATCAAGGCCGCAGGCTATGATGTTTGTTCCCATGGCTGGCGTTGGGTGAAGCATTTTGAGCTATCGGAAGAAGAAGAACGCGATCACATTCGCAAGGCGATTGACAGCCAGCAAAAGACTGTCGGGCATCGGCCGGATGGCTGGTATTGCCGCTATGGACCTTCAGTGAATACGCGCCGGCTGGTCGTGGAAGAAGGCGGGTTTTTGTACGACAGCGACTATTACGGCGATGAATTGCCGATCTGGACGCGCGTGAATGACAAGCCGCATCTGATTGTGCCGTATTCGCTTACAAATAATGACGGCAAATATGCGGGCTGGATGGGCACATCGGATCAATGGTTTTCCTATATCCGTGATGCATTCGACATGCTTTACGAAGAAGGTCGCAAGGGTCAGCCCAAGATGATGTCGGTCGGGCTGCATATGCGCCTGATCGGCCACCCGGCCCGCGCGGTCGCGCTGCAAAAATTACTCGATTACATGGCGCAAAAGCGTGATGTCTGGATTACCCGCCGCGTGGATATAGCGCGGCATTGGATGGCGGTGCATCCGGCGAAGTGATACGAAAAGCCGCATGATGAACAGGCAAACCCTTGCCCCATCTGCCCATATCGGCGGCAAGGGTGCTGGGACTCCCACCACTTTATCAAGGAAAACTCTCGACCTTTAGACGTGGGCGTGATGAATTGATGCAAATAACCAAACCTTGGAGGACTTCATGATGCTTAAACATCTCCTCGCCGGCGCTGCATTGGCGACTGGCATGGTCTTTTCCGCTGCCGCGCAATTGCCAACTTTGCCGGCGGGTGCGCCCATACGTATTTCTGCGGTAACCCAACCGCTACCGACACAGCCGCAATATACGCGCGTAGATATTCCTGTGCTGCGTGATGGCACAGCTGCACGCAGCAATGGGCGCGTGCAAGTGCAGCTTTCAACCCATGCAGAACGTAATCTGGCCGGCAATGAGATTGTCCGACTGGTGCGCTCCGGCCAGGTTGAAATCGGCGCCGGTACCCTCACGACACTGTCAGGCGACGTGCCCATTTTGGATGGCATTGACCTGGCGGGTCTGGCACCAGACATCAATGACGCGCGCCGCATTGCCGAAGCAGTGCTGCCTGTTGCGAACCGGGATCTGGAACGCTTCGGCGCGCGGTTAGTCGCCATGTATCCCTTCCCGGCACAGGTTGTTTTCTGCCGTGCCGCTTTCACCAGCCTGAATGATTTGCGTGGTCGGCGCATCCGTACCTTTGGCAATTCGCTGGTGGATTTCTTCACCGCACTCGGCGCGCAGCCGGTCAGCATTGGCTTCCCGGAAGTCTATTCGGCGCTGGAACGCGGTGTGGTGGATTGTGCCATCACGGGTTCCGGCTCAGGGGCCGCGGCCCGTTGGCCGGAAGTTTCCACGCATATCTCCGACCTACCGGTTTCCTGGGCGGTTGCGGGCTATCTTGTAAATCTGAATTGGTGGAACCGGCTTGAACCTGCCGTGCGCGATTTCATGGAAGCGACCATGAAAGAAGTGAGCAACCAGCAATGGGCGCTGGGCCTTGCGGCCACACGCGATGGCATTGATTGCAATATCGGTCGTACTGCAGGTTGCAGCATCCACAATCTTGCCGCTCGCCCGATGACGGAAGTGACGGCCTCTGCCGCGGATAAGGCACAAGCAAAGGAGATTTTCCGTACCACCGTATTGCAAGGTTGGGTACGCCGCTGCGGCGCGCGGTGTGGTGAGGTCTATAATGACGTGATCGCCCCCATCAGCGGTGTACGCTTCGGCGGATGAACAGCAGCGCCACCACGGCCCCGGCATGGCTGCATGCAGCGCGGCGACTCAGGATCTGGGTTGCCGCGCTGGCGGCCGTGATGGCGCATATCGCCGGCTGGAATTACATCCTCTGTGCCTGTTTCATTACGTTTGACATTGTTGGGCGAAGTTTCTTCGGCTTTTCTTCCAAGGCCACTGTTGAAGTCACCGGCTACATGCTGGCCGGTGGTATAGCCTGGGCCTTGGCACATACGCTGGCGCGGCGTGCGCATATCCGCGTAGATGTCTTCATGATGCGCCTGCCACTTGGGCTGCGCGCTTGGCTGCATCTTTTCTCACTGTCGCTACTTTTGGGTCTTGGCATTTTCTTCGCCTGGGCGGCGCTGGAATTGGTGGATGAAAGTGCCCTATTCAACGCGCATGATAATTCGGCGCTGCGGATCGAAATGATCTGGCCGCAGGGCATTTGGGCCTTTGGCATCATCACCTTCGCCATCATGGCCGCGGTGCTGATGCTGGAAGCAAGTCTGTCCATACTGGCCGGTGAGCCAGAGGCATTGGATGAGCTACTCGGGTCTCGCACCTTGAAGGATGAAACCGACGAAGCGTTGGAAGCCGTCGCCATGGCGCATGAAGCGCCAAGGCCACAAGCATGATCGCGATTGTCTTTCTGCTTGGGTTATTGGCGGTCACTGTTTTCGCCGCTGCCACCGGCGCTCAGGCCCTGCCCATTGCTGAAATCCTGATGCTGGTTGGTATTTTTGTGCTGTTTTTTGGCTCAGGCGTCTATATCGCGGCGGTCCTTGGTATTCTTGGTGTTTTGATCGGGTTCCTATTCTCTGATCGGCCCTGGTGGGCCTTCATGGGGCAAACGCTTTGGGCGCCATCTTCAAACTTCGTCCTTGTTGCGGTGCCGCTATTCCTCTTGATGGGCGAAATCCTGCTGCGTGCGGGTTTGTCTGATAGGCTCTATCGCGCGCTGAATGTCTGGCTGAACCGCATGCCAGGCGGCTTGCTGCATACCAATATAGTCTCCTGCGCGGTGTTTTCTGCCATCTCCGGCAGCTCGGTCGCAACTGCGGCCACCATGGGTTCGGTCGCGCTGCCTTATTTCCAGGATACAAAGTATAGCCAGCGCATGGTGCTAGGCTCGCTCGCTGCCGGCGGCGCCTTGGGCAATCTGATTCCACCAGGCATCACCTTCATCATCTATGGGCTGATCACGGAAACCTCGGTCGGCGCGCTCTACCTAGCCGCGGTTATTCCATCCCTGCTCGTTACCGGGCTTTTCATTATGGTGATCCTGGCGCATGGCCTGACACACCCCATGGAAAAGCCAGCGAAACTGCCGCTTGCCATGAAGCTCCGCGCGCTGGTTGATCTTGTGCCGACTGTTCTGCTGATTCTGTTGGTCTTGGGTTCGATTTACGGCGGCTTCGCCACACCAACCGAAGCGGCCGCGCTTGGTGTTGTCGGCGCCGCGCTTTTCGCGGCACTTGAAGGCAAGCTGACGCTCCGCATGCTGAATGCCTCGGCCGAGGCCACCGCGCGCAATACGGCGCTACTTGGCCTGATTTTGTTTGGCGCCTATTTGCTGAACTATATCCTGACGCTGATCAATGTACCGCAAGCGCTCGCTGGCATGATTTCTGGCCTGCCAATTCCGCCCTGGGCCATCATGCTGTGCATCATTGCGCTTTACGTGGCCCTTGG
>JBIIGZ010000156.1:0-7759 GCA_044236185.1 Roseomonas sp. | reverse complement strand
CGCAAAATCGTCTCACGAATTTCCGGCGAAAATTCTGCCCACATCAAATCCTCAGTGAAATCCGGCGCCGGCGCTATGCCGATCAGCGCGCGCACCGCAACCTTGCGGCGTGCGGCCAGCAGCAGCGCAATCCAGCCACCCATGGAAGACCCGATCAGGATTTGCGGGCCTTCCGTCAGCGCCGCAATCACTGAAGCCGCATCCTCAGCCCAGCGCCCGATCGTGCCATCCTCAAAACGCCCTTCGGATGTGCCATGCCCGGAATAATCAAAGCGCAAAAACGCCTGCCCGCGCGCGGCACACCAGCCAGCGAGGAATTCCGCCTTGCTCCCCGTCATATCGCTGTTGAAGCCGCCCAGGAACACTACGCCGGGACCGCGCCCGGCAATGCGTCGCCAGGCCAGATGCACGCCGTCGCCGCGATCAAGCCGGCCGGTTTCTTCCTTCATGCGCGCGGCAATCCTCGCGCCGCGAGGGATGCAAACAGCGCCCCAAGGCCATAACGCCAGGGCGGGCATTCATCGGTGCGATCCACCTCATTCACCAATACGCCAAGGCGCGGCGATGCAATCCGCACCACATCCCCTTCACGATGCGTGAAGCCCATGCCGGGCGCGCCGCGATCCTTGGCCGGCGAAAACGGCGTGCCAAGATACAGCACCGCGCCATCCGGATATTGATGATGCGCACCGATCATTTGCGCGACCACATCGGCTGGGTCACGGCTGATCGCACCAACCGGCCCACTTTCCGCCAATTCAAACCCATCGCGCCCGGTAATCGTCAGGCTGAGTTCCGCGCGCCGTACATCTTCCAAGGTAAAACCCGCATCAAACAACCGGATCATCGGCCCCAGCGCGGCGGATGCGTTATTGTCCTTCGCGCGCCCCAGCAACAAGGCGCTGCGCCCTTCCACATCCCGCAGATTGACATCATTGCCGAGAGTGGCGCCCTGAATGCGCCCCTTGCCATTCACCACCATCACCGCTTCCGGCTCAGGGTTTGACCAGGCGGAGACAGGATGCACGCCAATCTTGCTGCCCGTGCCAACGGAAGCCATGGCGGGGCATTTGGTGAAAATCTCCGCATCCGGGCCGATGCCCACTTCCAGATATTGGCTCCACCAGCCCTTTTGCAGCAAAGCAGCTTTCAGGCGCATGGCTTCGGCGCTGCCAGGAATGATCGCCGCCAGATCATCGCCGATGATGCTGCGAAACTCAGCGCGCACCGCTTCCGCCTGACCTGCATCGCCACGGCAGCGTTCTTCCACCACGCGTTCCAGCATGCTGCGCACATAAGTCACGCCGGCGGCCTTCACCGTTTGCAGATCAATGGGTGAGAGCAGGAAGGGCTTGGCCGGATCACGCGCATCCCAGGCGGAATTGGCCAAGACCGCTGCCAGATCAAGCGAGATGGCCTCACCGCGCCGTGTCATGGCACCAATCGCGTCATCTTCTTCCAGAAAGCGCGACGCAGTGCCGAAGGCGGGCGTCAGATCGAAAGCCGCACCACGCGCGAAGCCGATCACGCATGGCCCTTCGGGCCGCATGACGCGGGCGCAGAAATGCCCCTCCGCGAAATCCACCGGCAAATGGCTGGAAGTGATCTGCATGGCGCCCCCCGTTTTTGCCCTGCCATTTTGCGTGAAATGGCGCCGCATCGCCAGGGTGCTTGCGCTGCATCAAGAAGCCCAGCGGCGCATTGGGTTTGTGTGCGTCAATGCAGGAAATGATCGCCGCGCCCGCCCTTGGCATCGCGCACCCCTTCCTTTCCGCCGCCGGCCCCTCGGCTGCCCGCGCCCTGATGGCCGCCGCCGAACCCATCACCGTGCCGCGCCGCGATGCCATTTTCGCGCCCAAAGCCGAAGTGGAAGCGCTTTACCTTTTGCTGGAAGGCTCGGTTGGGCTGTCCATGCAGGGGGCGGATGGCGCGCGCGGCCTGCTGGAGATCATCGGCGCCGGAGACTGCTTCCTGATGCCGGCCGTGATCCTGGGCGGCGCCTGGCCCTTTGGGGCCGAGGCTTTGGCGCCCAGCCGCCTGCTCCGCATCCCGCTTGATGCCTTCCACGCCACCATGGCGTCGGAACCGCAGCTGGCCGAGGCAAGCCTTGCGCAGATGGCGCGGCAATGGCGGGGGCTGGCGGAGCAATTGCTTGAATTGAAGCTTACCAAAGCCAGCGAACGCGTCGCGCATTTCCTGACCGGGCGACTGATGCCAAGCGGTTGGGTCGCCATGCCGGAACCCCGCGCCGCCATCGCGGCCCGGCTTGGCATGACGCCGGAAAGTCTCTCACGCGTCATGCATGGGCTGGAAGCGTCGGGGCTGGTGCGGCTGCAGGGCAGGCGGGTGGAGGTACCGGATGCCATGGCACTGAACCAGGGGGCACGGGCTTCCGGCCTTTAAGTTAAGCGGTTAGGCTCTTCCAAACCGGAGGAATGCCCATGGCCCGCGTACCTGATTTGACAGTGGATGATCTGGCGGAGTCGGATCGGGACCTGCTGAAGCGGCCGATTGCGCTGCATAAGGCGCTGGTGAATAGCCCCAAGGCGGCACGCGCCTTCTCAGGCCTTGGCCAATTCATCCGCTACGGGTCGCGGCTTGACCCGCGCCTCAGGGAATTGGCCATCTTGCAGGTGGGTTGGCAGGCGCGCTCACCCTATGAATGGTCGCATCACGTGAAAATCGGCAAGGATTTCGGCGTGAGCGATGCCGATATCCGCGGCCTGATCGCGGAAAGCGCGGGGCAGGCTTCGGCGCTTGAACCCCTCGCCAAGCTGGTGCTGCTGGCCGCGCGGGAAGCCGCAGCCGGGCCGGGCGTGACTGAGGCCACCTACAAGGCCCTGGCCGCGCATTTCGACCATGAACTGATGGTGGATCTGGTGGTCACCATTTCTTTTTATTGTGCGGTGGTGCGCGCCCTTTCATCACTTGCGATTGAGGTTGAGCCCGAATACCAGCCCTATCTGGACCAATATCCGCTGCCGGCCTGATGGGCGGATTTTTACTAAAATACTGATTCAAATAAATTAAATTTACCGGCTGGGGTTAGCAAGTGCCCCCGCCGCCTCACCTTTTTGGCGAAGCTGCGCCCCTGGCCTGCACCCCATGGGTTGTAAATAATTTTCGATTTAAGGGCTTCGCAAGGCTCCGCGTTAACCTTTTGGTTAATGCTCCCGATGAAGAATGCGTCAACCGAAGGAGAGCGGGGGACGATGGAACTCAGGATGGTCAAGGCCGGGGTATTGGACATGGCGGTGGAAACACACGGCCCCGAAACCGGGCCGGTCGCCATCCTGCTGCATGGCTTTCCCGATGATACCCGCGTCTGGGATGGCGTGGCGCCTGAACTCGCCGCCCAGGGCTTCCGTGTGCTGGTGCCCTATCTGCGCGGCTATGGCCCGACCCGTTTTCTGGACCCGGCGACGCCGCGTTCCGGCGAACAGGCGGCCCTTGGGGCAGATTTGCTGGCGCTGATGGATGCGCTGGCGATCCCGAAGGCAATCCTGGCCGGGTATGATTGGGGCGGGCGGGCAGCCTGCGTGGTCTCGGCCCTTTGGCCGGGGCGGGTGATCGGCCTGGTTTCCGCAAATGGCTATAATATTCAAGATATTGCGGGGAGTATCCGCCCCGCCGCGCCGGCGCAGGAAGCGCGCCATTGGTATCAATGGTACCTGCAAACAGACAGGGGCGCGGCGGGTCTGGCCCAGAATGGGCATAGCCTTTGTGAGCTGCTGTGGCGCATGTGGTCGCCCAATATGGGCTTCACGGCCGAAAGCTACGCCAAAACGGCGGCCAGCTTCGACAATCCTGATTTCGTGGCGGTGGCGGTGCATTCCTATCGCCATCGCCACCGGGCTGTGGCGGGCGACCCCGCCTATGCGGCGATTGAAGCCCAGCTTGCCACCCGCCCGCTGATCACTGTGCCAAGCCTGGTGTTGCACGGGGCGGAGGATGGCGTGGACCCGCCCGAGAATAGCGCCGGCTGCGCCCGGCACTTCACGCAGCTGCTGGCACGCAAGGTTGTTCCAGTCGCTGGACACTTCCTGCCACGCGAGTCTCCGGCTGAATTTTTAGCCGCGATTCATCTTTTAGTAAGTACTCATTAGGGAAGAGATGACCAATGGTCGTAAAATTCTGTCGAAAAACTCAGTTTAAGTATTTTTCTTTATCAAGAAATTTACTTTTTTGGACGATTATCGTTCATGGGACGCGGGGGGCTGAAATTTCGTGTTTCAATTTCCCGCGAGTTTCTGTACTCTCTCACTTGTCGGTCAAAAGGAGCGATCAATGCGTGTTCTGCTAGTCGAGGATGATCCTACAACTGCGCGTGGCATTTCGTTAATGCTTCGTCATGCTTCCATGATTGTGGAAATAGCGGATACGGGGGAAGAAGCCCTCGAACTCGCCAAACTCTATGATTATGACATCATCGTGTTGGATCTGATGCTGCCGGATTTGGATGGCGGTGAAGTTGTGCGTCGTCTGCGCGCTGGTCGCGTCGAAACGCCGGTGCTGATCCTGTCGGGCGTCAGCCGCCCGCAAACCAAGGTGAAGGTCTTCGGCATGGGCGCCGATGATTTCATCACCAAGCCTTTCGACCAGCAGGAACTGGTCGCGCGTATTCAGGCCATTGTGCGCCGCGCGAAGGGTTTCAGCCAACCGACCCTGACTGTCGGGCCGCTGCAACTCAATATCGGTTCGCGCGAAGTCGCTGTCAGCGGCAATGCCGTGCATCTGACCGGCAAGGAATACGCCATTCTGGAACTGCTCGCGCTCCGCAAGGGCGTTGTGCTGACCAAGGAAGTCTTCCTGAACCACCTTTATGGCGGCATTGATGAGCCTGAAGTGAAGATCATTGATGTCTTCATCTGCAAGCTTCGCAAGAAGCTGGCCACCGCCGGCGGCGCCGATCTGATCGGCACCGTCTGGGGCCGCGGCTATGTTCTGCGTGAGCAGAATGACCGTGGGGAATTCTGGGGCGGTGGCGCCAAGCCGGTTGTCAACGCTTCCGGCATGCAAGCCGCCTGAAGATCGGAATATGGCGTGACCCGCAAAGGGATCACGCCTTCCGCCTTCTTTCGCTTTCCGTCTTCAACTGCCCGCAGGCCGCGAGGATATCGCGCCCGCGCGGGCGGCGAATGGGGCTGGCATAACCGGCATCATTCAGAATTTCGGCAAAGCGCTGAATGGCCTCTGACGTACTGGTTTTATACGGGCTGCCTGGCCAGGGGTTGAAGGGAATCAAATTCACCTTCGCCGGCATGCCGCGAATAAGCCGCACCAATTCGCGCGCTTCGGCTTCGCTATCATTCACGCCGCGCAGCATGACGTATTCAAAAGTGATGCGCCGCGCATTGGAAGCACCGGGATAACGCCGGCACGCGGCCAGCAGCTCCGCGATCGGGTATTTGCGATTGAGCGGTACGATCTCATCACGCAATTCATCCGTGACGGCATGCAGGGAAACGGCTAGCCCCACGCCCAATTCCGCGCCGCAGCGATCCATCATCGGTACAACGCCGGAAGTGGAAAGCGTAATGCGCCGGCGTGACAGGCCAATGCCTTCATGATCCATCACGATCTTCAGCGCCTTGGCGACATTTTCGTAATTATAGAGCGGTTCACCCATGCCCATGACGACGATATTGGAAAGATGGCGCGGGGTGCCATCCTTGGGGCTTGGCCATTCGCCATAGGAATCGCGCGCCGCCATGAATTGGCCAACGATTTCCGCCGCCCCCAGATTGCGCACCAGGGCCTGCGTGCCCGTATGGCAAAAGCGGCAGGACAGCGTGCACCCCACCTGGGTTGAAATGCAGACCGCGCCGCGATCCTCGTCAGCTGAGGGGATATAGACCGTTTCCACCTGCTGCTGATCACGAAAGCGGAACAGCCATTTGCGCGTACCATCCGCACTATCCTGCTGTGTGGCCACTTCCGGCCGGCCCACCACAAAGCGCTCGGCAAGCTTCATCTGCATGGGCTTGGCGATGGTATTCATGCGGGCGAAATCGGCCTCACCCTGATGATACAACCAATGCCAAAGCTGTTTTGAGCGAAAGGGCTTTTCGCCCAAGGCCACCATCTCAGCGGCCAATTCCTCACGCGAAAGCCCAACCAGATCGCGACGGCCATCGGGCAGCGTTGCGGCGGGCGGGGCGAAGGCCGCAGCCTTGGCCATGATTCGCGCGCGTTCCGCTTCGTTCAGCTCAAGGGCAGCGCTATTCATCGCCGCGCCGGGCATTCACGCGAAATCGCGTCATGGGCCGCGGAAAACCCTGCAAGGCTAAATTGGTCATTCGCGGTGCCGCGCCCACCGGCACCTGGGCCACGCGCGGATGCTCGGCTGCCGCCGCGCATTGCAGCCACCGCCGCCGCGCCATCACGCGCAAAGGCGGAATTGCTGCCCGTATAGAAGCGCAAATTGGTCTGGCCGACCGCGACCGTCACTTCAGCGTTGCGCGGATAGGCATAGCCGGCGGTGATCGCCACCCCATCCCGCCCACCTGGGCGATGCGTGACCGTCAGCACCACTCCCTGCCGGTTCGGTTCGGTCTTGCTGGCGCGGGTGAAGGCGTAGCAGATCTTCTGGCCATTTTCCTGATAGGTCGCGGCCGTCCAATCCCGGAAGGTACCCAGCTGACGCGGGCCGGGCTGAGCCGCCTGCTGGGCAGGCGCAGCCGGGCGCTGCTGCGCCAAGGCGGGCAAGGCAAGCAACATGAAGCAAAGCGGCAAAAGACGAATGAGGCGAGACATACCCCTTAGATACGCAGCCTGAGGGGGTGGGGCAACCTGCGGCCTCAGGCTTTCCGCTTTTCCCAGGCTTGGTAGATAGGGGCCATGAAAGACGCCGCCGATGCCGCGCTTGCCGCGCAATATGATGCCTATCCCTACCCCCAGCGGGACCCTCGGGATGAGGCCAAGCGCCTGATCATCGGCAGCCCGAGCCATTTGCGGGAGGTGGATCACTGGATTTTTGGCGCCCGCCGTCCGGCTTCCCAGCCCTTGCGCGCCCTGGTTGCCGGCGGTGGTAGTGGCGATGCCACCGTGATGCTGGCCCAACAAATGACAAATGCCAGGCGCGCGGGGGATGTGACTTGGCTTGATCGTTCAACGGCAGCGCGGCGCGTGGCGGAAGCGCGCGTGGCGGCGCGCAAGCTTGGCAATGTGATTTTCCAAGAAGGGTCTTTGCTCGATTTGCCAGGCAGCGGGTTTGGGCCGTTTGATTACATTGATTGCTGCGGCGTGCTGCATCATCTGCCCGATCCGCTGGAGGGTTTGAAGGCACTGGTTTCCGTATTGGCGCCGGGCGGCGGCTTAGGGCTGATGGTCTATGCGCCGCATGGGCGCACCGGCGTCTATATGGCGCAGGATGCGCTGCGCTTGCTGGCACCGCCCAATGAAGCGCCGGCAGCGCGGGTGGAAGTGGCCAAACGGCTGTGGCGGCAAATGCCGGAAACCGCCTGGCTGCGCCGCAATCCCTGGATCACAGATCATGAAAAGGGCGGCGATGCCGGGCTGTATGATTTGCTGCTCAATCCCCGCGATGTCGCCTTCACCGTGCCCGCCTTCAATGCACTGATCGAAGCGGCAGGCTTGCGCATTGTGTGTCTGGTGGAGCCGCTGCGTTACGATCCGCTTTCTTATATCTCCGATCCCAAGCTGCGCCCGCGCATTGAGGCGATGGGCGCGATCGAACGCGCTGCCTTGGCCGAGGCAATCACCGGCAATATGGGCGTGCATATCGCCTATTGCGTGC
>JBIIGZ010000155.1:0-7971 GCA_044236185.1 Roseomonas sp. | reverse complement strand
CCGCGATTGAGCGCGCGATGCGCGGAGAGCTTTTCGCCAAGCCGCAAATGCCGAGAAAGGAGCGGCAAAAGCGCGGTGCCCAGCGCCGCACCAATCACGCCAAGCGGCAATTGCGCCACGCGATCCGCGTAATAGAGGTAGGAGACAGAGCCACTCACCAGGAAAGACGCGATGATCACATCCACCGCCAGATTGATTTGCGTGACCCCGGCGCCAAGCACACCTGGCACCATGCGGCGCAGCACTTGCCGAATGGGTGGTGTGAGCGCCGGGCGGCGATAAAGGCGCAGCGCCATGCCCGCCTGCCGGGCCGCAACCCAGACCATGGCAAGCTGCACCACGCCGGCCGCAAAAACCCCCCAGGCCAAGGCATGGCCAGGGGTGGGCAAATAGGGCGTGAGGCCCACCAATGCCGCCATTAACAGCAAGTTGAAGAATACCGGTGCGGCGGCGGCAGCGGCAAAGCGATCAAGACTGTTTAGCACGCCCGAGATCATTGCCGTCAGGCAGATCAGCGGCATGTAGAAAAACGTGATGCGCGTCAGTTCAACGGCGAGCGCGAATTTCCCTGGATTGGCGGCAAAGCCAGGCGCCAGCACGCCGATCACCTGCGGCATGAAGATAAGCGCTATCATCGTCAACAGTGATAGCCACAGCATCATCAGCGTGCCCATGCGTTCCGCCATGTCGCGCGCCGCGGCACGGCCCTCGGCGGCCAGGATGCCGGCGAAGGCGGGCACAAAGGCCGCGTTGAAGGCGCCCTCACCAAACAGGCGGCGGAACAGATTGGGCAGTTTTAGCGCCACGAAAAACGCATCCGCGACCGGCCCCGCCCCAAGGCGGGAGGCGATCAGCATGTCCCTGGCGAAGCCGAGAATGCGGCTCGCCATGGTCCAGCTTCCGATGGTGAACACGGAACGCAGCATGGAATTGGGTGTAGGCGCGGGCGCGGCGAAGCGGAAGGGCGCTTGTTCTTGGGCCCGAGGGCGCCTAGGTGATAGGGCCTGATCCCGGCACTGATGCCGAACCTTTCCGCGAGTGACCACGCGATACCAAAATGACCGATACGAACGACCCCAACGCCCCCTCCCCCACGGCGGTGCAAGAACCCGCCCCCGAAGCCCCGGTCATGACCGCCGAGGAACGGCTTGTCATGCTGGCGCAGGAGATGGAGGCTTTGCGCGACAAATGGCTCCGCTCCGAAGCTGAGATGCAGAATCTGCGCGCCCGTACCCAGCGCGAAGTGGCCGATGCGCGCGCCTATGCCACGCAGAAATTCGCAAGCGATGTGGTGGAAGCGGCTGAGAACCTGCGCCGCGGCATCGAAGCCCTGCCGGCGCCTGCAGAGGATGAACCTGATCTGCTGACCAAGCTCCGCGCCGGGTTTGAGGGGGTGGAGCGGTCCTTCCAGGGCATTCTGGAACGCAATGGCGTGCAGCGCCATGACCCCAAGGGCCAGCCCTTTGATCCGGAAAAGCATCAGGCGATGGCAGAACAGCCCGCGCCGGAAGGTGTGGCGCCTGGCACGGTGATCCATGGCTGGACTTCCGCCTGGACGCTGAATGGCCGGTTGCTGAAGCCCGCCATGGTAGTGGTGGCGAAGGCCGAGGGGTGATGGCGCTCGGGCGCCTTGCCCCAGTCGCTTACAATAAGGACGTCTCAGCCAATTCAATCGCGCGGCCAAGGTCAACGCTGAGCAAGCGCGACACGCCGCGTTCCTGCATGGTCACGCCATAAAGCCGGTGCATCCGCCCCATCGTGAGCGGGTGGTGCGTCACGATCAGGAAGCGCGTGCCGCTTTCCGCTGCCATGGCGTCCAGCAAATCGCATAACCGTTCCACATTTGCATCATCCAAGGGCGCGTCCACTTCGTCCAGCACGCAGACGGGTGCGGGATGGCAGCGGAAGACGGCGAAGATCAGCGAAAGTGCGGTCAGTGCCTGTTCACCACCCGACAGCAAGGACAGGGTGGAAAGCTTCTTGCCCGGCGGTTCGGCGTAAATCTCAAGCCCGGCTTCCAAGGGGTCATCGGAACCCACCAAAGCCAAATGCGCGCGGCCACCGCCGAAAAGCCGCGTGAACAGGCTGCGGAATTCATTGTCCACGCGGTCAAACACCTCACGCAAACGCTCACGGCCTTCGCGGTTCAAATGGCCGATGGAACCGCGCAGCTTGGCGATGGCATTCATCACCTCATCGCGATCATGCGTGATCTGGCCAATGCGTTCTTCGATTTCGGTGATCTCGATCTCGGCGCGCAGATTGACCGGGCCCATTTCGTCGCGTTCGCGGATCAGGCGTTCCACCTTGCGCCGTGCCTTGTCTTCCGCAACATCGGAAAGCTCCTCTGGCGCCGGCGGCAGCTCCGCGCCCTCACCCAGGCGTTCGGCAATGCGCGCGGCTACGGCGGCTGAGGCGGTTTCTGCCGCTTCTGTCGCGGCTTGGGCGCGCACCTGATCCTCACGCGCCAGCGCAAAGGCGGTATCGGCGCTACGGCGGGATTGGCTGCCTTCACTCACACGCCGTTCCGCGGCGGAGAGTGCGGTGGCGGCAGTAGCATGCGCTTCGCTGGCCTGTTCCAGCAAGCGGGCGGCTTCGGCGCGGCGGAGTGCAGCGGCTTCTGGTGCGGCGGCCAGCGCCTCACGTTCAGCATCCGCTTCCGCATCTCGGCGACGGAGATCAGCAACACGCGCTGCGGCATCTTCGGCGCGTGCGGCCCAAAGGCTTGCTTCATTGGCAAGGCTTGCGCGGCGCGCGGCGATGGAACCAGCCTCAGCCGCCAAGGCGCCTTGCGCATCACGCGAAGCGGCTTCCGCCGCGCGCTGTTCGGTCAAATTGGTACGCGCCGCCTCGACCGTTTCGCGGAGAAATGCGAGGTCCGGCGCGGCTTCGCGCGCTTGCACGGCTGCACTGCGCGCGGTTTCCGCTTCGGCCAATTCGGCGCCGATGCGTTCCAATTGCGGGGCGAGCGCGGCGAGACGGTTTTCCACCTCTGACGCGCGGTTCAGCAAAGCCGAATGGCGCTGGCGCGATTCCGCGAGTGCCATCTCAGCACGCCGACGTGCTTCCCGCGCATTGGCTTCGGCACTGCGTGACTCAGTTTCGGCGCTGGCGGCGGCTTGTTCCGCCTGTCGCAGCAAGGCGACATCGGGGCGCGCAGTGAAAAGTGCTTCGGCTTCCAGACGTGCAGCATCAGCCTCCGCACGGTCTTCGGCAAGGCGCGCCAATTGTGGTTCAAGCGCTGCAATGCGGCTTTCAGCGCGGGCATCGCGCGCGGCCAATTCACCCTCCGCCCGGCGCGCGGCGGATGCTGCAACTTCTGCGGCGCTGCGCGCTGTGCGGGCGGCGGCTTCGGCGCTGGCGGCTTCCGCTTCCGCGCCTTCGGCAGCGATGCGCGCGGCTTCCGCTTCCGCTGCGGTGACCTCCGCCTGATCAAGCCGCGCTTCGGCGGCGCGTAGCGCATTGCGTTGCGCCAGTCGGACGGCGCCCGGCGTGGGGGCGCCGGCCTGATGCGTATGGCCATCCCAGCGCCAGACCGCGCCTTCTTCCGTCACCAAAGCCTGACCGGGCCGCAGCCCCGCTTGCAGCGCTGCGCCATCCATCCCGCGCGCGAGCAAGCCAACTTGAGATAGCGCACGCGCCAAGGCGGCCGGCGCTTCGACTAGGCGCGAAAGCGGCACCGCGCCATCGGGCAAGGGTTGCGCCACGGCCAAAGGCGGCAGGTTGCGCCAATGCCGCGCGGCAGCGGCATCAGATGGGCTTTCCAAAGCCTCACCCAAGGCAGCGCCAAGCGCTGCTTCCAGGCCGGGCGGCACGCGCACCTGATCCAGAATGGGCTGGGCCGAGGCCGTGCCGCGCGATTCCAAAACTTCCGTCAGCGCCGCCACTTCAGCGGCGATGCGTGCGCGTGCAGCACCCGCTTCGGCAGCCTTGCGGCGCGCCTGCACCAAGGCTTCGGATGCTGTGGCGCGTGCAGCTTCCGCTTCGGTCAGGCGCGCGGCGCTGCCAATCAGTGTCGCTTCCGCCAAGCGAGCGGAGGAATGCGCGGCATCGCGCGCAGTTTCCGGAATACGTTCAGCAAGCGCGGCGTCGCGTTCGGCAGAAAGCGCCATGTATTGCGCGACAATGCGCCGGTGGCGTTCATCTGCGGCTTGCAACGCCGCTTCACGACGCGCGGCCTCGGCGCTGGCTTCCTCGGCACTGCGGCGCGCTTCGGCATGCGTGGCCACAGCTTCCGTGCGACGCGCTTCCGCCTGCTCCAAAGCCTCACGCGCGGCGGTGAAGGCTGCTTCCGTTTCGGAAACATGCTGCGCGGCGGCTTGTTTTTCCGCATCGGACACAGCGCGCGCAAGGGCCGCTTCGTGATCCGCACGCAGCGCTGCATGGGCTTCGCGCGCACGACGGAGCCGCGTTTCCGCTGCGGCCAATTCGGCTTCGGCAGCCTGCAATTGCGCCGCCCCGGCGGCGGCGGCTTCAGTGGCTTGGTTGGCAGCGCGTTCTGCCTCACGCACTGCTTCGCTCGCTTCCACCAACGCGGCGGTGGCGGCATCACGCCGCGCGGGTAGCGCGGCTTCGCGTTCAATCAGCGCTGCATCTTCTTCCGCGATCCGTGTGCGCGCGGCTTCGGCATCCTGCGCCAAAGCCTCGGCATGCGAGAGATCCTGACGGAGTTCAGTGAGGCGCGCTTCGGCGGCTTCAAGTGCGGCACGGGCGCGGCTTTCTTCCGCTTCCATGCCTTCCGCTTCCACGCGGCGGCGTTCCAATGCGGTACGCGCGGCGGCTTCCTCGGCACGCGGCGCGGCAAGGCCCTGTTCGGCTTCATGCAGCGCAATTGCTGCGGCTTCCGCTTCCTGTTCGGCGGCGCTGGTGGCACTACGCGCCGCTTCCAGCGCGGTTGCGGCGGCGGTCAGCGCTGTGGTGGCACGCGCGGCCAAAAGCGCCAGCCATTCGCCTTCCGCTTGCCGTACCAGGCCCGAGATATTGCGATAGCGATTGGCCTGGCGCGCCTGGCGCTGCAGCCCCTGGCGTTGCGCATCCAATTGGCCGAGCAAATCTTCCGCGCGCGACAAATTGGTTTCCGCCTGACGCAGCTTCAATTCCGCTTCATGGCGGCGCGTGCGCAGCCCGGCAATGCCGGCGGCTTCTTCCAAAACGCCGCGCCGGTCATCCGGTTTGGCTTGGATCAGCGCGGCAACACGGCCCTGGCTGACAAGTGCTGAAGACCTTGCGCCGGAACCGATATCGGCGAACATGGTCTGCACATCTCGTGCGCGCAATTCCTTGCCATTGACGCGGAAATTGCTGCCTTCGCCCCGCGAAATCCGGCGCGTCACTTCCAATTCAGGGATATCGTGATTGGGTGCCGGCGCGAGCCCCGCCGCATCTTCCAGAAACAGCATCACTTCCGCGACATTGCGCCCGGCGCGCGTTGCGGTGCCGGCGAAAATCACATCATCCATTTCGCCGCCGCGCATGGCCTTGGGCGAGGTTTCCCCCATCGCCCAGCGCAGCGCCTCCACAACATTGGATTTGCCGCAGCCATTGGGCCCAACAATGCCGGTAAGGCCCGGTAGCACTTCAACCGTGGTGGCTTCAGCGAAGGATTTGAAGCCGGCGATCCGGATGCGCGACAGCTTGGCGTTATGCGCTGCGCGCGCCTGTTCTTCGCTGCGCGTGGCTTCAGCTTCGGGCGTGCTGATTTCCGCTTCGGTCTCAGCCGGCGCGGGGGGTGTCGCTTCATCCATCACCGGGGGGTCGCTTCCCGTACCGCGGCTTCGAAGCGATCAAAAGAAATTGCGCCGGGGAGTTTTTGCGCACCAATGATGAAGGTTGGCGTGGCGCTGACCTGATGTTCAGCTTCGCCCTTCTGGCGCGCTTCCAGAATGGCGCGGGCCAAGGCGTCATCCGCCCAGGCGGCGTTGAAGGTATCGGTGCTCATGCCAGCCATGGCGGCGATCTTGCCGATTTCAGCCTTGTGATCCACGCCGCGCGCATAGGCCCAGCGATCCTGTGTCGCGAATAGCGCAGAGATGAAAGGTTCATAGCGATCAGCTGGGAAGCTGCGCGCCACGGCATGGGCGCGGAGCGAAACCTGATCCAGCGGAAAATCACGGAACACCATGCGCACACGCCCGGCCTCAACCAAGTCCCGCCGCACGCGCGGCCAAGTATCGCGGTGGAAGGCGCCGCAATGGCTGCATGTCAGGGAGAAATACTCAATCGCCGTCACGGGCGCATCAGCGCGGCCAAGGCTGCGTTCGGCAAGCCTGGAGTCATCGGTTTGCGCGCGAAGTACGGGCGCGGCCAGCAGCATGGCGGGGGGCAAAAGGAACAGCGCACGACGGTCGAGCATCAATTTCTCTCCTCCGGAGCCGGCGCGCCTTTTCGGGGGGAAGCGGCCGGGCCGATTTGACTGGTAGGGGGCGACTCGACCCCTTTCAGCCTTGTTTTCGATAGACGCCGCGCGCCAATCTTTCCAGCGCTTCGCGCAAATCCCCTGTGGGTAACCCTTCCAGGGCGCTGGTGACGCGCTTTGGCAGTGCCACGGGCCGGGGCGGCAGGGCCGGTTTGGCCCCCGTCCGGGCCGGCTGATTGGTCTGCACGAAGCGGAGCCTCTCCACCGCCACCCTCCCCAGGCCACCATTGATCCGGGCCATCAACTCCGGCGCCAAATGGCTGAGTTCGAGCGCAATCGGGCCGGAACAGGCAATGGTGAGGCTCCCGGAAGTCAGGCGCAGCGGCTGGGTCACGGCGGCTAAGGCCGGTCCGACCAGCGCCGGCCAATCCGCCATGATCTGCGCGGCGGCGGGGCTCTTGCGTTTGAAGGCCGGGCGCGTCAGGGCTGGAATCAGGGCGCCGAGGGGTCTAGGCCCCCCGAAGAACCGCCTTTCATCCTCATTCCGGGACATGCTGTGAAACCGCCTTCCGCCGCCGATCTGCTGCACTGGTATGACAGACACCGCCGCATCCTGCCATGGCGCGCCCCGCCGGGGGAGCGTGCCGCGCCATATCATGTGTGGCTTTCAGAGATCATGTTGCAACAGACCACGGTGGCAACAGTAGGGCCGCGGTTTTCACGTTTTCTGGCGCGCTTCCCCGATTTGGCCAGCCTGGCCGCAGCGCCGTGGGAGGATGTGGCGGCGGAATGGGCCGGGCTTGGCTATTATGCGCGGGCGCGCAACCTGCATGCGGCGGCGCGGCAAATCCTTGCCATTGGTGGCTTTCCGGAAACACGAGAGGGTCTGGCCGCCCTGCCCGGCATTGGCCCCTATACCGCTGCCGCCATCGCGGCCATTGCCTTCAATGCGCCGGTGGTGCCGCTGGATGGCAATGTGGAACGCGTCACGGCGCGGGTTTTTGCAGTGGAGGAAGCGCTGCCCGCCGCGAAGCCCCGGCTTGATGCCCTGGCGCAGGGTTTTCTGGCCGATAAGGCCGCCGGCACCCGGCCAGGCGATTTCACCCAGGCGCTGTTTGATCTGGGGGCGGGGATTTGCACACCGCGTAAACCGGCCTGCGCGCTGTGCCCCTGGCAGCAGGCGTGTCGGGCGCAGAAGCTTGGTCTAGCGGAAGCTTTGCCCCGCAAGGCGCCGAAGCCCGAGCGCCCGACGCGCCATGGCGTCCATTTCCTGCTGACGGATGCGGAAGGCGGGGTTTGGCTGAGGCGCCGCCCGCCGCGCGGGCTTTTGGGGGGGATGCTGGAAATCCCTGGCACGTCTTGGCGAGAGGCTGTTTGGACCGAGGCAGAGGCGCTGGCGCAGGCACCTTACGCGGCAAACTGGCAGCCCGTGGCAGGCGACGCGCGGCATGTCTTCACGCATTTCGCGCTGACCATGCGGCTTTACCTTGCGCAGCTGCCGGCGCGGGCAAAACGGCCTGACGGCGAATGGCTGACGCCCGCGGAAGCGGCGCATGCCTTGCCAAGTGTCATGCGGAAATTGCTGGTGTTGGCTGGGCTTTCTTGAAATTTTAGCC
>JBIIGZ010000154.1:0-8001 GCA_044236185.1 Roseomonas sp. | reverse complement strand
CTCCTCATGATCGCCCCTTGGGGCGACCTGTTTGACCTGCCCTGGCCATGGCTAGACATGACCTGATTCGGGCATTTGACAGCCCGATTCAAGAATCGCGATAACATGCTGTTAATCCAGTCGCAACAAGCTTTTTTTAAGGAATCCAGCCCCTGATGCGCTTTCTCCGCCGCTTGCTGGGCAGCCCGCCATCACAGGAGCCCCGGGATTTCGGGGCCTTCCTGCACCGCCAGGGCGCCTTCGTGGCACAGAAGACCGTGCTTGATTACTGCCGGGTCAAAATCGGCAGAAATGAAAAGGACTTTTTCGGCAATGCTGAATTCATGGCCGCGCTAAACCATTGCCGTTGGCAGGTCTTTCTGGCCGCGCAAAGCGATGTGATGGCCCTTGCCGAAGCCTGGCTCAGGCCCTTCTGGCTGGGTCAGGAGCCGCTTTTGGTGGAAAGCCTGGTCGCGCTGCACGCTGATTTCATGGCCGACGACAACCCGCCGGAGGAGGAAAAGGAGGCCTTCGCCGCCAGCCTGATCGCCCTGCCGGGCCATTTGGCCGGGCTGCAATTGGCCGCGCCGCATGACGCCAGAACCCTGCCGCTGCTGGCCGAAGGGCCGCTTTTCGCGACGCTGCCAATCCACCCTGACCAGCGCAAGGGTGAAAGCCCCTCCATTCGCGGCGCGCTTCGGTTTCACATTCTCTCCTGCCAGCAGGAAATGGAACGCGGCTTCGACCCAGCCGGGCTGAGTTTGCGTTGGCGCAATGAGGCAGCGAAGGTTCTACGGCAGGCATAAGCCGAACCGGCAAGCATGAAAGGTCTTTGGGCTTGGTCATGAAAGCACTGCGCTCGGCCACCCCAACCGGCCATGCCCCCATCGCCGTGCTGACTGGCCCGGCCAGTACTGCCATGGGTGCGGCGCCGCCAGCATTGCCCGCCGCAACACCCTTGGGCCAAGCCATCGCCACCATGGGGTCAGCGCGCGCTTCGGCCCTGGTGGTGGTGGATGATGCGGGCTGCGCGATTGGCATTCTGACCGAACAGGATGTCCTGCGCCGCGTGGCGTTTCAACTTGCCCCCGACGCACCCCTCGCCGCCGCCATGACCGCGCCGCTGATTGCCTGCGCCCCGGAAGAAGGGCTTTGGCGCGCCATCGCACTGCTCCGCCAACATGGCCTCAGGCATTTGCCGGTGCTGGATGCGGCAGGGCGCTGCCTTGGCATGCTGCATCGGGCCGAGGCTTTGGCGGCTGTCTCCGGCGGGTTGCTGACCCATCTTGAAGCGCTATCAGGCGATGTTGCGGCCATCAAAGCCGCCCAGGCCGGCATTGCCCGCGCCCTGTTGGCGGAAGGCCTTGGTGCCGAAGCCGTTGTGCGGTTGGTCAATGGCATCAATCTGGATTTGCATCGGCGGATCCTGGCGGAGACACTGGCCGATCACGGCGCAGCGCCGGTGCCCTTCACGCTGCTGGTCATGGGCAGCCTCGGGCGAGGCGAAAGCCTGCTGACGCCAGATCAGGATAATGGGCTGATATTGGAAGACTACCCGGATCAGGACCACGCCCAGGTAGATGCCTGGTTCCGCCCCTTCACCGAGGATTTCAACCAGCGCCTGGATCAGGCGGGCTTTCCGTTGTGTCCCGGTGGGATCATGGCGCGCAATCCGCTGTGGCGGAAAACCGCTCGGCAATGGCGCGATCAGATGGGCATCTGGTCCAATCGCCGCGCCGGTGCCGCCCTGCTGTTCGGCGACATCGTGTTTGATTTCCGCCCGGCTGGTGGGGATGGGGCTGAGGCGGCTTCGCTCCGCCAACACCTGGCCGGGCTATTGGCGTCCCGCCCGGCCTGGTTGGCCGCCATGGCAGCGCAGAATAGCAGCTTGCAGGTGGGGCTGACGCTATTTGGCGGCTTCGCCGATGACGAACCCGGCCCCGGCAGCCGGACGGATTTGAAGCTGCATGGGCTGATGCCCCTGGTGGCCGCAACCCGGCTTTTGGCGCTACGTGATGGTGTTACCGAAACGGGGACTTCGGCGCGCATCGCCGCCTTGGCTTCGCGGGGCAGTATCGCGGCGCGGGAAGCGAGCACCCTGCAGGCTGGCTTTGCCCTGCTGCTGGATGTTGTCTTGCGCCAGCAATTGGCCGATCATGCCGCCGTCCACCGGCCTGGCAATCTGGTGGATACGGCAGCCATGCCCAAGGAAGCGCGGCAGGAATTGCGCGAAGCGCTGAAGGCGGTGCGCAGCTTTTCCCGCACCAGCTTCGCGGGCTTCACCGGTCAGGTTTGGTAAAGGCTGGCTTCAAAAATGCTCTGCCGCCGCGGCCATGGCCGCAGTCATGCGGCTGCGGCGTGCGAATTCCGCCAAATCATCCACGCCCCGCGCCGCGGCGCGCGCGATCAAGCTGACCCAAAGGGCTGCGGTGGCTTCCGCATCGCCAAGTGCCTGATGCCTGCCGGCAATCACAATCCCTGCCCGGCCACAAAGCCCATCCAGCGAATGATCCGCTTCCTCAGGATCAAGCCAGCGAGAGGTCGCGACACTGCACAGGAAGGGATTGCCAATGGCCGGCGCGCCGCGAAATTCCTCAGCGAAAATAAGGGCGCGATCGAAGCCAGCATTATGCGCGACCAGGACATCATCGCCGATAAATTCCTGAAAGCGGGCGAGTGCCTCGGCCGCCGGCGGCGCATCGGCCACCATGGCGTCTGTAATGCCGTGATAGCGGATGGAAGCGGGCGGGATGGCGCGGCCAGGATTGACCAGGGTGGTGAAACGCTCGCGCGCTTCGCCATCGCGGAGCCGGACCGCGCCGATGGAGAGCAGGCGATCACCGCCGCTGACATCAAGCCCGGTCGATTCCAGGTCAAACACCACATAGTTTTGCGCGATCAGCGGGCCGGCGGGCAGTGCGGCGTGGAAATGCGCCCGGGCGCGTAGGAATTCGCGCAAGCCTGGCTTCAACCCATTACCAACCAGCCCAAGCGCACGGCGGAGGATGCCACTCATGGGTGGGTGCTCCGGCAAAGGGGCGGGCGCGGCAGGGCCATGGCGTCAGTATCGCATGGTTTGACGGTGGCTTTCCACATATTGCGGCGGGTTGCTTGCATCAGGGCTTGCGCTGCGCCCCACCAAGGCGGCACCCTGGCGCTGAAGGCTCAAGCTACGGCGTTGCTGAAATAAGGGGGAAACCATGTCCGAGGCCTCGCAATATGACGCGACCCATGCGCGCTGGCGGCGCGACCCGGAAGCCTATTGGGCGGAGGCCGCGCGGGGCATTGATTGGGACCGTGCGCCGCAGCGCATTTTTGACGCCGCGATGGGCGTTTATGGGCGCTGGTTTCCCGATGCGGCCTTGAATACCTGCCACAATGCCGTGGATCGCCATGTTGCGGCTGGGCGCGGGCAACAGGATGCGATCATTTATGACAGCCCGATGACCGGGCAAATTCAGCGCATCACCTATGCCGAATTGCAGAACCGCGTGGCGAAACTTGCCGGTGCCTTGGCCGCGCGTGGTATCTCGAAGGGCGACCGCGTGGTGATCTACATGCCCATGGTACCGGAAGCGGCGATTGCCATGTTGGCGACCGCGCGGCTTGGCGCCGTGCATTCCGTGGTGTTTGGCGGCTTCGCGGCGGCGGAACTTGCCAGCCGCATTGCTGATGCCAAACCAAAAGCGATCATCAGCGCATCCTGCGGCTTGGAGCCAGGGCGCGTGGTGAAATACAAGCCTCTGCTGGATGAGGCGATTGCGCTTTCCCCGCACAAACCATCATCCGTGCTGATCCTGCAACGGCCAGAAGCGCCCTGCGATCTGACGCCCGGCCGTGATGAGGATTTACTGGTGGCCGAAGCAGCCGCCGCGCCGCATCCTTGCGTATCCGTCGCCGCGAGTGATCCGCTCTATATCCTATACACATCAGGCACCACGGGCCAGCCCAAGGGGATTTTGCGCGACAATGGTGGGCATGCCGTCGCGCTGCATCATTCAATGGAACTCGTTTACGGCATGAAGCCCGGCGATGTGTATTGGGCGGCTTCCGATGTCGGCTGGGTGGTGGGGCATTCCTATATTGTCTATGCACCGCTGCTGGCCGGCTGCACCACGGTGTTGTTTGAAGGGAAGCCTGTCGGCACGCCCGATCCCGGCACCTTCTGGCGCGTTTGCGCCGATCATGGCGTGAAGCTGTTGTTCACCGCACCCACCGCCATCCGCGCCATCAAGAAGGAAGACCCCGAAGGCGTATTCCTGAAGAAATATGATTTGTCCAAGCTGGAAGCGCTTTATCTGGCCGGTGAGCGTTGTGATCCCGACACCATCATTTGGTCGGAACGGCTGTTGCAAAAACCGGTGGTGGATCATTGGTGGCAGACAGAAACCGGCTGGACCATCACCGGCAATTTCCGCGGCCTGGGGTTGTTCCCAACCCGCGCCGGTTCCGGCGGCAAGCCCGCGCCCGGCTATGATGTGGTGGTGCTGGATGAGGCTGGGCAGCCCGTGCCGCGCGGGCAGATCGGCAGTCTTGCGGTGAAACTGCCCTTGCCGCCTTCGGCCTTGCCAACGCTCTACAATGCCGATGAGCGTTTCAAGGAAGCCTATCTGTCGCATTTCGCCGGCCATTACAGCACCGCCGATGCCGGGATGATTGACGAAGAAGGCTATGTTTCGGTGATGAGCCGGACGGATGACATCATCAATGTCGCAGGCCACAGGCTTTCGACGGGCGCGATGGAAGAGGTGCTGGCGGCGCACCCTGATATCGCCGAATGCGCCGTGGTTGGCGTGCGCGATACGCTGAAGGGGCAAGTGCCGCTTGGCCTGGTGGTGGTAAAGTCTGGCGTGAACAAGCCGGAAGAAACACTAGCGCGCGAATTGATCGGGCTGGTGCGCGAAAAGATCGGGCCTGTCGCGGCCTTCAAGGATGCGAAGGTGGTGGCACGGCTGCCCAAGACACGCAGCGGCAAGATCCTGCGCGCCACCATGCGCAAGATCGCCGATGCCGAACCTTATACCGTGCCACCCACCATTGATGATCCGGCAATCTTGGATGAGATCACCATCGTACTGAAAGGCGCGATGAGGTGAGCATTTTCAAGCCAAGTGGAATCACTTGGCGACTCGGAAAATGCGATCAGACGAACAAGCATTTTCAAGCCAAGTGGAATCACTTGGCGGCTCGGAAAATACGATCAAAAATAGCTTGATCTAGTCCTCAATCCCATCGCGGTTTTCGATGGTCATGAAGGTGGCGGTCAGGAAGGCAATCAACCTTTCCTGATCGGCGGTGACGGCAAAGATTTCCGTCTGCACCAGACTAAGCGTACGCCCAGCCTTCAGCACCTTGCCGCGCGCGATGATATGATCGCCCGCGGCGGGGGCGAGGAAATTGATTTTCATTTCCGTCGTCAGCACACCGCGATTGGCGGGCATGAGGCTGAGTGCGGCATAGCCCGCCGCACTATCGGCAATGGCCGTCAAAGCGCCGCCATGCATAAAGCCATGCTGCTGCGAAAGCTCGGGCTTTGGCGAGAGCGAGATTTCAACCTGCCCCGGTGCGATGCGCGTCATCTCCGCGCCGAAAAGCCGCATCAGCCCCTGCTTGGCGAAGCTATTGCGCAGCCGGGTTTCCACCATGCTAATGATGCCTACTCAACCTCAAGATTGGCGTAGATATTCTGGATATCATCGTGATCATCCAGAAGATCGAGCAGCTTCACCACATCCTTGGCGCGTTCCTCATCCAGCTTGATATCATTGGTGGACCACCATTCAAGCTTGGCCGCTTCCGCCGTGCCGAAGCGCGCTTCCAAAGCATCACGCACCGCGGCGAAGTCCTCCACACTCGTGGAAACCTCATGCCCGTCTTCGGTGCTTTCCACATCCTCCGCCCCCGCTTCAATCGCGGCTTCCAGCATGGCATCGGCCGAGGCGATTTCGGGCTTGTAGCGCAGCACGCCCTTGCGTTCGAATTGGAAGGCGACCGAGTTTGTCTCCCCAAGCGCACCGCCATTCTTGGCGAACATGGACCGCAAATCACCGCCGGTGCGGTTGCGATTATCGGTCAGCGCTTCGGCAATGATCGCGATGCCGTGCGCGCCGTAGCCTTCATAGCGGACTTCCTCGTAATCCTCTCCCTGGCCGGCGGTGACCGCGCGCTTGATGGCGCGATCAATCGTATCGCGCGTCATATTCGCGGTCAGCGCGGCTTTCACAGCGGCGCGCAGCCGTGGATTGGCCGCCGGATCTGGCATGCCGATTTTGGCTGAGACGGTGATTTCGCGAATAAGCTTGCCGAAGGCCTGCGCCTTTTTCGCACCTTGGGCCGCCTTGCGGTGCATGACGTTTTTCGCGTGGGAATGGCCGGCCATTGCCGTGACTCTCGTTCATGTAAAGGGGGAGGAACCGGCGCCGCTTATATCCGGCCATCGGAAGGGCGCCAAGCCATTCAGATCAGCGGCATAACAGGTTCCAACCCGCCGCCGATGCGCAAGGGCGCCACCCGGCGCGCAAGACAGGTTGCGTCATCGGTTTCAACAAATAATCCGCTGATCGTGGCTTCATTTTCAGCCGGCGCCAGGCGTTCCGCCGGCACCTTGCGCCAGAAGCGGATGGAAGCGCCGGCCTTTTGCATGCCGATCACGCTATCATAATCGCCGCACATGCCGGCATCGGTCTGAAACGCCGTGCCACCGGGCAGGATGCGATGATCAGCAGTCGGCACATGGGTATGGGTGCCGATCACCAGGCTGACGCGGCCATCAAAACTATGGCCCATGGCCTGTTTTTCCGATGAAGCTTCGGCATGGAAATCAATGATGATGGCCTGCACCGTGCCTTGCGGCCCAAGGCTATGCTGCGCCAATTCGGCCTGAATGGCGCGGAAGGGATCATCCAGGGGTTCCATGAACAACCGCCCCATGGCCTGCAATACCAAAGCCCGCCTGCCATCAGCCAGCACCGCCACCACCGCGCCCTTCCCCGGCGTGCCGGGCGGGTAATTCAGCGGGCGGATCAGGCGCGGTTCGCCCTCAATATAGGGGATGATTTCCTTGCGATCCCAGGCGTGATTGCCAAGCGTCAGTACATCTGCGCCCGCGATGAACAGCGCGCGCGCCATCTCGGGCGCCAGCCCAAACCCGTGGGAGGCGTTTTCCGCATTCACCACCACAAGATCGAGCCGGAGTTTTTCGCGCAATCCCGGCAAGGTTGCGGTCACGGCATCACGCCCGGCGCGGCCGACAATATCGCCAAGGAAAAGCAGCCTCACGCGGGGTCTCCACAAACAATGACACCCGCTTCGGTGGCGATCAGGGGCAGGCGAAAATCCTGCCGCCCCGCCGGCACTTCGGGCATTTCCTGCCCCGCATAGGCGATGCCGATGGCTTTTGCACCCGGCAGCGTGGCCAGCGTGCGATCATAATACCCACCGCCATAGCCAAGCCTGCGCCCGGCGCGGTCAAAGGCCAAAAGCGGCACCAGCAAAATGTCAGGGCGCAGCGCCGTCCCTTCGGCAGGTTCCGAGGTACCCATGGGGCCAGGGCTGAGCGGCACGCCCGGCGCCCAGGCGCGAAAGGCAAGCGGCTGGCCACGCGGCGGGGTCACGGGCAAGGCAAGGGGATGCCCGCGAGAGGCCAGGGCCAGCATCAGGGGGCGCGGGTCCATCTCCTCGCCCATCGGCCAGTAGCCGGCGATGATGGCGCCGGGCGGCGGGGCATAATGGGCCAGCACGGCCTCAGCCAGCCGCGTGGGCGCTTCGGCGCTGGCAAGCCCAGCCCGCTTGGCGCGCGCCAGTTTGCGCGCCACAGCCTTGGCGTCCCGCAAGGCGGTATCCGATGGGGCGGCGGCAGGGGCCTCGGTCACGCGGGTTTCCTGCTGGTGAAAGGAGTGCGGAGCCACCATGGCCGCTGGCCTATCATCCTCCCAAGGCCTGCGTCAGCAGGTGGGCACCAGATACCCGAACCACGGTCCGGACAGAGCCAGTTCCCGGAGGATGTGCATTGGCCCCGGGGAT
>JBIIGZ010000020.1:0-26257 GCA_044236185.1 Roseomonas sp. | reverse complement strand
TCTGCGAAGCGGGGCTAATCTCGCTTCGCTGCAATGCGGTAAAACCGTGGGCAGGCCATAACGCGCAACCAGGCTTATGGGGGCGCCAGAGTTGAGGAAGCCATGACCCAGCCCTTGCTGGCAACGTATTTCCCTGTGCTCGTTTTCCTGGGCATAGCTGCGGGAATCGCGATTGCGATGGTTGCCGGCGCCATGCTGGCGGCGCGGCAGAAGCCCTATGCCGAAAAGCTTTCCACCTATGAATGCGGCTTTGCGCCCTTTGACGATACGCGGCGCCGATTCGATGTGCGCTTCTATTTGGTGGCGATCCTTTTCATCATCTTCGATCTGGAAGTGGCCTTCCTGTTTCCCTGGGCAGTATCGCTGGGCAGCATAGGCTGGCTTGGCTTTGGTTCAATGATGGCCTTCCTGTTCGTTCTGACCATTGGCTTTGTCTATGAATGGCGCAAAGGCGCGCTGGATTGGGAATGACATGAGCGGCGCTTCTGAACTTTCCTGGAACAATCAAGCCCTTCCGCCAGGTGCTGCACAGGATGCAGTTGTGAAGGCGGTTGGCGATGAAATCACCGAAAAGGGTTTCGTTGTCGCCAATCTGGATAAGGTGGTGAATTGGGCGCGCACCGGCAGCTTGTGGCCAATGACCTTCGGCCTGGCCTGCTGCGCCGTGCCGATGATCCATGCCTATATGGCGCGCTATGATCTGGACCGCTTCGGCATCATTCCGCGCGGATCGCCGCGGCAATCCGATGTGATGATCGTGGCCGGCACGCTCACGAACAAGATGGCCCCGGCGCTGCGCAAGGTTTATGACCAGATGTCGGAGCCGCGCTGGGTGATCTCCATGGGGTCCTGCGCCAATGGTGGCGGGTATTACCACTACTCCTACAGCGTGGTGCGTGGCTGCGATCGTGTGGTGCCGGTAGATATCTATGTGCCCGGCTGCCCACCCACGGCCGAAGCCTTGGTCTATGGTATTCTGCAATTGCAGAAGAAGATCCGCAGGACAGGGACGATCCTCCGTGGCTGAGCAATTGCCTGAAACCGCCGAAGCGGTTGCGGAAAATCCGTTGAAAATACTGGGCGCAGCAATCGCCGCAGCAGCGCCGCAGGGCGCTGTGACCGGCTTTAGCTTGGTGCGCAGCGGGGCGGAGCTGGCCGTGCATGCCAATCGTGAACAGCTTTTGGCCGTGATGCTGATGCTGCGTGACGACCCGCGCTTTGGCTTTGAACAATGCATGGATATTTGCGGCGTTGATTGGCCCGAACGCGCTGAGCGGTTTGAGGTTGTCTACAACCTGCTGAGCTTGGCCGAGAACCGCCGCATCCGCGTATCTGTCACGACTGATGGCGTGGCGCCGGTGCCCTCCGTCGCTGAGATTTGGCCGAGCGCCACCTGGTATGAGCGTGAGACCTGGGACATGTATGGCGTGGTATTTGCCGGGCAGCCTGATTTGCGCCGGCTGCTGACGGATTACGGCTTTGAAGGCCATCCGCTGCGGAAAGACTTCCCGCTGACGGGCCATGTTGAAGTGCGTTACGATTCGGAACAGCAGCGCGTGGTTTATCAGCCCGTCACGCTGCAACAGGATTTCCGCAGCTTTGATTTCTTGAGCCCCTGGGAAGGCATGACGACGCTACCCGGGGATGAAAAAGTGCATCTGAACCGTCTGGAGGGGCCGGCATGAGCCAAAGCCAGGCAATCGCCATTGCGGGCGCGGAGCCCGAGACGGTACGCCACACCATTGAAGGCGACAGCCACACCATCAATTTCGGCCCGCAGCACCCCGCCGCGCATGGCGTGCTGCGCCTGATCCTTGAAATGAAGGGTGAGGTGGTGGAGCGTGCCGATCCGCATATCGGCCTGCTGCATCGCGGCACCGAAAAGCTGATCGAACACAAAACCTATATCCAGGCGCTGCCGTATTTTGACCGCCTCGATTACGTGAGCCCCATGTGCATGGAGCATGCTTTTGCGCTCGGCACCGAAAGGCTTTTGGGGATCGAAGCGCCGGAACGCGCGCAGTATATCCGTGTGCTATTCAGCGAATTGACGCGCGTGCTGAACCATTTGCTCAACATCACCACCTATGCGCTGGATTGTGGCGCCATCACGCCGGCACTTTGGGGCTTTGAGCAGCGCGAGACCTTGCTTGAGTTTTACGAGGCAGTCTCCGGCAGCCATTACCATGCGAATTACTTCCGCCCGGGTGGTGTTGCGAAGGATTTGCCGGCGGGGCTGGAAGACAAGATCGCTGCTTGGGCCAAGAAATTTCCGGAATTCCTGAAGGATCTGGAAGGGCTACTGACGGAAAACCGCATCTTCAAGCAGCGCACCGTTGATATCGGCATCATGAGTGCAGAACAGGCCATGGCCTGGGGCTTTAGCGGGCCATGCCTGCGCGCTTCCGGCTGTGCTTGGGATTTGCGCAAGAGCCAGCCTTATGACGTATATGACCAGATGGAGTTTGACGTGCCAGTCGGCACGCGTGGCGATTGCTATGACCGCTATCTGGTCCGCATGCTGGAAATGCGCGAAAGCCTCAAGATCATTGATCAATGCCTGAAGAAAATGAAGCCGGGCCCGATCAAGCTGATGGATAACAAGATCGCGCCGCCCCAGCGTGGTGAGATGAAGCGTTCGATGGAAGCACTGATCCATCACTTCAAGCTTTATACGGAAGGCTATCACGTGCCGGCGGGGTCTACCTATTCCGTGGTGGAAGCGCCGAAGGGTGAATTTGGCGTCTATCTGGTGGCAGATGGCACGAACAAACCCTATCGCTGCAAAATCCGTGCGCCTGGCTATGCGCATTTGCAGGCGATGGAAGTGCTCTCAAAAGGGCATATGCTGGCGGATGCGGTTTCCGTCATTGGTTCTCTTGATATCGTCTTTGGGGAAATTGACCGGTGAGCGCGCCAGCCCACAAGGAACCAGACAGCTTCGCTTTTGATGCCGAAAGCGAAGCCAAGATCGCGACCATTCTGAAGCGCTATCCGGAAGGCAAGCAGGCCAGTGCGGTGATCCCGCTGCTTTATGTCGCGCAGCGCCAGATGGGGCGCTTGACCCAAAGCGCCTGGGTGCCGCGTGTGGCGATGGATGTGATCGCGGATCGGCTTTCCATGCCGCCGATCCGTGTTTACGAAGTGGCGACCTTCTATTTCATGTTCAACATGAAGCCGATCGGGCGGCATCATTTGCAGCTTTGCGGCACCACGCCCTGCATGCTGCGCGGTTCGGATGATGTGCTGCGCGCCTGCAAGGATGCCGGCGGCGTCAAGGGTGTTGGCGATACCAGTGCGGATGGGCTGTTCACGCTGACGGAAGTGGAATGCCTGGGCGCCTGCGTGAATGCGCCTATTCTACAAATCGACGATGATTACTATGAAGACCTTGATTACGACAGCGCCGTGAAGTTGTTGGAAGCCTTCAAGCGCGGCGAAAGGCCCAAGCCCGGCAGCGCCATTGGCCGCATGGCCAGCGCACCAGCAGGCCCGCAAAACGTACTGACCGGCCAGGGAGACGATTGACATGGCGCTCGCTGATAAGGACCGGATTTTCCAGAACCTCTATGGCCGTCAGCCGTGGAATTTGGCGGCGGCGCGCATGCGCGGCAATTGGGATGGCACCGCGGCGATCATTGCGCGCGGGCGCGATACCGTCATTGAAGAAGTGAAGAATTCAGGGCTTCGTGGCCGTGGTGGTGCGGGTTTCCCGACCGGCATGAAATGGTCCTTCATGCCGAAGCAATCGGATGGCCGGCCTTCCTATTTGGTCGTGAATGCGGATGAATCGGAACCTGGCACCTGCAAGGACCGCGACATCATCCGCCACGATCCGCATACATTGATCGAAGGCTGCCTGATCGCAGGCTTCGCGATGGGTGCGCATACCGGCTACATCTATATTCGCGGCGAATACTACAATGAAAGCGTGGTGCTGGAGGCCGCTATTCAGGAAGCCTATGATGCGGGCTTGCTTGGGCGGAATGCGGCGGGTTCCGGCTGGGATTTCGATCTTTACGTGCATCGCGGCGCGGGCGCCTATATTTGCGGTGAGGAAACCGCGCTGATCGAAAGCCTGGAAGGCAAGAAAGGCATGCCGCGGCTGAAGCCGCCTTTCCCGGCGGCGGTCGGGCTTTATGGCTGCCCGACCACGGTGAATAATGTTGAAACCATCGCCGTGGTGCCGGAAATTCTGCGCCGTGGGCCCGAATGGTTTTCCTCCTTCGGGCGGCCCAAAAATTCGGGTACGAAGGTTTTCTGCATCCAGGGGCATGTGAACAATCCCTGCAATGTGGAAGCGGAAATGAGCATCCCAATGCGGGAGCTCATTGAACGCTATGCGGGCGGTGTGCGCGGCGGTTGGGATAATCTGCTGTGTGTCATCCCAGGCGGGTCTTCCACGCCGCTGCTGCCGAAGCACATTTGCGACGATGTGCTGATGGATTTTGATGCGCTGCGTGAACACCGCTCAGGCCTTGGCACGGCGGGTGTGATCGTGATGGATAAATCCACCGATGTGATCAAGGCGATTGCTCGGCTTGCGGCCTTCTACAAGCATGAAAGCTGCGGGCAATGCACGCCCTGCCGTGAAGGCATGGGCTGGCAGAAGCGCATGATGGACCGCATGGTTGAAGGCAATGCGGAGATCGAGGAAATTGACGTGCTGGAAAACGTCACGCGCCGCATCGAAGGCCATACGATTTGCGCGCTAGCTGATGGTGGTGTGTGGCCCGTGCAGGGTTTGATCCGGCATTTTCGCCCGCTGATGGAAGAACGCATTCGCGATTACAAAAAGCGGCACTCTATGCCGCTGGCGGCGGAGTAAGCGCCATGGCGAAGGTCACGGTTGATGGAATTGAAGTGGAAGTCCCGAACGGGTCTTCCGTGCTGCAAGCCTGCGAAGCGGCGGGCAAGGAAATCCCGCGGTTTTGCTACCATGAACGACTGAGCGTCGCCGGCAATTGCCGCATGTGTCTGGTGGAAGTGGAAAAGGCGCCAAAGCCGGTCGCTTCCTGTGCCTATCCGGTCATGGATGGCATGAAGGTATTCACCGACACGCCAGTGGTGCGCAATGCTCGGCGCGGCGTGATGGAATTTCTGCTGATCAACCACCCGCTCGATTGCCCGATCTGCGACCAGGGCGGTGAATGTGATTTGCAGGACCAGGCCTATGCCTATGGTCATGACAAGTCGCGTTACGGCGAAGCCAAGCGGGCGGTGAAGGATAAGAATATCGGCCCGCTCATCAAAACCGTGATGACGCGCTGCATTCAATGCACGCGCTGCGTGCGCTTTGCCGCTGAAGTTGCCGGCACGCCGGAATTGGGCGGCACCAATCGCGGTGAGAATATGGAAATCGGCACCTATGTCGAAAAGGCGCTGACGTCTGAGCTTTCCGGCAATCTGATTGATATCTGCCCGGTCGGTGCGCTGACCAGCCGGCCCTATGCTTTCGTGTCTCGCCCATGGGAGTTGCGCAAGACGGATGGCATTGATGTGCTGGATGCCGTGGGGGCGAATATCCGGATCGATACGCGCGGCCCCGAAGTGCTGCGCATTCTGCCCCGCATCAATGAAGCAGTGAATGAGGAATGGATGGCCGATCGCGGCCGCTTTTCCTTTGATGGCCTGAAGCGCCGCCGGCTGGATCGGCCTTGGCTGCGCAAGGATGGCCGCATGGTTGCGGCAAGCTGGGCGGAAGCCTTCGCGGCCATTGCGGCGAAGCTTGCGCAAACGCCGGCGGATCGGATTGGCGCCGTGGCGGGTTCGCTCGCGGATGCGGAAAGCGTTTTGGCGCTCAAGGATCTGATGGCAGCTTATGGCAGCGCCAATCTGGATTGCCGGGAAGATGGCGCGGCGGTTGATGGCGCGCGGCCTGATTTCTACCGCTTCAATACGACCATTGCCGGCATTGAAGAAGCCGATGCACTGCTGATCATCGGCGCTGATCCACGCAAGGAAGCGCCGGTCTTGAATGCGCGTATTCGCAAGCGTTGGGCGCAGGGGCGTTTCCCGGTTGGCATGATCGGGCCGGCGGGGATTGATCTGACCTATAGCGCTCAGCATTTGGGCGAAGGGCCGGCGGTGATTTCCGCGCTGCTGGACGGCTCCCATCCATTTGCCGCGACGCTGAAGGCCGCGCAGAAGCCGATGCTGATCCTGGGGCGTGGTGCGATTGCGCGTGCTGATGGCGCGGCGGTGCTGGCCGCAGCGTGGCGCCTGGCGGCCGAGACCGGCATGCTGAAGCCCGATTGGCATGGCTTCAACCTGCTGCATCACTTTGGTGGTCAGGTTGGTGCTTTGGAACTCGGCTTCCTGCCGGGGCAGGGGGGTAAGGACCTTGCCGCGATGCTCGGCGGTGGCGTGGATGCGCTGTGGCTGCTGAATGCGGATGGCTTTGATCCGTCGCGCATCCCGGCCAGCACCTTCGTGGTCTATCAGGGCCATCACGGTGATGCCATGGCAGCGCGCGCCGATGTGCTGCTGCCGGGTGCGGCCTATACCGAAAAGGACGCGACCTGGGTGAATACCGAAGGCCGCGCGCAGCGTGGCTATCGCGCCATTCACCCACCCGGCGAAGCGCGAGAGGATTGGCGCATCATTCGCGCCTATAGTGAAGGTGTCGGCAAGACGCTGCCTTACAATGATTTGGATGCGCTGCGCGCGCGGATGGCGAGTGTCAGCCCTGTCTTTGCGCGCATTGGCGAAGTGGCCGCTGCAGGCTGCGCTGATTTGGCGGGCCCGCAGACGGCGATGGCGATAGAGGCCGCGCCCTTCCGCCTGCCGATTACGGATTATCACCGCACTGATGTGATCAGCCGCGCATCTGACGTGATGGCGGAATGCGCCTCGGTCTATGGGCCGCAGCAGGCTTTGGCGGCGGAGTAGGGCAATGAGCGAATTCCTGGCCTCTCCTATCGGTATTCTGGCGCTGACGGTTGCCAAGGCCCTTGCGCTGCTGGTGCCGCTGCTGGTGATGGTGGCCTTCCTGACGCTGGCTGAACGCAAGGTGCTGGCGGCGATGCAAATGCGTCGTGGCCCCAATGTGGTTGGGCCTTTTGGTTTGCTGCAGCCCTTTGCCGATGCGCTGAAGATGCTGCTCAAGGAAACCATTGTGCCGACAGGGGCAAACAAACTGCTGTTCCTGTTCGCGCCGATGCTGACCTTCATGCTGGCCATGCTCGCCTGGGCGGTGATCCCGGTGAATGATGGCTGGGCGATTGCCGATATCAATGTCGGCATTCTTTATCTTTTCGCCATTTCATCGCTTGGTGTTTACGGCATCATCATCGCGGGCTGGGCTTCCAATTCAAAATACGCCTTCCTGGGCGCAATGCGCTCCGCAGCACAGATGGTGTCCTACGAAGTCAGCATGGGCTTTGTGATCGTGACCGTGCTGCTTTGCGTGGGTTCGCTCAATCTGAATGATATCGTGACGGCGCAGGAAAATCTCTGGTTCTTCATTCCGCTTTTCCCGATGTTCGTGATCTTTTTCATCTCGACGCTGGCTGAGACCAATCGCGCGCCGTTTGACTTGCCGGAAGGCGAAAGCGAATTGGTGGCAGGGTTCTTCGTTGAATATAGCAGCATGTCCTTCGCGCTATTCTTCCTTGGCGAATACGCGAATATGATCCTGATGGCGTCGCTGACGACCATTCTGTTCCTGGGTGGCTGGTATCCGCCGCTGGCGATTGAACCGCTTACCTGGATTCCGGGCCCCATTTGGTTCGTGCTGAAAGTCTGCTTTCTGCTGTTTGTCTTTATCTGGGTCCGCGCGACCTTCCCGCGCTACCGCTATGACCAGCTGATGCGGCTCGGCTGGAAGGTGTTTCTGCCCTTCAGCCTGATCTGGTTGGTGATTACCGCGGCGGTTCTGAAACTTACCGGCTGGCTGCCGGCTTGATGGGGCGCTGAACATGGCTTCTCTCGATCGCATCGCCCGTAGCCTGCTGCTTACGGAAATCGTCTCCGGCATGGCACTGACCTTGAAGTATTTCTTCAAGAAGAAGGTGACATTGAACTACCCCTATGAACGCGGGCCGCTTGGGCCGCGCTTCAAGGGCGAACATGCGCTGCGCCGTTACCCGAATGGCGAAGAACGCTGCATTGCCTGCAAGCTGTGTGAGGCTGTTTGTCCCGCCCAGGCCATCACAATTGAAGCCGAGCCGCGCGAAGATGGCAGCCGCCGCACCACGCGCTACGACATTGACATGACGAAGTGCATCTATTGCGGCTTGTGCGAAGAAGCTTGCCCGGTGGATGCCATTGTCGAAGGACCGAATATGGAATTCGCGGTCGAGCGGCGGGAAGAACTGATCTACACCAAGGAAAAGCTGCTCGATAATGGCGATCGTTGGGAACCAATGCTGGCAGAGAGGCTACGCCTCGATGCGCCATATCGGTAAGGGAAGGGGCGTTTGATGATTGCCGCTCTTGCCTTTTACGCCTTTGCCGCGGTGCTGATTGGTTCCGCCGTGATGGTGGTGACCAGCCGGAACCCGGTGCATAGCGTGCTGTTCCTGATCCTGGCCTTCTTCAATGCTGCCGGGTTGTTCCTGCTAGCCGGCGCCGAATTCCTCGCCATGATTTTGGTGATTGTCTATGTCGGCGCGGTCGCGGTGCTGTTCCTGTTCGTCGTGATGATGCTGGATATTGATTTCTCCCGACTGCGGGAAGGCTTTCAGCGTTACGCACCTGTGGGCGCGCTGATTGGCCTGGTGCTACTGGTGCAATTGGTCATGGTGATGATCGGCTGGCGCATGGCACCCGGGGCGATGGCGCTACGGCTCAATGAAACGCCGACGGATGTCGCGAATGCGGAAGCGCTTGGGCGTATTCTATATACTGATTACATTTATCTGTTTCAGGGCTGCGGCCTGATCCTGCTGGTCGCCATGATTGGTGCCATTGTGCTGACGCTCCGCGACAAGCCGAATTCCAAGCGGCAGAATATCGCCGAACAGATCGCGCGTGCCGGGTCGGTCACCAATGTGGCGGTGCCGACCGGGGCGGGGCTGAAGCAGTTGGGCATTCGGCGCCCGCCTCTGCCTGAGGAAGCGGCACCCAAGCCCATCGAGCATCACCACGGCCATGGGGGGCATCACTGACATGACCATCGGCCTTTCCCATTTCCTGACCGTGGCGGCGATCCTGTTCGTCCTTGGCATTTTCGGGATTTTCCTGAACCGCAAGAATGTGATCGTCATTCTGATGTCGGTGGAATTGATCCTGCTATCGGTCAATTTGAACCTGGTCGCGTTTTCGGCGCATTTGAATGATCTGGCCGGCCAGGTTTTCACCATGTTCATCCTGACCGTGGCGGCGGCTGAAGCCGCGATCGGCCTTGCCATTCTTGTCGTTTACTTCCGCAACCGCGGTTCGATCGAGGTCGAGGATATCTCGACCCTGAAGGGTTAGCGCGATGTTTGTCGGCGCCGTTTTCTTCCCGCTGCTGGGTGCGACCATTGCGGGTTTCTTTGGTCGCTGGATTGGTGACAAGGCTTCGCAATGGGTCACGGTGATCTGCATGGCGCTGGCCGCCATCTGCGGTGTGGCTGCCTTTGTGGAGGTGGCCTTGGGCCATGCGCCGCAAACCGTTGTGCTGCTGCGCTTCCTGGATGTTGGGTCTTTCGGGCTGGATTGGGCGCTTCGCTATGACACGCTGAGTGTGGTGATGGTGGCGATGGTCACCTGCATATCCACGCTGATCCATCTCTACAGCGTCGGCTATATGTCGCATGACCCGACCACGCCGCGCTTCTTTGCCTATCTGTCGCTCTTTACCTTCATGATGTTGATGCTGGTGACGGCGGATAATCTGGTCCAGTTGTTCTTCGGCTGGGAAGGTGTTGGCCTCGCCTCATATCTGTTGATTGGCTATTGGTATGAAAAGGAAAGCGCCTGTGCGGCGGCGATGAAGGCTTTCATCGTCAATCGCGTAGGCGATCTGTTCTTCATGCTGGGGCTGTGCCTGACCTTCTGGGTCTTTGGGTCTATCGAATTCAGCGAGATTTTTGGCGCCATTGATCAGCACAAGGATGCGCGCTTCGCCGGCCTGCCTGCCTATGAGGTGATTTGCATCCTGCTCTTCCTCGGCGCCTGTGGTAAGTCTGCTCAGCTTGGCCTGCACACCTGGTTGCCGGATGCTATGGAAGGGCCGACGCCCGTTTCCGCGCTGATCCATGCCGCGACCATGGTGACGGCCGGTGTGTTTCTGGTTGCACGCATGTCGCCGGTCTTTGAATATGCGCCGATAGCGCTTGCCATCGTCACTGTGGTGGGTGCGTCAACGGCGCTATTTGCCGCGACCATTGGCTGCGTGCAGAACGACATCAAGCGCATCATCGCCTATTCCACCTGTTCGCAGCTTGGTTATATGTTCTTCGCAGCCGGGGTTGGCGCCTATCAGGGCGCGGTTTTCCACCTGTTTACCCATGCCTTCTTCAAGGCGCTGCTGTTCCTCTCGGCCGGTTCCGTGATCCACGCCATGTCGGAAGAACAGGATATCCGCAAAATGGGCGGCATCTGGAAGAAGATTCCTGTGACCTATGCCGTGATGTGGATTGGGTCCCTTGCGCTCGCGGGTGTGCCTTATTTCGCTGGCTATTATTCCAAGGATTTTGTGCTGGAAGCGGCTTATGCGGCGCATTCCGGGGTCGGGATGTACGCATTTATCTGCGGCCTGCTCGCGGCCTTCCTGACGGCCTTCTATTCCTGGCGGTTGCTGATCCTGACCTTCCACGGCACGCCGCGGGCGGATCATCACACCATGGAACATGTGCATGAAAGCCCGGCCGTGATGCTGGTGCCGCTGCTGTTGCTGGCGGTGGGTGCGCTATTTGCGGGCGCGGTCTTCGCGCCGTCATTCATCGGGCATCATTGGGAAGAATTCTGGAATGGTGCCATCGTCAATGCGGCACATAATCACATCATGCATCACGTGCATGAAGTCCCCGGCTGGGTGCCGCTGGCGCCCACCATTGTCGGGCTTGGCGGCATCGCGCTGGCTTATGTGATGTATGTCTTCGTGCCCAGCCTGCCGGCGGCGCTGGCGAATGCGCTGCCTGGGGTGCATCGGTTCCTACTCAATAAATGGTATTTTGATGAGCTTTATGACGCGATCTTTGTCCGCCCCGCGCGGGCCTTGGCGCGCGGCTTTTGGAAGATTGGCGATGTGCGGATCATTGATGGCGTGCCTAATGGCCTTGCCGCATCAGTGGCGGGGGCAGCGCGTCAGGCGGTATCGCTGCAAACCGGACGCGTTGCGAGTTACGCCTTCACCATGATTGTGGGGCTTGTTGTGCTTGTTTCTCTGCTGCTGTTCGGGGGCTGAAGATGATTGGCGTCGGTTTCCCCTTGCTCAGCCTCTTGACCTTCCTGCCCTTGGCGGGGGTGGCAATCATCCTTGCCGTGCGCGGCGATGAGCAGACAGTCGCCAGCAATGCGCGCTGGACCGCGCTTTGGACCAGCCTGATCACCTTCATGCTCTCGCTCGTGCTGTGGTTTCGCTTTGATAAGAACGAGGCAGAGTTCCAATTCGTCGAACGGCTTGATTGGCTATCTGATTTTGGCGTGAGCTATCACATGGGCGTGGATGGCATTTCGGTGCTGTTCGTGCTGCTGGCCACGCTGCTGACGCCGATTTGCATCCTGTCTTCCTGGGAAGCGGTGCAGACCCGAGTGCGCGAATACATGATCGCCTTTCTGATCCTTGAAACCATGATGGTCGGCATGTTTTGCGCGCTGGATTTTGTGGTCTTCTATATTTTCTTCGAAGGCGTGCTGATCCCGATGTTCCTGATCATCGGTGTATGGGGTGGGCAGCGTCGTGTTTATGCGGCGTTCAAGCTGTTTCTATATACGCTGCTTGGGTCGGTGCTGATGCTGCTGGCCATTCTCCTGCTTTGGTACAAGGCCGGTACGACGGATATTGTGGAGCTATTTACCCTCACCATTCCGCCATCGCTGCAAACCTGGATTTTCCTGGCCTTCTTCGCTTCCTTCGCGGTGAAGGTGCCGATGTGGCCAGTGCATACCTGGTTGCCGGATGCGCATGTGGAAGCGCCCACAGCGGGCTCCGTCATTCTGGCTGGTGTCTTGTTGAAAATGGGCGCTTACGGGTTCCTGCGGTTCAGCCTGCCCTTGCTGCCGGTTGCCAGCGCAGAATTCGCGCCCTGGATTTTTGCACTTTCCATTGTCGCCATTGTCTATACCTCGCTGGTGGCACTCGCCCAGGAAGATATGAAGAAGCTGATCGCTTATTCATCGGTCGCGCATATGGGTATCGTCACGCTTGGCATTTTTACCTTCACGCAGCAGGGCCTTTCGGGCGCCTTGTTCACCATGCTCTCACACGGCGTGGTTTCCAGTGCGCTGTTCCTTTGTGTGGGCGTTTTGTATGACCGGGTGCATTCGCGCGAAATTATGCGTTACGGCGGTGTGGCGAAAATCATGCCGGCCTATGCCTTGGTATTCATGCTATTCACCATGGCCTCTGTCGCGCTGCCTGGGCTTGCCGGTTTTCCTGGCGAATTACTGGTGATCCTGGGTGCGTGGAAGGTTAACCCCTGGGCCGCCTTTGGTGCTGCACTCGGCATGATCCTGGGCGCGGCCTATATGCTTTACCTCTACCGTCGCGTCGTCTTCGGGCGCATCACGCGCGATGATTTGCGCGGCCTGCTTGATCTGTCACCGCGCGAATATGCGGTATTCGCACCGCTGATCGTGCTGACGATTTGGATGGGCATTTATCCGCAAAGCTTCCTGTCGTTCTTTGAAGCATCAGTCGCGGCGCTGGTGGAACGGCATCACGCCGCGCTTGGTGCGGCACGGCTCGTGGGGTTGTAAGATCATGAATTGGATGCTCGCCCTGCCCGAGATTGTGCTGGCCTGCGCAGGCCTCACTATTCTGATGATTGGTGTGCTGCCGCGGCAGAACATGTTCTTCGGCTGCACCATGGCTTCCATCGGCGCATTGGTGGTCACCGCCGCGCTTGTGCTGACCGTGCCTGATGGTACCGCCTTTTCCGGCCAGGTGATTTCCGATGGCTTCGCGCGCTTCATGAAGCTGCTGGTTCTGCTTGGGGCAGCGATTGGCATGCTGATGGCGCTGGATTTCAACACGCGCGAAGGGCTGGATCGCTTCGAATACCCGGTGCTGCTGCTATTCGCGACCCTCGGCATGCTGATCATGCTGAGCGCGAATGATTTCATGACCGTCTATATCGGCTTGGAATTGCTCTCGCTCAGCCTTTACGTGGTCGCGGCCTTTCATCGGGATAATGAACAATCCGCCGAAGCGGGCTTGAAATACTTCGTTCTGGGCGCCTTGGCGTCGGGCCTGTTCCTGTATGGCGCTTCGCTGGTTTATGGCTTTGCCGGCACGACCAGCTTTGAACGCATTGCGCTCGCGCTGCTGGATCCGGCTGGCCGCAGCCAGGGGCTGACAGTTGGGCTGATCTTCATCCTGGCTGGCCTTGCCTTCAAGGTTTCCGCGGTGCCCTTCCATATGTGGACGCCCGATGTCTATGAAGGCGCGCCCACACCCGTGACTGCGTTCTTCGCCGCAGCCCCGAAAGTGGCAGCGATTGCCTTGCTTGTACGCGTGCTTGCCGGCCCCTTCGCGGAACTCGCCGCGCAGTGGCAGCAGGTGATCATCCTTGTGTCGCTCGCTTCCATGGTGCTTGGCGCACTCGCCGCTGTTGGGCAGCGCGATATCAAAAGGCTGATGGCTTATTCCTCGATCGGCCATATCGGCTATGCGCTGATGGGGTTAGCGGTTGCGAGTGATGAAGGCCTGCATGGCCTCACGATCTATATGGCGATCTACCTTGCCATGAATCTGGGCACCTTTGCCGTACTGATTGCCATGCGTCGGCAAGGCAAGGCCGTGTCTCGCATTGAGGACCTGGCCGGGCTTGGCAAGACCGATCCCGCCATGGCGATGTGGATGACGATTTTCATGTTCTCCATGGCGGGCATTCCGCCGCTCGCGGGCTTCTTCGGCAAGCTTTATGTCTTCCTGGCTGCGGTGCAGGGCGGGTTTTGGACGCTGGCGGTGGTTGGCGTACTCACTTCCGTGATCTCGGCCTTCTATTATCTGCGCGTCGTCAAGGTGATGTATTTTGATGATGCTCAGGCACCGCTGGATGCGCGCCCGCAGACGCTGACGATGGTGATGGGCATTGCCGGCATTTTCACCACGTTGTTTTTCCTGATGCCGGCACCCTTGGTGCGCGCTGCGCAGGAAGCGGTCTCCGCGCTGCTCGGTTAAGTCCGGGCGCGCGACAGGAAGCGTGCGTGCAGTTTCGCCTTGAATGTCATGAGGTGCTGGAAAGCACCTCAACGCTGCTGAAGCAACGTGCCGAAGCCGGCGCGGCGGAAGGCCTTGCCATCTTGGCGCGCCGTCAAAGCGCCGGCAGGGGAAGGCAGGGTAGGGGGTGGGATAGCCCGAATGGTAATCTCTATCTCTCCGTGCTGCTGCGCCCCAACGTGCCGCTGCGGGAGGCTCCGCAATGGTCCTTTGTGGCGGCGGTGGCCTTGGCGGAAACGCTCAAACCTCTTTTGCCAAAAGCCGCACAACCCGCGCTGAAATGGCCGAATGACCTGCTGTTGGATGGCGCCAAGACCGCAGGCATTCTGGTTGAAACCGGCGCCGCCGCCAGCCACGCGTTCGATTGGTTGTGTATCGGCATTGGCGTGAATGTCGTGACCAAACCAAGCCTGCCGGACCGTGCCACGGCCTGCCTTGGGGAATACCTGCCCGAACCGCCTGCGCCACAAGCGCTGGCAGCCGCGCTACTGCACAACCTGGCCCAGTGGCATGAAACGCGCCTTGCCCAAGGTTTCACGCCCATCCGCGATGCTTGGCTCCGCCATGGTCCGGCCATCGGCGCCGCTGTTTCAGTCAAGCGCGATGGTGCGCTAATCGAAGGCAGCTTCGCCGGGCTATCGCCCGAAGGCGGGTTGCTGCTTGCCAAAGCCAACGAAGTTCAGCTTATTCTGGCCGGGGAGATCATTTGACCCATGCTACTCGCCATTGATGCTGGCAATACCAATGTCGTTTTCGCAGTCCATGACGGAACGGAATGGCGCGGGCGTTGGCGCATTGCCACGCGCGCGGATCGCACTTCAGATGAATATGCGGTCTGGCTGCTGACCTTGTTTCAGCACGCCGGCTTGAAGCCCAATGATATCTTGCGCTGCGTGATTGGCACGGTGGTGCCGGCCGCACTTTACAATCTGCGCCGGCTCTGCCGCGAATGGATGGATTGCGAACCGCTGATCGCCCGCGCGCCGCTCGATTGGGGTTTTGATATTCGCGTGGATCGCCCGGAAGAAGTCGGCGCCGACCGCCTGCTGAATGCACTCGCCGCCCATACCCGCTATGGCGGACCGCTGATTGTGATTGATTTTGGCACTGCCACCACCTTCGACGTGGTGGATGGTGATGGGTCCTATCTGGGCGGTGCCATTTCGCCCGGCATCAATCTTTCCATCGAAGCGCTGCATAGGGCGGCCGCCCGACTGCCCCGCATTGGCATTGGCCGCCCGCAATCCGTCATTGGCCGCGCGACCGTGCCTGCCATGCAATCTGGCATCTACTGGGGCTATGTCGGTCTGGTCGAGGGCATCGTCTCCCGCATCAAGGCCGAGTTTGGCGGGCCCATGAAGGTGATTGGCACGGGCGGTTTGGCGCCGCTATTCGCCGAGGGCACCCTTGTCATTGAAAGAACCGATCCCGACATAACCCTGGAAGGGTTGCGCCTGCTGGCCGAGCGCAATCCTTTATCTGTCTTCCACCAAAGCGCGCTCCGCGATCCCCTCAGATCGGATTCTGATTAGCACCATGAATGTCATGACTGGCGATCTTGCCTTCATCCCGCTGGGCGGGACGGGCGAGATCGGAATGAACCTTAATGTCTATCGTTGCGATGGCGCCTTGCTGGCGGTGGATTGTGGGCTTGGCTTTGCCGGGCCGGATCAACCGGAAGCCGATGTCATGGTGCCGGATGCGGCCTGGCTTGCGGAGCATCGCAGCGCCCTGCAAGCGCTCATCATCACCCATGCGCATGAAGACCATATCGGCGCCGTGGTGCATTTGTGGCGGCAGTTGCGCTGCCCGATTTATGGCACGGCTTTCGTGCTTTCCGTGCTGCGTCGGAAACTTGGCGAAGCGGGCATGATCCATGAAGTGCGCCTGCATGAATTGCCGCCGGGCGGGCGCGTGAAGCTTGGCCCCTTTGATTGCAGCTTTATCCCCGTCACGCACTCAATCCCGGAAGCCCAAGCGCTGACCCTGCGCACGCCCTATGGCCTTGTTTTGCACACCGGCGATTGGAAGCTGGACCCAGAGCCGCTGATTGGCGCGCCAACAGATGAAGGCGCCTTCGCCAGGCTTGGCGAAGAAGGCGTGCTCGCCATGGTGTGTGATTCGACCAATGCCCTGGTCGAAGGCCATTCGGGGAGTGAGGCTGAAGTGCGCGCCTCGCTGACCGAATTGATCAAGGGCATCAAGGGGCGCATCGCGGTCACCTGCTTCGCATCCAATGTCGCGCGCCTGGAAAGCATTGCGGTTGCCGGACGCGCAGCGGGGCGGCAAGTGGCACTGATGGGCAGGTCTTTGCGCAATATGGAAGCCTCGGCGCGGGAATGCGGCTATCTGAAATCCCTTCCGCCCTTTTTGGATGAGGAAGAAGCGGGCTTCCTGCCCGATGATGAAATTCTGCTGATTTGCACCGGCAGCCAGGGTGAGCCGCGTTCGGCCATGGCGAAGATCGCGGAAGACAAGCATCCGGCGATTGCGCTGGGTGAGGGCGATACGGTGATCTTCTCCTCCCGCCAGATACCGGGAAATGAGGTCGCCATCCAGCGCGTGCAGGACGGGCTGGTGCGTCGTGGTTGTCGCGTGATCACGGATGAACAGGCCATGGTGCATGTCTCCGGCCATCCGGCGCGCGATGAATTGCGCCGGCTTTATGAATTGGTGAAGCCGCGTATCGCGGTGCCGGTGCATGGCGAATGGCGCCATATGCAGGAACATGCGGATCTGGCGCGCGCTGCCGGTGCGAAGCCAGTCTTGCTCAATGATGGCGATGTGCTGCGCCTTTCCGGCAATCGGGCTGAGGTGATTGAAGCGGTTCCCACGGGCCGCCTTGCGGTGGATGGCGAACGCCTGCTGCCCTTGGATGGTGATGTGATCGCGGCGCGCCGGCGCATGATGTTCAATGGCGTGGTGCTGGCTTCCGTTGCTTTGGATCGGCAGGGCAGGGTGCTGGGCGATCCCATGATCACCGCGCCCGGGCTTTTCGCTGAAGCCGATCCCGAGCCTGGGCTGGTTGCCGCTGAGCTTCGCCGCAGCATTGCCGATCTGCCGGCTGGCTTGCGCGATGATGATGAAACGCTCCGCGAATCGCTTCGTGCCGCTTTACGCAAGGCGCTTGGGCGGCGCTTCAAGAAGCGGCCCAATGTCGAAATCCACGTGATCAGGGTTTAAGCCATGTCGGTCTTCACCGGCGTCATTCTCTATTTGTTGATCTGGTGGCTGGCGCTGTTTTGCGTGCTGCCAGTGGGCACGCGCCCCGATTCCCAGGGCAAGCTGGAAGAAGGCGGCTGGCGCGGCGCGCCGCAAAAGCACCTGATGGGCTGGAAGCTGCTCGGCACGACGGCGCTGGCGGGGGTGATCTGGCTGATCCTGTGGTGGCTTATTGAAAGCGACTGGCTTTCTTTCCGGACCGGCATCCTCGCGCTGCCCACCAATTAAGCGAAAAACCGACCCTGGGGTCGGTTTTGCCTTACGTTCGGGCAATGTCAGTCTGGTAGCCACTTTTTTGACCCTGCTCTTGGCTCTTTTTGATTGAGCCTTCGAAGCTGGTCCGCCATTCTACAAAAACGAGAGGGAGATTGGTTTCTTCCTCTGCCGTGTGACTGGCGTTTCCTCCCTAAACTTGGGCCGCTGCCTTATGGTGGCGGCCTTTTCTTTTGTAAAAGTTTGAGACGCCTGCTGGCAAGCACAAAAATGCCATAAACTCGCCCAAAATGACGAATTGCTGCGCCGCACAATCGATTTGCGACGTTTTCTTGCGAATGTCGTCGGGTGATTCCCCCAAAGCCTCTTCTGCATTAGGGTGCGACGCCAAGCTTAGCCCAGAATGAAGGATTAGACCCTTGCGCCTTTCTCGCGCCTTTTTGCCGACACTGAAGGAAACCCCGGCCGAGGCGCAAATCGCCTCTCATCGCCTCATGCTGCGGGCGGGCTTAATCCGCCAGACCTCGGCGGGCATTTATGCCTGGCTGCCGGCTGGCTTGCGTGTGCTGCGCCGCGTTGAACAGATTGTGCGCGAAGAACAGGACCGCGCCGGGGCGCAGGAAATCCTGATGCCGACCATCCAGCCGGCTGAGCTTTGGCGCGAAAGCGGGCGTTATGATGATTACGGCAAGGAAATGCTCCGCATTCGTGACCGCCATGAACGCGAAATGCTGTTCGGCCCGACCAATGAGGAAATGGTCACCGATATCTTCAAGCAATTCGCCAAATCCTACCGCGATTTGCCGCGCAATCTTTATCATATCCAGTGGAAATTCCGCGACGAGGTGCGCCCGCGTTTCGGCGTGATGCGCGGGCGCGAATTCCTGATGAAGGATGCCTATTCCTTTGATCTGACCAAGGAAGGGGCGCAGCATTCCTACCGCCAGATGTTCCTCGCCTATCTGCGCACCTTTGCGCGCATGGGCCTGAAGGCCATTCCGATGCGCGCTGATACCGGGCCGATTGGTGGCAACCTGTCGCATGAATTCATCATCCTGGCCGAGACTGGCGAAAGCCAGGTTTTCGTCAGCCGTGATTTGCTGGAACACGATGTGCTGGCCGAAGCGCCTGATTACGACAGCGATCTGACCGCGCAGGTGGATTTCTGGACCAGCCATTACGCGGCGACCGAGGAAATGCATGACGAGGCCGCCTGGGCCGCACTTGCCGAAGACAAGCGCGTTTCTGCCCGCGGCATTGAAGTGGGCCATATTTTCTATTTCGGCACCAAATACAGCGCTGCCATGGGCATGGCGGTGACCGGGCCGGATGGGCAAGCGGTGATCCCGGAAATGGGCAGCTATGGCATTGGTGTATCGCGCCTAGTCGGCGCGCTGATTGAAGCCAATCATGATGAAGCCGGCATTAAATGGCCGGATGCGGTGGCGCCCTGGGCGGCGGCCATTCTCAACCTTCGTCCCGGCGATGGGCCGACGGATACGCTTTGTGAAACCCTTTACGCACGGCTTGGCGATGAGCACGCGGTCTATGATGATCGCCCGGTGCGCGCGGGCGAGAAATTCGCCGATGCGGACCTCATGGGCTTTCCCTGGCAGGCCATTATCGGCCCGCGCGGTGCCGCTGCCGGGCGCGTTGAATTGAAGCGCCGCATGACCGGGGAGCGTGAGGAGCTTACGCTCGAAGACGCCATCGCCCGCATCAAGGGCGGCTGAGCCAGCATGTTCAACGCTTTTGAGCGTATGGTCGCCTTCCGCTATTTGCGCGCGCGGAAGGGGGAGCGTTTCGTCTCGGTCATCGCCATTTTCTCATTGGTTGGCATCGCGCTTGGCGTTGCCACGCTGATCATTGTCATGAGCGTGATGAATGGCTTTCGCCAGGAATTGCTCGGCCGCATTCTGGGCCTCAATGGGCATCTGGGCGTCTATGCGGTCGGGTCTTCCTTCACCGATTTTGATGATGTGACCAAGCGCATTCGTGCCGTGCCGGGCGTGGTTTCTGCCACGCCGATTGTGGAAGGGCAGGTGCTGATCACCTCGGAAGCCGGGGGCGCCACGGGCGGTCTGGCGCGCGGCATTCGGCCGGAAGATTTGCGCGCGCGGCATTTGATTGCAGATGGCATCAGGCTTGGCAGCCTGGATGCTTTTGAAGGTGAGGATGCGATCATCATCGGGCGGCGCTTGGCCTCCCGCTTACGTGTTTCGGTCGGCGATAATGTCAGCCTTGTCTCACCCCAGGGCCGCACCACGGTCTTCGGCACGGTGCCGCGCGTGCGCGCCTATCGCGTCGTCGCGCTGTTTGATGTCGGCATGAATGAATATGACAGCAGCTTTGTCTTCCTGCCCTTGGAAGCCGCGCAGCTTTATTTTCAGCAGCGCGATGCCGCGACCCAGATCGAGGTTTTCGTGCAGGACCCAACGCGGCTGCGCGGCGTCATGCGGCAGATTCAGGAAGCCGCAGGCAGCCGCGTGATCGTGCATTCCTGGCAGGATGCCAATTCCAGCTTCTTCAATGCGGTGCAGGTGGAACGCAATGTGATGTTCCTGATCCTGACACTAATCATCATTGTTGCTGCCTTCAATATCGTCTCAAGCCTGATCATGCTGGTGAAGGATAAGGGCCGCGATATCGCGGTACTGCGCACCATGGGTGCGACCAAGGGCGCGGTGATGCGGATTTTCCTGTTGTGTGGTGCCTCCATCGGCGTGCTCGGCACCATGATCGGCTTTGTGCTGGGCCTGGTGTTCTGCCTCAATATCGAAAGCATCCGGCAATTTCTGCAATCGCTTTCCGGCACGGAACTGTTCAGCCCAGAGGTCTATTTCCTGACGCGCCTGCCCGCGATCCTGGATTACAATGAAGTGGCGCAGGTGGTGGCGATGGGGCTGGGCCTGTCTTTCCTCGCGACCCTTTACCCTTCCTGGCGCGCGGCGCGCACCGATCCGGTGGAGATGCTGCGCAATGAATGAAGCGCCACTTCGCCTGGCCGCCGTTGAACGCCGCTACCGCACGGAAGCGGGCGAATTGCCCGTGCTGCTCGGTGCCGATCTGACCATTGCGGCAGGTGAGATCGTGGCGCTGGTGGCGCCTTCCGGCACTGGCAAATCAACCTTGCTGCATCTTGCGGGCTTGCTGGAAAAGCCTGATGGCGGAGAGGTCTTCATCGCCGGTCAGGCTGCCGGGTCGCTTTCGGATGAGGCGCGCACGACCATCCGGCGCACCACCATCGGCTTTGTCTATCAATTCCATCATCTGCTGCCGGAATTCACCGCGGCCGAGAACATCATCCTGCCCCAGCTTGCCGCCGGCAAAAGCCGCGCGGAGGCAACGGAGCGTGCGAAGGATTTGCTTGGGGTTTTCGGCTTGCAAGCGCGGCTGGATCATCGCCCTGGCAAGCTTTCGGGTGGCGAACAACAGCGGGTTGCCATTGCCCGCGCGCTTGCCAATCAGCCGCGACTGTTGCTGGCCGATGAACCGACCGGCAATCTGGATGTCGGCACATCCGATCGCGTCTTTGCTGAATTGCTGGAACAGGTGCGCGGCCAAGGGCTGGCGGCGCTGATCGCCACGCATAATCCGGACCTGGCGCGCCGGATGGATCGGGTGGTGACGCTGCGTGATGGGAAGATCGTGAGCGGGTAGATTTACCCCAACAGCAACAACGCCCCAAAGCCCGCAATCGCCGCACCACCGAAACGCAGCGCGCCCGCATAACGCGCGCTCGCCACGCCAAGCGCCGCACCAAAACCATGCAGCAGCGCGGAACCCGCCAGCATGCCGAAAGCGGTCGGCAGCGCCGTACCACCAATCTCCCCGCCATGCGCCAGGCCATTCACCAGCCCCGCCACCAGCACCAAGGGCAGCGCCAGGGCAGGGCGGAAGGGCTGCGCCATGGCCAGCATGGCGCCGAGCACAATCAGGCTGCCCGCCACCGCGGTTTCAACGACGCCGAAGCCAAGCCCGATGCCACCCGTAAACGCCAGCGTAATGCCACCCGCCATGCCGGCCAGGAAACCCAGGGGCGGCAGCCAGCCGCGCTGCCAGCCAAGGGACGCTGCCCAAAGCCCAATCGCCACCATCGCCGCCACATGATCCGCGCCCATCAGCGGGTGCAGGAACCCCGCAACCAAGCCGTGCTCATGCCCGGCATGGGCCAAAGCGGGGGTCGCGCCAAAGGCGAGGGCGAGGAAGGGCAGGGCAGTCAGGGCAAGGCGGGGCAGGGACATGGAGGGCTCCGGTAAAAATCCTAAATCCATCCTGATCGGCCGGCGGGCGGCAGGCAAGGGCTTTTGGCTATGCTAACCTGCACTCCCACGCGATTCCGGAACGCCAACTGCATGTCCTTTATTCATCTGCACACGCATTCGGCCTATTCGCTCTCGGAAGGCGCGATCAAGGTTGAAAAGCTCGCCGCGCTTGCCGCCGCCGATGGCATGCCGGCGCTGGCCCTGACAGATACCGGCAATCTGTTCGGCGCCTTGGAATTCGCCGAAGCCTGCACGAAGAAGGGCGTGCAGCCCATCATGGGCTGCCAATTGGGGCTTTCCCGCGCCAGCACGGATGCTGATCGGCCCGATGCGCTGAGGCTGCCGCCGGACCCGCTGGTGGCGCTCGCGCTCACCCCCAAGGGCTTGGATAATTTGCAGCGCCTGTCATCGCTGGGGTTCCTGCGGGAAGATGCGTCAGGCAAGCCGGCTGTGCTGCTCGATCAACTCGCTGAACATGCGGATGGGCTGTTTCTGCTGACAGGCGGCACGCTTGGCCCGATTTCGCGCCTTTTGCTTGAGGGCCAAAAGCCCGCCGCCGAAAGGCTTCTTGCGCGGCTTAAGGAAGCCTTCCCGGATCGCTTGGCGGTGGAACTCAACCGTCATGGCCGGGATGCGGAAGCGCGACTGGAACCTGCCTTGCTCGCCTTGGCGCATGGCGCGCGCCTGCCAATCATCGCGGCCAATGATGTCTATTTCGCCGCACCTTCAATGTATGAAGCGCATGATGCGCTGCTTTGCATCGCTGAAGGCCGCACCATGGCGGAACGCGACCGTCGGCGCGCCACACCTGAGCATTGGTTCAAACCGGCGGAAGCCATGCGCGCGCTTTTCGCAGACCTTCCCGATGCCTGCGACAATACCCTCGCCATTGCGCGCATGAGTGCGGTGATGACCGAAGCGCGCAAGCCCGAATTGCCGATCTGCCCCAAGGTGCAGGAAGGCAAGACGGAAGCGGAAACACTGCGCGCCATGGCCGAAGCCGGGCTGGAACAACGCCTGGACGCCATGCGCCCCGCGCCGGATGAGGCAACGCGCACGCAATATCGCGAACGCCTGGCCTATGAAATCGGCGTTATCGAGAAAATGGGTTTTCCCGGCTATTTCTTGATTGTTGCCGACTTCATCCAATGGGCCAAGGCGCAAACGCCGCCCATTCCGGTGGGGCCGGGGCGCGGTTCGGGTGCCGGTTCGGTCGCTGCCTGGGCGTTGCTGATCACGGATTTGGACCCGATCCGCTTTGGTCTGCTGTTCGAACGCTTCCTCAACCCCGAACGCGTTTCCATGCCGGATTTCGATATTGATTTCTGCCAGGACCGCCGCGACGAAGTGATTGCCTATGTGCGGCGCGAATATGGCGAAGATCGCGTCGCGCAAATCATCACCTTCGGCAAGCTGCAAGCGAAAGCGGCGGTGCGTGATGTCGGGCGCGTGCTCGGCATGCCTTATGGGCAGGTGGATAAGATCGCGTCCCTCATTCCGAACAATCCAGCCAAGCCCGTCACACTTTCGCAGGCGATTGAAGGCGAAGCGCGTTTGCAGGAAATGCGCGATGGCGATGAGCAAGTGGCGCGGCTTTTGGTTATCGCGCTGCAGGTGGAAGGGCTTTACCGCAATGCCTCCACCCATGCTGCCGGCGTGGTGATTGGGCGCAAGCCCTTGATCGAAACCGTGCCACTTTATCGCGACCCGCGGTCTGAAATGCTGGTCACGCAATATTCGATGAAATACGCGGAGATGGCGAGCCTGGTGAAGTTCGACTTCCTGGGCCTAAAAACACTCACGGTCATTGAACGCGCCTTGGAAATCCTGAAAGGGCAGGGGATTGAGGTAGATATCGCCGCCATCCCGCTGGATGATCCGAAAACCTATGAAATGCTCGGGCGCGGCGATGCCGCCGGCGTCTTCCAGTTTGAAGGGCAGGGGATGCGCGACTGCCTGCGGCAGATGCGCGCGAACCGTTTTGAGGATTTGGTGGCGGCCGTGGCGCTGTATCGCCCCGGCCCCATGGCGAATATCCCGGCCTATTGCTCCCGCAAACATGGTGAGGCTTGGGCGCCGCCGCATGAGGCGATCCGGCACATATTGTCCGAAACCTATGGCATCATGGTCTATCAGGAACAGGTCATGCAGATTGCGCAGGACTTGGCGGGCTATTCGCTCGGCGCCGCTGATCTGTTGCGCCGCGCCATGGGCAAGAAAATCCGCAGCGAAATGGAAGCGCAGCGCAAGATTTTCTGCGATGGCGCGGAAGCGCGTGGCATTGAACCGGCCAAGGCCGCTGAGATTTTCGATCTGATGGAACGCTTCGCCGATTACGGCTTCAATAAATCCCACGCTGCCGCCTATGCGCTGGTCAGCTATCAAACGGCTTGGTTGAAGGCCAATCATACGGTGGCTTTCTTGGCAGCTTCCATGACGCTTGATCTTTCCAATACGGATAAGCTTGCGGGCCACATGCAGGAAGCGGCGCGGCTTGGCATTGCCGTGCTGCCGCCGGATATCAACCGCAGCGGCGCCGATTTCCGCGTTGAAGCACGCGATGATGGCAAGCAGGCCATTCGTTTTGCGCTCGCTGCTGTGAAGCGCGTGGGTGAAGGGGCCATGCGCGATCTGGTGGCGGCGCGCGATACAGGTGGTGATTTTGCCTCACTTGCGGATTTCGCGGCGCGGGTGGACCCCAAGCTGCTCAATAAGATGCAGATCGAAAACCTGGCCCGGGCCGGCGCCTTTGAATGCCTGGATGGCAATCGCGCCCGCGTCATGGCCGGGGCCGAAACCATTCTGCGCCGCGCCCAAGCCAGCGCCGAGGAACGTGACAGCGGCCAGATTGGCCTTTTCGGCGCCGAGCCTGGCCGGCCAGAGGCGCTGCGCCTGCCGGATGTGCCGGATTGGCAGCCGCTTGATCGGCTGTCTCAGGAAGCCGAGGCGATCGGCTTTCATCTTTCCGCCCATCCCTTGGATGCCTATCGCCAGGCGCTGAAGCGCATTGGTGTGGTGCCGTCTTCCGCCATTACAGACCGCGCGAGCCGCGGCGGTGGGCGCGTGAAGCTGGCCGGCACGGTGGTGAATTCCAAGGAACGTACCACCAAAACCGGCAGCCGCATGGCCTGGGTGCGGGTTTCCGACACCCATGGCAGTTTTGAAGTGACCTGCTTTTCCGAGGTGCTGAACCGCAGCCGAGAGCTGCTGACCGAAGGCAGCGCCATTCTGGTGACGGCGGATTTGCGCATGGAAGGCGAAGCTTTGCGCCTGACGGCGACGGAGCTTGAGAGCCTGGACAAGGTCGCGGCGAATGCCGGTGGCGGCATCAAGCTGTGGCTTGAGGCCACGGCGACGCTTGATCCGATCCGCGCCTTGCTGACGCGCGAAGGCCGCGGGCGTGGCCGGGTGATCCTGGTGCCGCAACTTGGCGCCGAACAGGAAGTGGAAATTGCGCTACCGGGCGGCTTCAATGTCGGGCCAAGGCTGATGCAGGCCATGCGGGTGGTGCCGGGTGTGGCGCAGGTTGAGGAATTCTAGCTGTCCTGGAGTGCAGTTTATTTTCCATAATATACCTTATGCGGGAAATGCATGACCCAAACCCCGAAGCAAAATTCGCCTGAAACCGCGCTCCACGCCCTGCTCGCCATCATGGCCAAGCTGCGCGATCCCAATGGCGGCTGCCCCTGGGATTTGGTGCAGGATTTCGCCTCCATCGCGCCTTACACGATCGAGGAAGGCTATGAGGTTGCGGATGCCATCGCCGCCAATGACCCGGACAAGCTTCTGGATGAATTGGGCGATTTGCTGTTCCAGGTGGTCTATCACGCGCAAATGGCGGCTGAACGCGGCTGGTTCGGCTTTGCCGAGGTAGCACAATCCATTTTGGACAAGATGATCCGACGCCATCCTCATGTCTTTGGTGAGGCTGCCGCGCGCGACGCTGCTGCCCAAACCAGCGCCTGGGAAGTCCAGAAAGCGGCCGAACGCGCTGCGCGGGCAGAAAGCGGCGTGCTGGCGGGAATCCCGGAAGGCCTCCCTGCCCTAACCCGCGCCACCAAACTCACACGCCGCGCCGCGCGGGTTGGCTTTGACTGGCCCGATGTCGGCGCGGTTTTGGATAAGCTGGAAGAAGAAGCGGGCGAACTCCGCGCCGAGCTGCAAGGCGCTGATAAGGCAAGACTTCAGGATGAGGTCGGCGACCTGCTTTTCGTGCTCGCTAATCTGGCACGCAAGCTGGATT
>JBIIGZ010000019.1:0-26395 GCA_044236185.1 Roseomonas sp. | reverse complement strand
TGCGCGGGCGGCGGGTGCTCGGGTTCCGGCGGCGGGCAAAATACATCCTGATGCGGCTGGAAGGGGGCGAAAGCCTGCTGATCCATTTGGGCATGTCGGGGCGTATGGTGGCGCGGCGTGAAGGTGCGGCGCCGGTGCCGCGCACGCGCAAGCAGGGCGTATTCTCGGACGCGCGTGGCCATAACGCCCCGCCCGAGGCGCATGAACACCTCGCCTTCGGGACGGAAGGCGGATGGCATATCGGCTTTGTGGACCCGCGCCGCTTTGGCAGCGTGGATCTGGTGGCGACGGATGCCGAGGATCACCACAAGCTTTTGGCCGGCCTTGGCCCGGAACCGCTGGGACCGGAAATCACCCCTGCCTGGCTTTCCGGCGTGCTGGCGGGCAAGCGCACCCCGATCAAGGCCGCCCTTCTGGACCAGCGGGTGATCGCCGGCCTTGGCAATATCTATGTCTGTGAGGCGCTTTTCCGCGCCGGCATCTCACCGCGCCGTTCCGCCCATACGGTGGCGGGGGCGCGGGCGGGCCGGCTTGCCCCCGCGATCAAGGCCGTGTTGCAGGAGGCGATTGCCGCGGGCGGGTCGAGTCTCCGCGATTACGTCCAGGCCGATGGCGAGATTGGGCATTTTCAGGAGAATTTCGCGGTCTATGGCCGGGAAGGGGAGGCCTGCCCTGGGTGTCCGGGCCAACCGGAATGCCCTGGGATCAAGCGCATTGTGCAATCCGGCCGATCCAGCTTTTTCTGCCCGCTTCGGCAGCGCTGAGCCTGTGCTAGAAGCCTATCCACAACAACAGATGAAGGAGAACCGCCATGGCCCCTGAAATGATCCTGGTTGAAACCCACGGCAAAACCGGGCTGATCCGGCTGAACCGGCCGCAGGCGCTGAATGCGCTCTGTGATCAATTGATGATCGAACTCGGCACCGCCTTGCGCGCTTTTGACAAGGACCCGGCGATTGCCGCCATCGTCATCACCGGTAGCGAAAAGGCTTTCGCGGCAGGTGCCGATATCAAGGAAATGAAGGAACGCAGTTTCCCGGGCGTCTATTTCAATGATTTCATCGGCGCCAATTGGGAAACCGTGCTGGAAATCCAAAAGCCCGTGATCGCTGCTGTATCCGGCTTTGCCCTTGGTGGTGGCTGCGAATTGGCCATGATGTGTGACCTGATCATCGCGGCTGACACGGCCAAATTCGGCCAGCCGGAAATCAATCTGGGCATTATCCCCGGCGCGGGCGGCACGCAGCGGCTGACGCGCGCCATTGGCAAATCCAAGGCCATGGAAATGGTGCTGACTGGTCGCATGATGAATGCCGAGGAAGCGGAGCGCGCCAATCTGGTCTGCCGCGTGGTGCCGGCGGCGGAATTGATCGCCGAAGCGCTGAAGATTGGTGAGAAGATCGCGGCGCTTTCCGGGCCTTCGGTGGCCATGGCGAAGGAGGCCGTGAATGCTGCCTTTGAAAGCAGCCTGACGGAAGGTGTGCGCACGGAACGGCGCCTGTTCCTTTCCCTGTTTGCGACGGCTGATCAGAAGGAAGGCATGGCGGCTTTTGCCGAAAAGCGGAAGGCCGCTTTCACGAATCGGTAAACGCGCTTGCCCCCTGTGTCGCGCGCGCGGTGCAGGGGGCAGAACCCATGGTTGAACTGAAATAAAACAGATTTCACTCCAAGTTTTATTTGGTAAATTCCAATCAAAAAAAATCGCGAATAAAACAAAAATCTAGCGAAAATCTTCAACATTTCTTATTTCTTTCGAAATTTTCCTGGCAATTTTTCTTAACCCGCGTTAGCCTTCGGTTAACCAAACGGAGACCGGAGCGATGAGCGCATCCACCATCACCCTGACCGAAACCGAAGCCAAGGCGGCGGAAATTGTCGCCTTCCCGCAGCGCCCGCAGGATCGGCTGCGCATCGCGCTGCATAAGCTGGATGAGGCACTGCGCGCCCAGGCACGAGCTACGTCGGATTTTCGCAACGCGATGGGTGAATTGAAGTCCAAGGTCGGCGGCATGCAGACCGGCATGATGGCTTATCGTGATGCGCTTGACCGCACAGCGACTGAAATTGATCGCGCGGTGAAGAAGGCCAAGGAATTGCAGGAAACCGCCCGGCGCATGGCGCCGCATAGCTGAAGCAAGAAAGGGCGGGTTTCAGACCCGCCCATACTTTCTACAGTTTCACACTTTCCCAGACCCAGCCGCGCTTGGCCTGGTCTGCCTTTTGCCAAGCGGCGATCTGATCCTTCAAGCGCAACGTCAGTGCAATATCATCAAGCCCTTCCAGCAGCGCATCACGCTTGCGCGCATCAATGCTGAAGGGAATTTCGGCACCTTCCGGCGAGATCACCATCTGGCGCACCAGATCAATCGCGGTATGGCGCGCACCTTGGCTTGCTTCAGTTTCAGCCGCGATTTGCTTCACCACTTCCTCGGGCAGGGCAATCGGCAATAAGCCGTTCTGGAAGCAGTTATTGTGGAAGATATCGCCGAAGCTTGGCGCGATCACGCAGCGAATGCCCGCCCCCATCAACGCCCAAACGGCACCTTCGCGCGATGATCCGCAGCCAAAATTCGCCCCTGCCAGCAGAATCGGCGCTTCGCGATAAGGCGCCTTGTTCAGCACGAAATCCGGATTTTCCGAACCATCCGGCAGAAAGCGCAAATTCTCGAAAGCATAAGGCCCGAGCCCAGTGCGCCCGGTACCGACCAGGCGCTGGATGCGAATGATGAGATCCGTATCCACATTGGCGCGCATCAGCGGCGCGGCGGGGCCAGAAAGTTTGGTGAATTTTTCCATGAGGCCTTCCCCTTAAGCTGCGAATTGCCGCACATCGGCGATGGCGCCGGCCAGCGCCGCCGCCGCCGCCATGGCCGGGGAGGCCAAATGCGTCCGCGCCCCCGGTCCCTGCCGGCCCACAAAATTGCGGTTCGATGTGGAAACGCAGCGCGCACCGGGCGGCACGGCCTCGCCATTCGCTGCCACACATAGCGCGCAGCCGGGTTCGCGCCATTCAAAGCCAGCGGCGGTGAAGGCAGCGTCCAGCCCTTCCGCTTCGGCTTCCTTCTTCACGCGCTCTGATCCCGGCACCACCCAGGCCGTGACATGCGGCGCCACCTTGCGCCCGCGCAGCACGGCGGCGGCGGCGCGCAAATCCTCGATCCGCGAATTGGTGCAGGAACCGATGAAGACCCAATCAATCTTGGTGCCCGCAATCGGCAGGCCGGGTTTCAGGTCCATATAGGCCAAGGCGGCTTCACAAGCGGCGCGACGGATCGGATCGGGCATTGATGCCGGGTCCGGCACGTGGCCCGTGACGGGCAGCACCTGTTCCGGGCTGGTGCCCCAGGTGATTTGCGGCGCGATATCCGCCATGGAAATCACCAGATCGGAATCGAAGATGGCATCGGCATCACTCGGCAGGCTGCGCCAATGGGCAAGCGCCGCATCCCAGGCCGCGCCCTTGGGCGCGAAGCGCCGGCCAGCGAGCCATTCGTAAGTCACATCATCGGGGGCGATCATGCCCATCTTCGCGCCCATTTCGATGGAAAGATTACAAAGCGTGAGCCGCCCTTCGATGGAAAGCGCGCGCACCGCCGATCCCGCATATTCCACCGCATAACCGGTACCAGCCCCGGTGCCGAAACGGCCAATGGCATGCAGGATCATATCCTTTGGCGTAACACCTGCCGGTGCGGCGCCTTCAAAACGAATGCGCATGCGCTTTGGCTTTTTCTGCGGCAGGGTTTGCGTGGCCAGCACATGGCGCAATTCCGATGCGCCAATGCCAAAAGCCAAGGCGCCAAGCCCGCCATTGGTGCAGGTATGGCTATCGCCGCACACCAGCGTGGTGCCAGGCAGCACAATGCCAAGCTCCGGCCCCATCACATGCACAATGCCATTGCCATCCTGCCCAAGATCGAAAAGCCTGACCCCGGTTTCGGCGGCACGCTTGCGCAGGCCTGCGATCAGCTCACCACCTTTCGGGAAGCTTGCGGCGGTGCGCCCCGGTGTTGTCGCCACCGCGTGATCAGGTGTCGCGAAGGCAAGTTCAGGATGTGGCACGGCATAACCGGCTTCGCCCACTTCTTGCAGTGCTCGCCCGCCCGAGAGATCATGCAGCAGCACACGGTCGCAATGCAGCAGTGACCAGCCGGAACCGAGCTCCGCGATCACATGCGGGTCCCAAATCTTGTCGAATAGCGTCGCTGCCATGTGCTTCCCCTGAATGCTTGACGGCGGCCCCGCAGGCGCCGCACCGTCTGCCCCTATCACGCCGCGCCAAAGATGCGCGGTCAAGCGGGCGGAGGGATAAGATGGCGCAGATCACGCGGCGCGGGCTGGCAGGCTTGGGATTGGCAGCGCCTTTTCTGGCGCGGCAGGCTTGGGCGCAGGGCAGCTATCCGGATAGGGCCGTGCGCATGATTGTGCCCTATAGCGCGGGCGGTGTGGCGGATACGATTGCGCGCATTATTCAGCCGAAAGTGGCGGAACATCTCGGCCAATCCTTCATCATTGAAAACCGTACTGGCGCGTCGGGTTCGATTGGCGCCATGGCGGTCGCGCAAAGCCCCGCTGATGGGCATACGTTTTTGTTCGAAGGTGCCACCTTCGCGACGCTACCGCTGGTGAGCCGGAGCCTGCCGATTGACTATACCGCGGCCTTCATTCCCGTGGTGCAGGTGACGACGCAGCCCTATATGCTTGGCGTGCGGGCGGGCTTTCCGGCGCGTGATCTGGCGGGATTTGTGGCGGAAGCCAAGCGTCGCCCTGGTGAGATTACCTATGGCACGCCAGGGGTGGCGCATATCGGCCATTTCATGGGCGAATTGCTGCAATTGATGGCCGGCATCAAGCTGGAACACATCCCCTATCGTGGCGGCGCTGATGTGGCGCGCGAATTGGCCGGCGGCCGGTTGGATGCGGGCCTGATTTCCTTTTCAAGCCTGAGACCCGCTGTGGAACGCGGCACAACCTTGCTGGCGAGCACGGCGGCCGAACGCCAGGCCAGTCTTCGCCAGATTCCCGTGATTGCCGAAACCTATCCGGGCTATGATCTGGTGTCCTGGACAGGATGTTTTGCGCCCGCCGGCACGCCGGAAGCGGCGCAGAATCGCTTTGTCGCGGCCATTCATCACGCGCTGAAGGACCCTGCCATTCAGGCGCGGCTGGAAGCGACCGGGGCGGACCCTGTGATCTCCTCACCCGCCGCCTATCAGGCGGTGATTGCGAAGGACCGGGAAGTGGCGCGGCGCATCGTGGCCGCGACCGGGCTTTCGATATCCTGAGCATTTTCAAGCCAAGTGGAATCACTTGGCGGCTCGGAAAATGCGATCAAACAGAAGTTTCAGAGCGTTTCCCGGGAACGAAGGTGAAGGGAAACGGTCTAAGCGGGCTGGACAGGCAGGGCGTGAAGGCGGAAGCTTTTGCCCGAGGAACCGAACCGGAGCCGCCACATGGCCACCACAAACAAGATGCGACTGCACTGGTCGCCGCGCTCACCCTTTGTGCGCAAGGTAATGATTGCCGCGCATGAATTGGGCTTGGCGGATCGGCTTGAGACCATGCGCACACGCGTTGCGACGAATCAGGTGTATAAGGGGCTGCTGAGCGATAACCCGATTGGCAAGATACCAACGCTGATCCTGGCCGATGGCACCATCCTGTATGATTCGGTGGTGATCTGCGAATACCTGGACAGCATCGCGCCCAAGCCAAAGCTTTTTCCGGCGGCGGGTGCGGCACGGTTCCAGGCGCTGCGCCGCCATGCGCTTGGCAATGGTTATCTGGATATGCTGCTGATGTGGCGCAATGAAGCGGGGCGTGCCGCGCCAAACCCAGGCATGATCGAAAGCTGTGAGTTGAAGCACGCCGCGACAATCAAGGCGCTGGAAGCCGAGGCAGAGGCGCTGGCCCGCGATGATTTCGGCATTGGCCATATCGCGATAGCCTGCGCGCTTTGTTACCTCGATTTCCGCTTTGATACGCTGCAATGGCGCCAGGGCGCACCGGCGCTGACCGCATGGCATGCGGCGGCGGTGGCGCGGCCTTCCTTCCTTGCGACGCCGGTGGTGGATGATTGATCCCATGTGCCGTGTGACGACCGTGTTTGATGCAGTCTTACGCCAAAAGATCGGAGGCTAGATCATGACACTTACCCGCAGAAGCGCGCTTTCCCTGATGGCGGCGCTTCCCTTGCCCGCGCTGGCGCAGGCATTTCCGGATCAGCCCATTAAGCTGATTGTGCCATTCCCGCCCGGGGGACCCGCGGATATCATTGGGCGGCTGATTTCGCGCGTGATGGGCGAGAGGCTTGGCAAGCCCGTGGTCGTGGAAAACCGCTCGGGCGGCGGTGGTTTGGTTGGCATTGAAGCGGTGGCGCGGTCCCGCCCGGATGGGCTGACCATCGGCCTTGCCAGTTCTGGTGTGCTCACCGTGCAGCCGCATCTGACGCAGCAAATGCCCTTTGATGCTTTGCGCGATCTTGCGCCGATTGGCTTGGTGCTTTCGGTACCACAAATCCTGACGGTCAATCCGAACCTGCCAGTGCGCGATTTGCGCGAATTCATCGCGCGCGCCAAGGCGGAACCGGGCAAGCTTTCCTATGGGTCGGCTGGGATTGGTTCTTCCTTGCATATGTCCATGGAATTGCTGAAGCAGCTGAGTGGCATTGATGTGGTGCATGTGCCCTATCGCGGTGCCGCGCCGGCGGTGACGGATGCGGTGGCTGGGCGCATCGAGATTTTGATGGCGGATGTGCCGGCGATTCTCTCACAAATCCGTGGCGGCACACTGCGCCCACTTGGCATCAGCGCGCCCAAGCGGCTCGATATTCTGCCCGATCTTCCAACGCTGATCGAAGCCGGGCTGCCCAATATGATTTGCGATACCAGCTATGGGCTGGTGGCACCTGCCGGCACACCGGCGGAGCGCATTACACTATTGCGCAATGCCATGGTGGCGGCGCTGAATGATCCCGAAACGCGCCAGGCTTTTGCGGCGCAGGGCGGCACGCTTGTTGGTAGCACGCCGGATGAATTCACCCAGGCCATTCGTGAAGGCAGCGCGCGTTGGGGCCAGGTGGTCCGCGCCGGCAATATCAAATTGGAGTAGTCAATGAACCCCTTTCCCGATCTGCAATCCTTCAAGGTCAGCATCACCGATCACGTTGCAACGGTGATGATAGCGCGCCCGCCGGTGAATGCGCAAAACAGCGCCTTTCGCGATGAAATTACGCGCATCTTCGACACTTTCCACGAAATGCCGGAGGTGCGCGCGATTGTGCTGACGGGTGACGGGCGGAATTTCTCGGCCGGGGCAGACTTGAAGGACAGGCCGGATGTAACGCGGCAAGGAGCCTTCCCGCGCCATAACCGCCTGGTGCGCGCTGGCTTTGATTGCGTCATGGAATGCGGCAAGCCGGTGATTGCGGCAGTAAATGGCGCGGCCATTGGCGCGGGCTGCGTACTCGCCTTGGTTTGCGACATCATTGTGGTTGCCGAAGATAGTTTCATGTCCATGACGGAGGTGGAGGTCGGGCTCGCCGGCGGTGTGCGCCATGTGCTGCGCCATTTCGGGCAATCCAATGCGCGCTTGATGCTCTATACCGCGCGGCGATTTTATGGGCCTGACCTTTATCGCATGAATGTCGCTTCCACCTGCGTGCCGCAGGATCAATTGCTGGCGACGGCGCAGGGCATGGCGGCGGAGATCGCTTCCAAGGTGCCGCTTGCAGTGGAAGCCGCAAAGCGCGGCTTTACGCTGACGGAATATCTGCCACTGTCTGAGGGTTATCGGTACGAACAGACGCAAACGGCAGCACTGTCGCGCACGGAAGATACGCGCGAAGCGCAGCGCGCTTTTGCTGAAAAACGCAAGCCGGTCTTCAAGGGGCGGTAGGCTTTCAGCCAGGCTTGCGCGCTGCCTCATCCATCAGGTTTTGCTGGCGGCGCGCCTCCTCGCGCGCTGCCTCGGCGGCGCGGTTTTCGCGAAGCTTTTCCACCACGCGCTCTGCTGCGCGCGCATCGGCCAGAATCTGCCGCTGCCGATCGGTTTCTTGCCGCGCTTCTTCCTGTGCGGCTTGGGCGGTTGCACGATCATCCAGCGCCTTCTGGATGAAGGCACCAAGCTGCGGATTCAGCCCTTCGGAGCTTTCCTGCCGCAGCACCTGTTCGGCCGCGTGAAGGGCTTGCTGCGCCGCGGCCTCAGCCGCCAGTTTTTCGGCCAGGACGCGCCGCTCCGCCTGGGCTTCCAGGCGGCGGAGTTTTTGTAGGGTGACTAGCGGGTCCTTGGCCATCACGCTTTGAATAAAGCGTCGCGCCTGGCCTTCCAAGCCCCAAAGGCACCATTCGACGCGATGTCATGCTTGGGGCATGATGGGCACTCCTGAGCGGGAGAAGTCCATGACACGCCACACACTGTTTGTTCGCCTTGCTAAGACGCTTTATCGCATCGAACGCCCCTGGGGCGATGTGCCAATGGGCGCGGGTGCGCCTTCCGATGTGGCCTGCGATGCAGATGGCAATGTCTATTGCCAATTGCGGCAAGACCCCTATGCCGGCGCAGCTGGCCCGGCCGTGGTGGTATTGTCCCCCGATGGTAAGCGCATCGCTGCCTGGGGAGGGGATGACGTCGCGGATGGGCACATGCTGTCCGTCCATCCCGATGGGCGCGTTTTTGTGGTGGATCGCGACGCGCAGGAGATCATCATCTTCGATCGACACGGCAAAAGGCTGGGCGGGCTCGGCAAGCGGCATTGTCCTGGCGAGCCCTTCAACGCACCTTGTGATGTCGCCTTCGGGCCCGATGGGTCAATTTACGTGGCGGATGGCTATGGCGCATCGGTGGTGCATCGCTTCAGTGCGGATGGTACGCCGATGGGCCATTGGGGGCGGCCTGGGTCAGGGCCCGGTGAATTCTCGACGCCACATTCAGTTTGGGTGCTGCCCGATGGCCGCGTGACCGTGGCGGATCGTGAAAACAATCGCGTGCAGGTTTTTACCGGTGATGGCGAGTGGCTCGCGGAATGGGGCGATCATCATAAGCCAATGTCAGTGCATGGCGGGCCGGGGGGCACGCTTTATGTTACGGATCAGGTGCCACGGCTTTCGCTGCTGGCGCAGGATGGCACGCTGATTGGACGCTGCCGCCCGGTGCTGAATGGCGCGCATGGCATGTGGCTTTCGCCCGATGGTAGTATATTTTTATCGGAACAGAACCCGCCGCGCCTGACGCGGCTTGTGCCCGTTTCGGGCTGAGGGGAAAACCATGCTGGAACATGTCGGCGGCATTGACCATTGTGTTGTGCTGGTCAGGGATTTGGACAAGGCGGCCGAGACTTTTGCGCGTGCCGGCTTCACGGTGGCGCCGCGCGGTGTGCATTCCGCCCATATGGGCACCGGCAATAATTGCGTGATGCTGGAAAAGGACTATTTCGAAATCCTTGGCGTGCTGACACCCACGGAAGCGAACGCCAAATGGCGCGCGGTTTTGGAAACACGCGAAGGCATGACGGCGATTGCCATGCGCGCGCATGATGCCGAGAAAGGCGCGGCTGAGGTCGCGGCGCGCGGCATCCCAACCATGCCGGTGATGCGCTTCGGCAGGCCCGTTGATATGCCGGATGGTACGCGCACCGAAACGCGCTTCAATACCTTCCATTTGGTTGATCCTGTGGCGCCTGGTTTGCGAATTTTCGCCTGCCAGCATCTGACGCCCGGTGCGACTTGGGTGCCTGGGACCATGACCCATGCCAATACCGCAAAAGGCCTGACTGGGATTGAGGTCTTGGCCGCTGACCCTGCTTCAGTCGCCGCTGCCATTGCCAAATTGCTGGACAGCAAGCCTGACGCGATCAGCGATGGCGTGCTGCGTGTGCCGACAAGTGCTGCGCCGATCATTGTGCTGAACCGCGCGGCGCTTGCAGCGCGTTATGGTGCGCTTGATCTATCCGGCTTGCCTGATGCCGGGCCAGTGACGCTTGGCATTACGGTGGCGGATCTGGCGGCGGTGCAAGCCTGCCTGACGAAGGCAGGTCTGCCCTTCAGCGCCATCCCCGGCGGCGGCATTGCCGTGGCACCGACGGCGGCGCATGGCGTGATTTTGGCGTTCCGCACTGCATAGGATTTTGCCATGCCTTCCAAGGGAACATTGCATCGAATTGTGCTGGTATTGTTGGTGGTCACGGCGTTGGTGCAGATTCTGCGCGCGCTTTTTTGAAAAGGAAGTCGGTAATGCGCGTTGGGGTGATTGGTTTGGGCAGCATGGGCATGGGCGCGGCGCTCAGCCTGCTGCGCGCAGGCTTGCAGGTGACGGGGTGCGATCCCCGTGCTGCCGCGCGCGATGAATTCATCGCTGCCGGTGGCGCGGCGGTGGCGAAGGCGAGCGATTTGCCGGCAGGCATGGATGCGCTGGTGGTGCTGGTGGTGAATGCCGCGCAAACCGAAGCCGCTGTCTTCGGCCCAGATGGTGCGGCCCCACGCATAGCGCAGGGTGGCGTGATCATCTCCTCCGCCACCATGGCGCCGGATGCGGCGCGTGCGCTGGCCGCCAAGGCAGAAGCGGCAGGCTTGCTTTATCTGGATGCGCCGGTCTCAGGCGGCGCAATCAAGGCACGCGCGGGTGAAATGACGGTAATGGGCGCGGGCAGTGAAGCCGCCTTCGCCAAGGCTGCGCCAGTGCTGGATGCCATCGCCACCAAGGTTTGGCGCCTAGGTTCTGAAATCGGCATCGGCGCCACAGTGAAGGTTGTGCATCAATTGTTGGCCGGCGTGCATATCGCCGCCGCGGCTGAGGCAATGGCGCTTGGCATCCGCGCCGGCGCTGATCCGCAAGCGCTTTATGATGTGGTGACCAGTGCTGCCGGCAATTCCTGGATGTTCGAAAACCGCATGGCACGTGTGCTGACGGGCGACGACGCCCCGCGCAGCGCGGTGGAGATTTTCGTCAAGGATCTTGGCCTGGTGAATGACATGGCGCGCGGCCTGAATTTCCCGGTGCCCTTGGCCGCGCAAGCACAGCAGCTTTTCACCGCCGCGCGCGCCATGGGGCAAGGCGGTGCGGATGATGGTTTTGTCATTCGCGTCTGGCAGGCGATCACCGGCATTGATCTGCCGGGCGATCAGAAAAAGGACTGAGGTGCGCTTCAGCCCGGCGGCAAATGCATCGCTAGCCAAAGCGTGTCGCTTGCGGGATCAGTCCAGACGACGCGGTGGCGGCATTGTGCAGGCAATAAAGCCCAATCGCCGGGCTTCAGTTTGCGTGTGGCGCCATCAGCGAATTCCAGCGCTGCGCTGCCCGCGACAAGCAGCACGAATTCAGGCCAAGCCTGTTCATACCAATCGCCATTGATCACCGCGCGGGACGCAATGCGTTCCACGCGAGCGCTACCGGCGCGCACTAATTCCACAAAACTTTCGGCACCCTGTTCCGGCGCGATGCCTTGATGCAACGACCCGAAGCGCGGCGCTGTCACGCCGCGAGCACCGCCTCAACCGCCGCCGATACCGCGAAAAGATGCTGATCCGCGCCATGCGCGCCGGTCAGCATAAGCCCGACCGGTGCTTCACCCGGCGCGTTGCAGGGTAGGCTGATCGAGCAGCGATCGAGGAAATTACCCACGCTCGTATTGCGCAGCAGCAGCATATTGATGCGGTTGTATTCCTTTTCCTCCTCAACTTCCGCGATGGCGGGCGGGATCAGCGGGCAGGTTGGGCAGATCAGCGCATCAAAGGGCGCAGTACGCGGCGCGACACTCGCGATAATGCGCGCGCGTGCATTGACCAGGTCCACATAATCGGCGGCCGACATGCCTTCCCCACGCCGAATGCGCTTCAGGATGCGCGGGTCATAGCCATCGGCCTTTTCCGCGATCAGGCGGCGATGCCAGGCCAAAGCCTCACTCGCCGGGAAGCCGCCGGCAGCGGTGGCTTGTGGAATTTCGGTAAGCTCCGGCAGATCAACTTCGATGATGCGCGCACCAGCGAGTGCGAGTTTGCGCAGCGCTTTTTCAAACGCAGCGGCGACATGGCCATCCATACCATCGGTAAGATAGGTGTCGCGCGGCAGGCCAAAGGTCAGGCTTTGTAGCGGGGGCGGGGCAGGGGGTATGGGCGCTTCCTCACCCGCCATGAAGCCATCAATCAGCGCGCAGTCCGCAACGCTACGCGCCAAAGGTCCGGCAGAATCAAGCGAGGGTGACAACGGCAAAATACCCGTGATCGGTACGCGCCGCGCGGTGGGCTTCCAGCCGACAACGCCGCAAAGCGCTGCCGGAATGCGGCAGGAACCGCCGGTATCCGTACCAAGCCCGACAAAGCCCATGCCATCCGCCACCGCCACACCGGCGCCGGAAGAAGAACCACCTGGCAAGCGGCCTGTCGCACGATCCCAGGGGCTTTTTGGCGTGCCGTAATGCGGATTCACACCAAGGCCGGAAAAGGCGAATTCCACCATATTGGTGCGCCCCAGCACGACAAAGCCGGCGCGGCGCAAACGCTGCACGGTTGGCGCATCCAGCTTTGCCGGCGCACTTCCCTTCAGCACCACGGAACCGGAGCGGGATGTGACGCCCGCCTCATCATACAAATCCTTCACGCTGATCGGGATGCCGGCATAAGGGCTTGGTGCGCGCCCTGCCTTGCGCAGCGTATCCATCGCACTGGCTGTCGCGCGGGCTGCCTCATGATGCACCACCATGAAGGCGCGGCTGCCCTCACCGGAGGGATCGGCAATGCGCGCCAGGGCTTCTTCCGTCAGCGCGGCTGATGTGGTGCGCCCGGCGGCAAGCGCGGCGGCGGCTTCAAGAACGGTTTTGGGCATCAGTAGATATCCGGCTCCGGCGTGGGTTGCTGGCCTTCCAGGAAAGCGAGATCGCATCCCTCATCGGCCTGAGTGACATTGTCCAAATATAGCGCTGTCCAGCCGCGCGCATAGCGGCGCGCGGGCGGCTTCCAGGCAGCACGGCGGCGTTCCATTTCCGCTTCATCCACCAGCAAATCCAATTTGCGATTGGCGACATCAAGCCTGATCAAATCACCATTTTGTACCAAGGCAAGCGGCCCGCCCACATGGCTTTCCGGCGCCACATGCAAAACGCAAGTGCCATAGGATGTGCCGGACATGCGCGCATCGGAAATGCGCACCATATCGCGCACGCCTTGCTGCAACATCTTTTTGGGCAGCGGCAGCATGCCCCATTCCGGCATACCCGGCCCACCTTGCGGCCCCGCCTGCTTCAGCACCAGAACGGAGTCAGGTGTCACAGGCAGATCAGGATCATCCAGACGCTTTTTCAGATCAGCGTAATCCTCAAACACCACCGCGGGGCCGGTATGGTTCAAGAGGCGCGGTTCCGCGGCCGAGGTTTTGATCACCGCGCCCCGTGGCGCGAGGGAGCCCTTAACCACCGCAAGCCCGCCTTCCGCCTGCAAGGGGCGATCCAAAGGCAGGATCACATCCTCATCAAAAATCTCAGCGCCAGCGATATTCTCGCCGAGCGTATGGCCGGTGACGGTGCGCGCTGAAAGGTCAAGGTAATCTCGGATACGATGGAAAAGCGCCTGCGCGCCGCCGGCATAGAAGAAATCCTCCATCAGCTTTTCGCCGGCATTGGGGCGGAGGTTTGCGACAAGCGGCACGCGCCGCGACAGCGCATCGAAGCGTTCCAGATCAAGCGGCACCCCGGCGCGGCGCGCAATGGCGATCAGATGCGGAATGGCATTTGTGGAACCGCCAAAAGCCATGGTGGCGGTCACGGCATTGTCTATGCTGGCTTGGGTGATGATGGATTTGGGTGTCAAATCTTCCCAGACCATTTCCACAATGCGTTTGCCGGTTTCGGTCGCCATGCGTGGATGCGCGGAGTCTGCGGCAGGAATCGAAGAAGCCCCCGGCAAGGTGAAGCCCATGGCTTCCACCGCCAGCATCATGGTGGCGGCGGTACCCGCTGTCATGCAGGTGCCGAAGCTTCGCGCAATGCCGCCTTCCATATCCTTCCACTGCGCTTCGGTGATATTCCCGGCGCGCAATTCAGCGTGATATTTCCAGACATCGCTGCCCGAACCCAGCGTTTTGCCGCGCCAATTGCCGCGCAGCATCGGGCCGGCAGGTACGAAAATGCAGGGTAGGCCAGCGGTGATTGCGCCCATCATCAGCCCCGGCGGTGTCTTGTCGCAGCCGCCCAGCAGCACCAGGCCATCGCAAGGATGGCTGCGCGCCAGTTCTTCTGTCTCCATCGCCAGAAGGTTGCGATAGAGCATGGATGTCGGCTTCTGGTATTGCTCCGTCACGGGATGCGCGGGCAATTCCACTGGAAAGCCGCCGGCCTGCCAGACGCCACGCTTCACTTCCTCGGCCCGCGTGCGGAAATGGAAATGGCAGGGGCTCAGTTCCGACCAGGTATTGATGATGCCGATCACCGGCTTGCCGCGAAAATCCGATTCCGAATAGCCGGCTTGCAGCATGCGGGACCGGTGGCCGAAGGCGCGAATATCATCCACGCCGAACCAGCGATGGCTGCGGAGTTCCTCGGGTTTCTTGCGCGGCATGGGGCCTTCCTTTGTTTCCTTGGGGTTATCCTGCCATCCGGCGCTGCCCTTGGCCATTCCCTGGCGGGTTTTGCATTGACGGGGGAGCGCCCATCCGGTCAGGATCAGCCATTCAAACCCAAGAACAGGGCGGCAGGACCGCCCGGCTGGAGGAAACATCATGTCCTTGCTCTCAAAACCCCGCCGCCGCAGCCTGCTTGGTGCCGTGGCCGCTGCCGCCCTTTCGCTGATGGCCTTCGCTCCTGGCCAGGCATCGGCACAGGAATGGCGCGGCTGGAATATCCATGCTGCCGATTACCCCAATGGCCGCGGCATGGACCGCTTTGCGGAGCTGGTGGGCCAGCGCACCAATAACCGCATTCGTATGCGCACCTTCCATTCCGCACAGCTTGGCCAGCAGGATGAAGCCATTCAGCAGATGCGTCTTGGTACGATTGATTTCGCCAATTTCAATCTTTCGCCGTTGAACAATCTGGCACCTTCCACCGCGATCCTGACGCTGCCCTTCCTGTTCCGCGATGTTGGCCATAGCCACCGCGTGGTGGATGGCGCGATTGGGGAAGATATTGCGCGCGATCTGGAAGCGATCGGCATCATCACCCTTGCCTGGTATGATGCGGGGGCGCGGAGCCTCTATACCACCCGCCCTGTGCGGACGCCTGCCGATGTGCGCGGCATGAAAATTCGCGTGCAGACCTCGGATCTTTGGATTGACATCATGCGCGCCATGGGTGCCAACCCAACGCCGCTGCCCTTTGGTGAGGTCTTCACCAGCCTGCAATCCGGTGTGATTGATGGCGCGGAGAATAATTGGCCATCCTATGAAAGCACGCGGCATTTCGAAGTGGCGAAATTCTATACAACGACGGAACATTCCAATGTCCCGGAAGTGCTGGCTATCAGCCGGCAGCGCTGGCAGCGCTTGAATGAGGCGGATCGCGCCATTCTGCGCGATGCGGCGCGTGAGAGTGCGGCGCTGCAACGCCAACTTTGGGCGGAGCGTGAAAAATCATCGCGTGATCGCGTGGTGGGTGCGGGCGCGACGGTGATTGAGGTGGCCGATCGTGGCCCTTGGCAGGCGCTGATGGAACCGGTCTATGCCAAATACGCGTCAGCCCCGCGCATGGCAGATTTGCTGAAGCGCATTCGTGAAACGCGGTGAGCTTGGGTGAAACGCGGCGGCGTGGCGATCTGCCTGCGCCGCTGGCCGCTTTTGCGCGCCTTCTGGATGTGCTGGCGGGTGTGACCATTGCACTTGCCGGCACGGCTTTGGTCGCGCTGGTGGTGATGATGGGCTGGCTGGTGTTTGGCCGTTATGTGCTGAATGATACGCCAACCTGGATCGAACGCGGTGCCACGCTTGCCATTCTGTGCATTGCCATGCCCGTGGCGGCGGTGGGCGTGCGTGAACGCTTTCATCTTTCCGTGCTTGGCCTGCGCGAAGCCCTGCCGGGTGCGGCGCAGCGCTGGATTGCGGTGGGTTGTGATGCGCTGGTGGGCTTGTTTGGCCTTGGCATGGCGATATGGTCCTGGGAATTGGTGGAAATGGTTGCGAATTTCCGCATCCCTTTGCTCGGCATCAGCCAAGGCTGGACCTATGCGCCCATGGTGGTGGGTGGCGCGCTGATGGCCCTATTCGCGGTGGAGCAGGTGTTGCGCGACATTTTCGTGCCGGAAGCGCCGGAAAGGCGCGGCCCCGCCGCTGCCTTTTTGGAATAGGCATATGGAACCAGGGCTTTTTCTGATTTTCGCGGTTTTCGCGCTTGGCGTCATGGCCGGCGTTCCCGTAGCCTTTTGCCTTGGCATCGCTGCTGTCGTGGGTTTCATCTATGAAGGGCTGAACCCCGCCGTCGCCTTCCAGCAAATGGCCAGCGGTATGAGTATCTTTTCTTTGCTCGCCATTCCTTTCTTCATTTTTGCTGGCGAGATCATGCTGCATGGCGGCATTGCGCGGCGCCTCGTGGCGCTTGCTTCCGCCTGTGTTGGTTGGATGCGCGGTGGCTTGGGGATGGTGGATGTTTCAACCTCCATGCTGTTTGGCGGGATTTCAGGGTCGGCGGTCGCCGATACTTCCGCTACCGGCACCATCCTGATTCCAGCGATGAAGGCCAAGGGTTATGGGGTGGATTACGCGGTATCGCTCACCGTCACCAGCAGCATCGCGGGCATTCTTATCCCGCCCAGCCATAATATGATTCTCTATTCGTTGGCGGCGGGTGGCGGCATTTCTGTAAGTGCGCTGTTCATCGCGGGCATTGTGCCCGGCCTTTTGATGTGCCTTTTTCTGGGCATCGCGGCCTATGTCATGGCGGTGCGGCGCGGCTATCCATCCGAAGGCTGGGCCGGGTTCCGGCATTTGTTCTGGACCTTCATTGATGCGCTGCCCGGGCTGCTGACAGCAGTGATCATTCTGGGTGGCGTGCTGTCCGGCGTTTTCACGGTCACGGAAAGCGCGGCCTTCGGCGCCATCTGGGCGCTGGTGGTGACATTGCTCGTCTATCGCAATCTCTCCTGGCCGGATTTTTTGATTGCGGTGAAGGCCAGTGTGCGCACCACATCGGTGGTGTTTCTACTCGTGGGCACGGCAACCGCTTTCGCTTGGTTGCTTGCGATGTATCGCCTGCCGGAATTGCTGACCGAGGGGATGCTCGCCATCAGCGCCAATCCCATCGTGATACTGCTGCTGATCAATGTGTGTCTGCTGCTGCTGGGCAGCATTATGGATATGGCGGCCTTGATTCTGATTACGACGCCCATCTTTCTGCCGGTAGTGACCGCGATTGGCGTTGATCCGGTTCAATTCGGCATGGTGATGATGATGAACCTCGGCCTGGGGTTGACCACACCACCGGTTGGTGCGGTGCTGTTTGTGGGCTGCGCCATAGGGCGAATACCCATGGAACAGGTCATGCGCACCATCTGGCCCTTTTATGGCGCCATATTGCTCGCGTTGGTGCTCACTACCTATTGGCCGGCGGTATCGCTCACCCTGCCGCGCCTGCTGCTTGGCTACGGAGGTTAAGGCATGATTGCGCCCGCAAAACCCGTGCTGCTCACTGGCGCTTCTGGCGCGCTTGGCCGGCACCTCACGCAAAGTCTTGGCGCATTTGGCTGGTCCTTGCGCCTCACGGATATCGCCCCCTTCCCTGATCCGCTGCCGCCAAGCGCGCGCTTCGTGCAGGCGGATTTGAATGATGGTGTCGCGCTGATGCGTCAGGCGGAAGGCTGCGGCGCCATTCTGCATTTCGGCGGCGTGAGTGTTGAGCGCCCGTTTGAGGAAATCCTCGGCCCCAATCTACGCGGGCTGTGTCATGTTTATGAAGCGGCGCGGCGCGAAGGCGCGCGGGTGATCTTTGCCAGTTCAAATCACACCATCGGCTTTCATGAACGCCCAGGCGGCAATGATGCGAAGCTGGATGCGGATTGTGCCTTTCGCCCCGATGGCTACTACGGAATCTCCAAAGTCTATGGCGAGATGATGGGGCGGATGTATTGGGACAAGCATGGGGTTGAGAATATCAACCTCCGCATCGGTTCCTGCCAGCCAAAGCCCTTGGATCGGCGCATGCTATCCACCTGGCTGTCCTACCCGGATCTTACGCGCTTGATTGAATGCTGTGTGCTGGCGGAGAAAACCGGCCACGCGGTGATTTGGGGCCAATCCAATAATCCAACCGGCTACTGGGGAGAGGATCATCGCGCGCGCATCGGCTGGGCGCCGCAGGATAATGCCGAAGCCTGGCGGGCGGAGCTTGAAGGCATCACGGCTGATCCCGTTTCAGAACGCTATCAGGGTGGTGCTTATACCGCGATTGAATATTCGCGTAGCGCGCCATCGCCGCGGGATCATTTTGCGCCGGAATGAAGCTGCAGCAGGGTGATTGGCAGGCGCTGATCTGCCTGGAACAGGGCGCCGCTTTTTCAAGCCTGCAATGGCGCGGGCGTGATGTTTTGGTGCGGACACCCGAAGGCGCGCGCCATCCCGGCGCCTATGGAGCCTTCTGGATGCTGCCTTGGGCCAATCGGCTGGATGGAGGCCGCATCGCCGGCCACGCCATGCCAATCAATCGCGCCGCGGAAGGCACCGCCATTCACGGGCTGGCGCGTGATCTGCCGTGGGAGGTCATCACCGCAACGGCGGATCACGCGGTACTGCAACAGCGTTTAACCTTCGCACCTTTCAACTACACCGCGCGGCTCGCGGTTGCGCTTGATGCCGATGGTATCATCATGGAAATGACATTAAGGCATGAAGGCGCCGCACCCGCACCCTATGGCATGGGCTGGCATCCCTGGTTCATCCGCAGCGCTGCGACATCGCTGCACCTGAACGCCACGCAGCGTGCCTTCCATGATGCGCGCGGGCTGCCGCAAAGCTTCATACCCTGCACCGACATTGCGGCAGATGAGGCCGGGCTGATCGGGCTTGATAATTTCTTTGCCGGTTGGGATGGCGTGGCGCGCCTCGTTTCACCCGACAGCATCATCACGCTCACCGCCACCGGCGATTTCGCTGCGGGCGTTCAGGTCTATGCGCCACCCACGCAGCCTGTGATCTGCGTGGAACCCGTCAGCCATATGCCCGATGCGCCCAATCGCCCGGCGCTGGCTACCGCCGCGCCCATGCAGCTGCTGGCGCAGGGCCAATCCCTGCACGGCACGATTCGGCTGACCGCCGCCTGATCTGGCCTTGCGGCGCGCAGCGTGGCAATAGCCTGCTGCATTGCAGCGTAATCGGACCATACATCATGCCGCTTTCTGACCCCGCCGAGCGTAACCTGCTCCATCTGCGCGACATCCAATTGCGTGGCTATCAGCGCAAGGACGGGCTTTTCGATATCGAAGCCCATTTGGTGGATACCAAAAGCTACGGCTTCAACAATGAAGGCCGCGGCTGGATCGAACCTGGTGAGGCGTTGCATGGCATGTGGATTCGCATGACCATCAATGAGGATTTTGAGGTGCTGTCCTGCGAAGCGGCATCCGACTTCACACCCTATGATGTCTGCCCGGCGGCGGCACCCAATTTCGCGCGCCTCGCTGGCCTCAAGATCGGGCCTGGCTTTGTCCGCGCGGTGAATGAACGGGTCGGCGGCGTGCATGGCTGCACGCATTTACGCGAAGTGATCGGCCAGATGGGTACGGTTGCCTTCCAAACGCTCTATCCCGTGCGCCGCCAGCGGGAACTTGAACAGGCCGAAGCGCGCCGCGCCGCCGGTGAGGCAGTGGATGAAAAGAAAGTCAGGCCAGCGCTGATTGGTACCTGCATCGCCTATGCACCGGATAGCCCAGTCGTGAAGCAGCGCTGGCCCTGGTATGAACCGGAAAAGGCGGATTAGCTTTCGCGCAAACCGCCCCCGGTTGACCGCATGGCGCCATCACGCCAGCCTGCGCCATCCAATCCAGAAGGAGCATCAGAATGTCCGACGATCAGGCGCTTTTCGACAAGGGTTTGCCCATCCGCCGTGCGGTATTGGGCCCGGAATATGTGGATTCGTCCATGGCGAAGGCCGATGAATTCATGATGTCCTTCCAGCGCGCCACCACCGCCTGGGCTTGGGGCTGGGCCTGGGGCGATCCTACGCTGGACCGCAAGACGCGTTCACTGCTCAACCTCGCGATGCTGACCGCGCTTGGCAAAATTCCGGAAGTGAAGCTGCATGTGAAAGGCGCGCTCAATAACGGCATCACGGTGGATGAAATCAAGGCGACGCTGCTGCATGCCACCGCCTATTGCGGCATTCCCGCCGGGCTTGATGCCTTCAAGGCCGCGCATGAGGTGCTGATCGCCGAAGGCGCCATTCCGGGGAAGAAGTGATGTCGGCTGCATTGAAGCGCATCGCCTTCGCCGGTATTGGCAATATGGGTTGGCCCATGGCGGCCAATCTGGTGAAGGCCGGCTTTGACGTGACGGTCTGTGATGTGGTGCCGGGCCGCGCCGCATCCTTCGCCACAGAAATCGGGGCGAAAGCCGCGGCCACGCCCGCAGAAGCCGCTGCCGGCGCTGATTGCGTGGTGATGATTGTGCCGACCAGCAAGCAGGTGGGCGAAGCGGTGGAAGCCATGCTGCCATCGCTGAAAGCCGGCATGCTGGTGATTGACATGACATCCGGCCAGCCAGGCCGCACGCGCGAAATCGCGGCGATGCTGGAAGGCCATGGTGTGGCGATGATTGATTGCCCGGTCTCAGGCGGTGTGCCGCGCGCCAAATCGGGCCAGTTGGCCATTATGGTGGGTGGGCCGGCGGCGGAGATTGACCGTGCGGAGCCTGTGCTGAAGGCCATGGGCACTTCCATCTATCGCTGCGGTGATATCGGCGCCGGGCAGGCGATGAAGGCGTTGAATAATCTGGTTTCGGCCGGTGGCTATCTGATTGGCGTTGAGGCGCTGCTGATCGGCCAGCGCTTCGGGCTTGACCCGACAACCATGGTGGATGTGTTGAATGCCTCATCCGGCATGAACAATTCCACGCAGAAGAAGTTCAAGGAATATGTGCTGTCGCGTCGCTTCGATGCGGGGTTTGGGCTTGATCTGATGGTGAAGGATCTTTCCATCGCGCTGGAAGTGGGGCGAGAGACAACAACGCCTGCGCCATTTTCGGCGCTCTGCCGTGAAATGTGGCTGGCGGCATCAACATCGCTTGGGCCAGGTGTTGATCACACCGCGCTTGCGAAAATGCTGGAACAAATGACCGGCACGGTGCTTGGGGGGAACAAGGAATCATGAATTGGGAAGTCTATGCCATCCGTTACGGGCGGCATGAACGCACGGCGCAGACGAATTTCCTGCTGCCCGTGCCTGACGCGCATGAAGCCATGCCGCTTGATTACTTCATCTGGTTGCTACGCTCGCCGGATGGGCAGGAAATTGTGGTGGATACCGGTTTTGATGAGGAAACCGCCGCCGCGCGTGGGCGCACCATTGCGCGCAATGTGCGCGATAGCCTGAAGGCCATGGGCACGGATGCCGCCAAGGTATCCGATGTGATCATCACGCATTTGCATTATGATCACGCGGGTTCACTTGGCATGTTCCCCGGTGCGAAATTCCATTTGCAGGAACGCGAAATGCATTTCGCGACCGGCCGGCACATGTGCGTGCATGCCATTCGCCTGCCTTTCGAGGCCGCGCATGTGGTTGCCATGGTGAAGGCGCTTTATGCGGATCGCGTCGTGTTCCATGATGGTGATGGCGAAGTCGCGTCGGGTGTATCCGTGCATCGCGTCGGTGGGCATTCGGATGGGCTGCAAGTAGTGCGCGTGCAAACCGCGCGTGGGCCGGTGGTGCTGGCGTCCGACGCCATGCATTTCTACGCCAATGCGCTCAGCGGCAATCCCTTCCCGATCATTTTCGATCTGGGGGCGATGGCGGCCGGTTGGCGCGCGGCGAAGAAGCTTGCGGGTGGTGATGATAGCCGCGTGATTCCGGGGCATGACCCGGATGTACGGCGGCGCTTTCCGGAAGTAGCAGGGCAGGGGGGCGAGGTTGTCGCGCTCCATCTGCCGCCAAAGGATTGACATAAAAGGGGCGCCTGAAATTCTTCAGGCGCCTTTTGAGAAGCGCCTTCGCCTCATTGCTTCGGTGGGCCGAGCGGGCAGGGCGCATCCGGTTCGAAATACGGCAACCAATACCAGTTTTCGATCCGGGGGCGCACCCATGCCTCAAGCCTCGCGTCAATCTGATCCGCCAAATGGCGCGAAAGCGCCTCACCCTGCATGCCGTCAGGCTGATCCAGCGGTGGTTGGATAACGATGCGGTAACGTGCAAGCCCCAAGGGTTCCACAAAAATAGGACCAATCTTGCGGCGGTGTCGTACCGCCAGGCGTGCGGCGAGCCAGCGATTGCCGGCATAGGGCAGGTTGCGCCCAAGGCTTGGCGCCCAGATAAAGCTTTGCCTTTCCTCATCAACAAAAATCGCCAGGGTTTTGCCATGTCTTGCCGCCTGGTTCAGCCGCGTCACGGCTTCAATACCCGTCATGGCATCATTGGAAGCCGGGATCAGTTCCAAATCAGGCCAGGCGCGGCGCGCTTCCAGCGCAATCCTTTCTCGCAGACCGCCGCCCAAGGGAAGATAGGGTATGGTCGCACCCCCCCATCTTTGCGCCAGGGCAGCGACCAATTCCCAATTCCCGACATGGCAGCATAACAAGATGCCCGGTTCCTTGGCGTCATTCAGATGCTCTTCGCCGACAATCTCAACGCGCCCTGAAGCGAAAAGCCGCTGTAGATTGGGGTATTCGGCATAAAGGCGACCGATATTGCGGGTGAACCCAATGACGCGCCGGTCAAGTTCTGCCGGGTCGGTGATTCCAGAAAACTGCGCAATATTTCGGCGCAGGCGTTGCACCCAAAGGCTGGTGCCTTTCAGCGCTGCCCGGCCGCGCATGGCGCCGATTTCGCCGCCCAGCCATGATGCCCAGGTGATCGGCATGCGCCGCAGCAGACGCACCATCAAGGCTTCGAATAATTCTTCCCGCCTTGTGCCCGCTGCCATTATGCGGCCCGTCTTGGTGTCAGGCGCATCGGCAAGCCCTGATGTGGCCGCAGCGTCAGGCGGCATTCGATGGCTACCTTGTGATTATCTGCAACTTCGGCCGAAAAACGCTGCGCCAGGGTGGCGAGGCAAAGGATCCCCTCAATCAGGCCAAAGCGCATGCCAAGGCACACCCGGCGCCCGACGCTGAAGGGAATATAGATGAATTTATCGGGGCGCGGTTGATCCGGCAGAAAGCGTTCAGGAATGAAGTGATCGGGCTTTTCCCAATAGGCCTTATGCCGATGCAAAAGCCAGGGCACCACAAGGATGATGGTATCCTTCGGAATATTCCGCGCCCCCAGCGTATCATTGCGCCGCGCCTGCCGGCTGAGGATCGGCACGGGCGGATAAAGCCGCAAAGCCTCCTCAAATACGGCGCGCGTGTAAGGCAACCGCGATAGGTCTTGCAGGTTTGGCGCGCGCCCCCCAAGCACCTCATCAAGTTCATGATGCAGCTTGGCGGCGGCGCGCGGACTATGGCTCAAAAGATACCAGCACCAGGCAAGCGTATTTGCCGTTGTCTCATGCCCGGCCATGAACATCACGATTGCTTCATTGCGCGCGGCTGTGGCGCTGACAGGGCAGCCGCCAGCATCACCTTCTGCGGCGTTGGCGTAACTGAGAAGATGGGATAGCAGCGTAAAGCGCCGAGCATCATCGGTCTTCCGATGGCGTTCGATAATGTGATCGATCACGCTATGCACCATGGCCGCCGCTTTGCCGGCACGTCTCTGCCGCAGCGGGTTTGCAAGCCAGGCAAGAGCAGGCAGGCCCAACGTATCCGCAAGACCAATTTGTTCCACTTCCCGCTGATAGTCGGAAAAGCCGCGCACCACCCGCAACGCCTCCGCATCACTGGTGTCATCGCCGAAGACGGTTCTTCCGATAATGCGTGCCGTCAAGCGCGCCATTTCCTCAAGCATGCGGATCGGGCTGCCAGGCGTCAGGGATTGCCAGTGATCAGCAAGCCGTTCTGCTTCTTCGCTCATCACAAGGGCGAAATGATCCATCAATTCCGGTTCAAAGGCCGGCGCGCAAAGGCGACGACGTTCTTGCCACAGCGCGCCATCACTCACGAAAAGACCATCGCCCAATAATGGTTCCAGCGCATGGCGCATCTGCGGGCTTTTGCGATCGTAATTGTCGTGCTTTTCCAGGAATACACGCCGCACGGTATCGGCGCTATTGCAGACAAGATATCGCTGCCGCATCAGCTTGAAGCCGAAGCAATCACGCTCATAGGCGGCTTGGGGCCAGACCGAAAGAATATTACGCCGCGCTTCCCGCAATAGGCTCAACAGGGGAAGGCGTTCGCCATGCCGCGCAAGGTTGACCGGGACGCCTTCCGCCGCATCCACCACGAAGTGATGCGAACCATCCGGGTCGTTCAACCCTGCTTCAGCCATGATGTTTCCAAAGCCTGCAGCAAGCATGCCCCCTCTGCAAAGGCATTGGATAAGTCCTGGCAAATCGCAAGGCTGAAACCGGTGTCGCGCGTCTGCCGGCTACCCTTGGTTCATTGTTCCATCTTCACGCCAGTGCGTTCCACAACACCCTTGAATTTCGCAAGCTCCGCCTGGAAAAAGGCGCGCGCATCGGCGGGCGTATTGGGCCGCGTCCAGGGCGAAATCCCGGCAATCAGGAAACGTTCCCGCAGCTGCGCATCCGCAAGCGCCGCATTGATCACGCGATTCAGCGCCGTCACGGTCCCTTCCGGCATGCGCGGCGGCCCCACCACGGCGAACCAATTGCCGATATCAAAACCCGGCATGCCGGATTCCGCGAGTGTTGGGATATCGGGGAAAGCCGGGAAGCGTTCCAGGCCGGTAATCGCAATGCCGCGCACGCGATTATCGCGCACCTGCGCGGCGGCCGATGCCAGCACCGCAACGCCCCAGGCGGTTTCCCCGCGCGCGATGGATTCCACCATCAGGCCCCCGGACCGATAGGGCACATGAGAGAATTTGCCGCCGAGCAACAGGGAAACCGCTACTGCCTCGGCCGCGAAATGCGGCATGGACCCTACACCGGATGACGCATAAGGCAGGTTATCCTGCGGCCCGGCGCGGAGCTTTGCGACTGCTTCTGCCGCGTTAGCCGCAGGAAAATTTGGCGCCGATACCAGGATCAAGGGGCCGTTCGCGGCAATGGCGATGTGGCTGAAATCGGCGATCGGGTCATAGCGCGTGCCGCCCTGCATGGCGGCAGGGATCAGCGCATGGGAAGATGCTTCGTTCAGCATCAGCACGGTGCCATCGGTGGGCTGGCGACGCAGCCAATCCGCCGCGACAGTCCCGGAAGCGCCGGGGCGGTTTTCCACCACCACGCGGGCATTGCCGCCCATATGCGCCTGCATGCGTTCGGCCAGCAGGCGCGCAGTGATATCGGTGGACCCGCCGGGGGCGAAGCCGCTTACCAGCGTAATGGGCCGATCCGGCAGCCCTTGCGCCATGGCAGGCACGGCAAGGGCCATGCCCATGGCGGCCCCAATAAAAAACCGTCTCATCATAATGCGTCTCGCTCCCAGCATGTTTCAGAAGATTTCCACGAAGCATAAAGGTCAAAGGCCCTGCAAGCCAACCGCCAGCCCCTCACGCAAGCACAGCGCGCGCCTTCACCGGTATCTTCAAGTAGCGCACGCCATTGCTTTCTGCCTCCGGAAAGCGCCCGGCGCGGATATTCACCTGGATTGAGGGCAACAATAATGTGGGGGCGGCCAGTTTCGCATCGCGCGCCTGGCGGAAGGCAACGAATTCATCCTCGGTCACGCCATCCTTCACATGCGGGTTATGCGCGCGCTGTTCGGCGACCGTGCTTTGCCAGGCATAATCATCGCGGCCCGGGGCCTTATAGTCATGGCACATCCAAAGCCGAGTTTCGGGCGGTAGCGCGAGCAGGCGCTTGATGGACCGAAACAGCACCCTGGCATCGCCGCCCGGAAAATCCGCCCGCGCCGTGCCGTAATCATGCATGAACAGCGTATCGCCCACGAAAACATCATCGCCAATCCGGTAGCAGACACAGGCGGGCGTGTGGCCCGGCGTATGGATCACCTCAATTTCCAGGGTGCCAAGTTTCAGGCGTTCCCCATCACGCAACAGAATATCGAAATCACCCCCTTCGGGCTTTACGTCATCGGCGGCGAAAACCGGGCGGAAGATGCGCTGCACATCCTTGATGTGTTCGCCAATGGCAATCTGCCCGCCGCAGCGCCGTCTGATATAAGGCGCCGCGGTAAGATGATCCGCATGAGCATGGGTTTCCAGGATCAGCGCAATCGTCACCTCTTCCTGCCGCGCGGTTTCAATCAATTGAT
>JBIIGZ010000153.1:0-8081 GCA_044236185.1 Roseomonas sp. | reverse complement strand
GCTTCAGCCGCCAGCCAAGGCCGATCATGATGGCCCCCATGATGATAGCCTCCAGCCCCACCATCCAAATCACGGCGAGCAAACCCGGCCCGGGGCGCAGCAGCATCCAGGCGCCGATTACGATGTTCAAAGCGCCCAGCAAGCCGAGCAGCACGGAGGAAAGCCGGAAGGCCAGCATCAGCCGCGCGCCCCCGGACAGCAGGAACCAGGCAGCGGTCACGATCAGCAGGCCAATAGCCGAAACCCCGGGCGCGAACAGGATCACTGCTGCGGTCAGAAGGGAAATGATGCCATCAATCCAAAGCCAGGTTCGGCTACGCTCCCCGGTCGGGTGGCCGCCCTTGACGGCCTGATAGATGGAACCAATGCCATCAAAGGCCATCCAGGCGCCGAGGAAGGCCAGGATGAAAGCCAGCCCCAGTCCCGGAAACAGAAAGACGAGAATCCCAAAAATGATCGCGGCCACGCCGCGGAGCATGAAAACCCACCAACTGCCCGCCGCTTGGCGCACAAGCTGCGCGCCAAGCCGACCTGACAGCAGCATGGATTCGGGCCCTGGTGGCGAGGCATTTCCTGACATCAGACTGCACCTTCCATTATTGTTACTTCAACCTGACAGGATGAAGCCGCCGACGCAAATGCCCCCCGGTCACAATTCCTGCGCTTTGGACCCTTTCCCCCTTTCCATCCAGCCCCCACCTGTTGAATGATACCCACGAACGCGAAACAGGGAGTACCTCGCCATGGCAAAATTCGGCCTCAGCCAATCCATTCGTCGTGTCGAAGACCCAAGGCTTTTGAAGGGTGATGGGCAATATACCGCCGATATCAGCCTGCCCGGAGAAGCCCAGGGCGTGGTGCTGCGCAGCCCCCATGCCCATGCAGCCATCAGAAGCATTTCGACCAGCGCGGCCAAGGCGATGCCGGGGGTGCTGGGCGTTTATACCGCAGCCGATCTCGCCGCTGAGGGTCTTGGCCCGCTGCCTTGCCTGATCCCGCTGAAGAACAGCGATGGCTCGCCGCTTTCGTCCACGCCGCGCCCGGTGCTGGCGGATGGCACGGTGCGCCATGTGGGTGACCCGGTCGCCTTTGTTGTGGCCGAAAGCGCCAAAGCCGCGCGCGATGCCGCCGAGGCGATTGAGGTGGATTATGAAATCCTTCCCTCCGCCACTGATCTCGCCAGCGCGACCAAGCCCGGTCAGCCGCAAATTTGGCCGAGTGCGCCGAATAATACCTGCTTCGATTGGCATGTCGGTGACAAGGACAAGACCGATGCGCTTTTCGCCAAGGCCGCGCATGTCACGCGCCTGACGGTCGTGAATAACCGCGTTGTCGTTGCCAGCATGGAAGCCCGCGCGGCGGTGGCGGATTATGATGCGACCAGCAATAAATGGACACTGCACACCAATACCCAAGGGTCTTGGCTGGTGCGGAAGCTTCTGGCGGGCAGCGTCTTCAACCTGCCGGAAGATCATTTCCGCGTGGTCACACCCGATGTTGGCGGTGGCTTCGGCATGAAGCTGTTCCTGTATGCCGAACATGTGCTGACCTGCTTCGCCGCGCGCAAATTGAAGCGCCCGGTGAAATGGGCGTCCGAACGGACGGAAGCCTTCCAATCCGACACACATGGGCGTGACAATATCACCGCCGGCGAATTGGCTTTGGATAAGGATGGCAAATTCCTCGCGCTGCGCACCAAGAATTGGGCGAATATGGGCGCCTATCTGAACACTTTCGCGCCCTTCATCCCGACCGGTGCGGGCACCAAGGTGCTGGCGAGTGTTTATGATTTCGGCGCCATCTACGCCAATGTTGTTGGTGTGATCACCAATACCGTGCCGGTAGATGCCTATCGTGGTGCCGGCCGGCCAGAGAGCAATTATTTGGTGGAACGCCTGATTGATACGGCGGCGCAGGAATTGGGCATGGATCGTGTCGCGATCCGCAAGCAAAACATGGTGCCGTCTTCTGCCATGCCGTACGTTTCGGCCATGGGGCAGCGTTATGATTCAGGTGAGTTTGCGAAACTCATGGACACCGCTTTGGAAAAGCTGAACTGGTCCAGCTTTGCGGCGCGGCGGGCGGAAAGCCAGCGGCGCGGCAAAAGGCGCGGCATTGGCTTTGCCTATTACCTGGAAGCGACGGGCGGCGATGCCACAGAAAACGCCGCGGTGCGTTTTGCCGATGATGGGTACGTCGATGTCTATGTCGGGACGCAAAGCACGGGGCAGGGGCATGAAACCGCCTATGCCATGTTGACCAGCCATGAACTCGGCATCCCAATTGAGAAAATCCGTGTGAAGCAGGGCGATTCCGAAAGCCTGCCCTCGGGCGGTGGCACGGGTGGCGCGCGTAGCCTTTATTCCGAAGGCCAGGCGATTTTGGTGACGGCGGCGTCAGTTGTGGAAAAGGGCAAGAAGGCAGCGTCCGAGCATCTGGAAGCGGCGGTCGCGGATATTGAATTCACCACGGCCAATGGCCGCTTTGGTGTGGTCGGCACCGATAAGGGCATTGGCATTCTGGAATTGGCGTCAGCGCAGAAGGCGCGCGCTGCCAAGGGCCAGGAAGTGACGCTGCTGGATGCTTTGGAAGTGGCGCAGATCAAATCCCACACCTTCCCCAATGGCTGCCACGCTGCAGAGGTTGAGGTGGACCCCGATACGGGCATCATCAAGGTCGCGAATTATGTCGTGATTGATGATGTGGGCCATGCGCTGAACCCGCTGATCGTGCGCGGCCAGGTGCATGGTGGTGTCGCGCAGGGTATTGGTCAGGCCATGCTGGAACGCACCGCCTTTGATGCGGAAAGCGGCCAGTTGCTGTCAGCGTCCTTCATGGATTACGCGCTGCCGCGTGCCGATGACCTGCCGAATATTGATGTGGATTTCATCGAAGTCCCGTGTGAGACCAATCCCCTTGGCGTGAAGGGTGCCGGTGAGGCTGGTGCAGTTGGCAGCCCGCCCGCTTTGATCAATGCGGTAGTGGATGCGCTGGCCGGCGATGGCGTGAAGCATATTGATATGCCGGCCACGCCTGAGAGCGTGTGGAAGGCCTTGGCGACTTCCAAGGCTGCCTGAGACATAACGCGCGAGGGGTTGTGCCCTCGCGCCGTTGTTTACGCCGGCTTCAAATGTTCCAGTAAGCGCGGCATCAGCTCCACCAGATTGCAGGGGCGATGCCGCGAATCCAATTGGAAGCGCAGAATCTCATCCCAGCCATCCTTGCAGGCGCCGGTTGAACCGGGCAGCGCGAAGAGATAGGTGCCGCCGGCAACGCCGCCCATGGCGCGCGACTGGATGGTGGATGTGCCGATCTTCTGAAAACTGATCCAGCGGAACAATTCGCCGAAGCCCTCGATTTCCTTCTCCAGCACGCGCTTGAAGGCTTCCGGTGTCACATCCCGCCCTGTGATGCCGGTGCCGCCGGTGGTGATCACGCAATCCACGGAAGGGTCCGCAATCCAGCGGCGCAGCACGGCTTCAATCGCGTCCGGATCATCCTTTACAATTTCGCGCGCGACGCAGTGATGCCGCGCGGCTTCGATCCTGTCTTGCAGGGTTTGGCCGGAACGGTCGCTCGCCATATCGCGCGTGTCGCTCACGGTCAGCACCGCGATATTCACGGGCAGGAATTTCAGGCTTTCATCAATTGGCATGGCGGCCTCTCCGTATGGCTGGGCCTTTCTATCATGGGGGCTCGGCAGGCTGGCGACAACGCCCGCTTGCAGGGCGCAGTAAGTCGCGTGACACTGGTCCTAACGCACTCAGGGAAACGCCTTATGACGTGGCAACCGGAAATCGAGGAGCTGAAGCGCCGCCAAGCCATGGCGGAGGCCATGGGCGGGCCGGATAAGGTGAAGCGCCAGCATGATGGCGGGCGGCTGACGGTGCGCGAACGCGTGTTGAAGCTGGTGGATAAGGACAGCTTCCATGAAGTGGGCGCCATTGCCGGGCGCGGTGAATATGACGCCAAGGGCGATCTGGAGAGCCTGACGCCATCCAACTGCGTCATGGGCCGTGCGGAGATTGATGGCCGCCCGGTGGTGGTACTGGGCGATGATTTCACCGTGCGCGGCGGCAGCGCCGATGCGACCATTCGCGAAAAGCCCATCATGGCGGAACGCATGGCCAATGAATTGCGCCTGCCGATCATTCGCATGATTGAAGGCTCAGGCGGTGGCGGTTCGGTAAAAACCATTGAAACCACGGGCCGCGCCAATCTGCCGGGCGGCGTTGGGGGGTCGCAGCTTTATCACCTCACCGCGCAGAATTTAGGCCTGGTGCCAGTGGTGGCGCTTGGGCTTGGATCAGTGGCGGGGCTTGGCGCGGCGCGGCTGGCAGCGTCGCATTATTCGGTGATGACGAAATCCTCGGCGATGTTTGTGGCCGGCCCGCCGGTGGTGGCGCGCTTGGGAGAGAGCCTGGAGAAGCGCGACCTGGGTGGTTGGGAGATTCAATGCAAGGCCGGGGCGGTGGATGATGCGGTGGACACAGAAGAAGAAGCCTTCGCTGCCGCGCGGCGCTTCCTGTCCTACCTGCCGCAATCGGTGTTTGAAGTCTCGCCCCGCTTGCGGTCACGCGATGATCCGGGGCGGCGCGATGCGAAGCTGATCAGCGCCATCCCGCGCGATCCGCGCCAAGCCTATAAGATGCGCCCAATCGTTGAAACGCTTTTTGACAAGGGCAGTTTTTTCGAAATGGGCCGCTGGTTTGGCCGGCCCATTATCACCGGGCTTGCGCGGCTGGATGGCCTGCCGGTCGCGGTGATGGCGTCAGACCCCGTCTTCTCCGGCGGTTCCTGGACAGCCGATGCCTGCGCCAAGATCATCCGCTTCGTGGATATGGCAGAAACCTTCCATCTGCCGGTGGTCTATCTCATGGATTGCCCAGGCTTCGCTGTCGGGCTGGATGCTGAGAAAACCGCGACCATTCGCTGGGGCGTGCGCGCCATGGCCGCTGTCAATCAATGCCGTGCGCCCTGGTGTACCGTTATTCTGCGTAATGCCTTTGGTGTCGCCGGTGTCGTGCATCAACCGGCTGGGCGTTATTCCATCCGCTATGCTTGGCCATCCGGGCGCTGGGGTTCCTTGCCACTCGAGGGCGGGATCGAAGCCGCCTATGCCGCTGAGGTGAATGCGGCGACAGATCGTGCGGCGAAAATCGCCGAAATAGATGAGCGTTTGCAGAAGCTGCGTTCCCCCTTCCGCACCGCTGAGGCCTTTTGGGTGGAGGAAATCATAGACCCGCGTGAAACCCGCCCGCTGCTCTGCGATTTCGCGCGCATTGCGGAACCCTTGCGCGGCACGGGCCTCGCCGCCCTTACCATGCGGCCCTGATCAGTCTTCGACGACCAAATCCTTATAGGCGTGCCAGGTGGCATGCCCGATCAGCGGCACTACAAGCGCTAGGCCGAGGAAGAAGGGCACCATCGCAAAGGCGGTGAACACCACAATCAACCCCGCCCAGAAGATCATTGCGCCTGGATTGGTCATGACCGCGCGTATGGAAAGCACAATCGCTTCCATGGTGGAGACATCACGATCCACCAGCATGGGAATGGAAATCGCTGAAATCGCGAAAGCTGCTGTGGCCAGGATGGCACCCGCGCCGGTGCCGACGATCAAAAACGGCAGCAGCATGTCGGATCGCAACATGGCCATTGGCAAATTTTCGAGGCTTGGTGTGAAATTGATGCCGAACATCAGCATGAAAATCAGCGCCGCCACGCGCACCCAGAACAAATGCAGAATCACCAGCACAGCGCCCAGGAAAGCAAGCTGCTGGCCATTGCGCGTGAAGCCGGCAAGGCAGGCGCTGAATGTGACGGCCTTGCCCTCAGCACGGAGCCGACTTGCCTCATAAAGCCCGGTCGCGAGCAAGGGGGCGATCATGAAAAACCCTGCCGAGGCTGGCAGGATCACCCAGGCCGAACGCACGCCAAGCAGGATTAGGATCAGCAGCCACCCGGCAGCGGCCAAGGCACCACCATAGAAAAAGCCAATCCTTGGATTCGCCATCAGATCGCGCCAGCCGGCATTCAGCCAGACCCATGGACGATCAGGTGCCACCTTCCGAATAGCGAGGCGGCGCGGCGCAATGGCTGCATCGCTTGGCATGAAAGCTTCCTCCGTTTGCCTATGGGCTTACGGCCCAGGCGATTGGACCTGTAATTTAGCGGAGCGATTCAGGGCGAAATTGATCCTGATCAAGGACGCGCCATGCGCCCGGTTCTTTTCTGCCCCTCGACGCGGCCGTTTCGAGTCCTGCGTCTTGAGGGAGACTAGATATGGCCGCCATTGCCGCCACGGTGCGAAGCGCGCCCGGTGATCAGCCCATCATGGTGGAAGGCCCGATCCGCGCCTTTGCCATCGCCACCGCCTTTTGGGGCGTGGTGGGATTTCTGGTGGGTGTTGTCATCGCGCTGCAGCTCGCATTCCCATTGCTCAATCTTGATCTGGAATGGACCAGCTTCGGGCGGCTGCGCCCGGTGCATACCAGCGCGGTGATTTTCGCCTTTGGCGGCAATGCGCTGTTCTGCACCAGCCTGTTCATCGTGCAGCGCACCTGCCGTGCACGATTGTTTGGCGGCGATGATATGGGGTGGTTCCTTTTCTGGGGCTATCAGTTTTTCATCGTCATGGCGGCGCTTGGCTATGTGCTGGGCATTACGCAGAGCAAGGAATATGCTGAACCGGAATGGTATGTGGATTTGTGGCTGACGGTGGTGTGGGTTGTCTACCTGATCGCCTTTGGCGGCACGATCATCCGCCGGGAAGAACCGCATATCTATGTGGCGAATTGGTTCTTCCTGGCCTTCATCATCACCGTCGCTTTGCTGCATATCGGCAATAATATCTCGATCCCGATCAGTCTTGGTTCGTCGCACTCCTATTCCGCTACGCCCGGCGTACAGGGGGCCATGATCCAATGGTGGTACGGCCATAATGCGGTCGGTTTCTTCCTGACCGCGGGCTTTCTGGGGATGATGTATTACCTGATACCGAAGCAGGCGGATCGGCCGGTTTATTCCTATCGGCTTTCGATCATCCATTTCTGGACCTTGATTTTCTTGTACATCTGGGCGGGGCCGCACCACCTGCATTACACCGCGCTGCCCGATTGGGCGCAGACGCTTGGCATGGTGTTTTCGATCATGCTTTGGATGCCGTCCTGGGGTGGCATGATCAATGGCCTCATGACGCTCTCGGGCGCCTGGGACAAGCTGCGCACCAATCCGTCGCTGCGCTTCAGCGTTGCGGCAGTGGGTTTTTATGGCATGTCCACCTTTGAGGGGCCGGTCATGTCCATCAAGGCCGTCAATGGTCTTTCGCATTACACGGATTGGACCATCGGGCATGTGCATTCTGGCGCCATGGGCTGGGTCGGCTTTATTTCCTTCGGCGCGCTTTACTATCTTTTCCCAGTGCTCTGGCGGAAGAAAGGCATCTGGAGTGACCGCCTGATCTCCTGGCATTTCTGGATCGCGACCCTTGGCATTGTTTTCTACATCACCGCCATGTGGGTATCGGGCATCATGCAGGGGCTGATGTGGCGCGCCTATGATGAGCTTGGCTTCCTGCAATATTCCTTCGTGGAAACCGTGGAAGCCATGCATCCCTATTACGTCATTCGCGCGCTTGGTGGTGTGTTCTATCTGACCGGCGCGCTGATCATGGCGTTCAATTTATGGAAGACCGTCACCGATGGGGAAGCCGCTGAGCCCGCGCCGCGCCTTGTCCCTGCCCATGCCGTCGCGGCGGAATAGAAGGAGGATTGGCAAATGTTCCGCTGGCTTCGTGATCACGGCGTTATCGAACGCAATGTTGTCCTGATGGGTGTGCTGACGCTGCTCACGGTTTCCATTGGCGGTCTGGTGCAGATTGTGCCGCTTTTTGCGGTGGAGACCACGATTGAACGCGTGCAGGGTGTCCGGCCCTATACGCCGCTCGAACAAATGGGCCGCAATATCTATGTGCGGGAAGGCTGCTATGTCTGCCATAGCCAGATGATCCGCCCCTTCCGCGATGAATTGGAACGCTATGGCCATTTCAGCCTGGCGGCAGAAAGCATGTATGATCACCC
>JBIIGZ010000152.1:0-8139 GCA_044236185.1 Roseomonas sp. | reverse complement strand
GCATCGCGCGGTGCTGACCGCGCGGCCCGATGCGGGCGCGGTGGTGCATTTGCATTCGACGCACGCCACCGCCATTGCCTGCCTTGCCGAACCGGGGGAAGTCGCGCCCATCCCGCCACTCACGCCTTACTTCGTCATGCGTGTTGGGCGGCTTTTACCGGTGATCCGCTATTATCGCCCGGGCGATGGCGCGATGGAGAGCGATATCCACGAAGCCGCGAAGGGCGCGAAAGCCGTGCTGCTGGCCAATCACGGCCCGGTCGTTTCAGGCCGCACCCTGGAAGATGCCGTGCATGCGGCGGAAGAATTGGAAGAAGCCGCGCGCCTTGCCCTGCTGCTGCGCGGTGCCGGCGCGCGCAGCCTGACGCCGGCGCAGGTTGATGATTTGCTCAGCACTTTCAGCTGACCCATGTGGATCATGATTGCCGCCCCTTAACTGTCCTTCTGATGATCAACGCCCACCGTGTTTTCACGCAACCATGCCGCAAGGCGGTCATAGCTGAATGACCTCCCTTCCAAGTTTTCGATAATAAATCGGTATATTTCCCTGGAATCTGGCTTGATCGCATAGCCGTTGATCGCCAGAAACGTGATCATGGCCGCTACTGCGACACGCTTATTCCCGTCAACAAAGGGATGGTTCATGGCCAGGCTCTCCCAAAGAGCCGCAGCTTCCTCGATCGAATCCTCGTAGTAGCCCGTCTGTGGGCGATACAGCGCGGCCTCAAGAAGCCCAAAATCGCGAACGCCATCGGCGCCGCCATAGCGTTTGATCTGGTCGTGATGGATTGCCAGGACCTCAATAATGGTCAGGTAATCCGTCATTCAGCCAGTTTCGCGTAAAGCTCGGCATACTTCTCATGGGTCGCCTCATAGGCCGCCATGACATGTGCGCGTGGGCGACCGCGCATGCGCTTGTCAATGAGATCGGAGAGCGCTTCTTCAACAAGCGCCTGTAACTGCCGCCCTTCGATCTTGGCGAGGCTACGCAAGGTGGCGAGGGTTTCAGGCTTCACCTGGGTTGCGAATTTTTCACGGGTGGGTTCGGTCATTTGCCACAGTCCTATTCATCCTGACATCATGATATATCATGACAAATCAAGCTTTGCCATGATGAACTGGGGTGTTTCCCGCTCACCTTCCTTCACGGGACACGCATCAAATCTTTATCTGGTTGCATTTTCCGACCCGCTAAGTTTTTCACTTGGCTTGAAAATGCTCACGCCGCCTTCGCCTGCTGCTGTTGCAGCAAACCCGTCAGGAATTGCGCGATAGCGCCCATGCCGGAAAGCCCGGCGCGGGCTTCGGCATCGCTGTTGTAATTGGTATTGGTGTTCACATCATAGGCGAAGGTATTCCCGGCGCGATCCGTGATGAATTCAATCGCGCCCACCCCCACGGCATTGGCGCGCAAAAAACCTTCCATGCGCGGCAGCAAGGGGTGGGTGAAGCCTTCAACGATGCGGAACTTCTCGCCAGGCGCCACGGCGGGGCACACCGCACCTGGTTCAAGGGCGCAGACATCCGCCGGGCAAAGCTCAAAGCCTTCAGACGTATCCACCCGCACGGCATAGAGGAATTTGCCATTGATGAATTCAGCCCGGGTGATGAAGGGCTCAGGCGCTTCGATATAGCGCTGAACCAGCCACACCCCATCGCGCGGCGCGGCGAAGGGATCGGGGTCGGCGGCGATTTTCGCAACCGCTTCACGCAGCGCCGCCTTACTCAAAATCAACTGCACGCCCAAGCCCTTGCCGGCGCGGTTATGCTTCAGGATGACCGGAAAGCCGAGCTTTTGCGCCGCCGCTTCAAGATGCTGCGTCCCCACCACGGCAATGGTCGGCGGCGTGGGGATATCAAAACCCGCCAGCGCGGCATATTGCCCAACCTTTGACAGTTCCAACTGCAAAGCGCGCCGGCCATTCACGACAAGCCGCCCATGGCGTTCCAAATGCTCAATCACTGCCCCGGCATATTCCGGCGCATAGGTGTGGCCCCGCGTATGGGATGACGCACTCATGCGATTATAGAAAACGCCCTCGGGCGGCGGCGTGGTCAGGTCCAGCACGCCTTCATCCAGGAACCATTCCTCAAACGGCGTGCCAATTCGGGCAAAGGCCGCGCGCAGCGGTTCCACCCAGGCATCATTTTCGTGAATGACAAAGACCTTCGACATGCGGCTTCTCCAAAGTTTCACAAGAAAAAAGCCCATCTTAAAGCCAGCGCAAGAGCCGGAAAAAAGAAAGATTTTCTTTTCCTTTGACGATTGCTTGGTGAAATTTCCTACCCCATGCCGCGCCCCACGGAGATGTCCTGCCCCCAAGTGGCAGGCACAATTTCACGATCCGCCTTTTGGCTTTAGGAAGGCAGTGAAGAAAACCACTTGGTAGCCGAGGTCCCCGATGCAGCTTGATCCTGTCTTTGCCGCGCCGGGGCGTTTCCTGAAGGGTAATATCCACACCCATTCCACCCTTTCTGATGGCAAGCGCACGCCGGAGGATGTGGTGGAGACCTATCGCCGCGGCGGCTATGACTTCATGGCGCTGACGGACCATTTCATGGCGCGCTATAACTTCCCCATCGCCGATACGCGCCGCTTTCGCGCCCCTGGCTTCACCACGCTGCTGGGCGCTGAGGTGCATGCGCCGGCGACCTCACTCGGTGAGATTTGGCACATATTGGCAGTGGGCCTGCCGCTGGATTTCGCGCCAACCCCGCCCGAGGAGGATGGCGCGGCGCTGGCTGCGCGTTGTGCCGATGCCGGCGCCTTTGTCGCCATAGCGCATCCCGGCTGGTATGGGCTGACGGCAGATGATGGGCATAGCATCGCGGCCGCACACGCCGTTGAGATCTACAACCACACCAGCCAGGTGCGCACGGATCGCGGCGGCGGCGCCTTTCTGGCGGACCGGCTACTCACCGATGGAAGGCGCCTTTCTTTGATTGCGGTGGATGACGCGCATTTTGCCTGTGAGGATTGGTTCGGCGGCTGGGTCATGGTGAAGGCCACGGAAAATCAACCGGAAGCGCTGCTGGCCGCGCTCAAGGCCGGGCATTTCTACGCAAGCCAAGGCCCGCGCATCGAAGGCATCCTTTGGGGTGAAAATAGCGTTGAGGTGCAGTGCAGCCCGGCATCCAGCATCATGGTGTTGGGGCGCGGATCATCCGCGGCGCAGGCGGTGGCACCCTTGCAGACAAGGGCGGTGCTGCCACTTGAAAAACTGCGCGATGGTGGATTTGCGCGGATTGTGGTGGCCGATGCGGCCGGCAAGCGCGCCTGGTCCAATCCGTATTATTTTGCGTCATCATAATTTCATGATGGGCGCGGCGCGCCCAGGTTTTACCTTTTGCCCGAAATGCTTTGCTTAATCTTGCCTCAAATGATCGCGCGGGCAGCTTTGGTTCCATCGAAACCGCTTCGCGTTCCTGCCAAGTAGCATCGGCTTAAGCTTTGGGTAATCAGGCGTCGAGAAAATGGGCAAAACACGACACCGACATGATGCGCTGTTGAATTTTTTCTTAAGCTCAAGCAGCAAAAAAATCTCGTTTGGCAGTTATTCTAGTCACCTTTCAGCAAGGACAACGCCCGCACAATGGCGCAGTCTCAAGAAAGGAGTACGCCAGACGATGCGTATAAGAATTGCCCCCCTATTGCTTACCATCCTTGCGATGATCGGCGCAGTGAATGCTGGCGCTGCCATCTATGCCTGGGTGTCCATGCGCCACAACGCGCAGAGCTTCACCGAAATCAAGGCGAATGCTGTCGCGCCGCTGATTGATCTCAAGGCACTGTCCGATGCCTATGCGGTATTCGTGGTGGACGCCTCGCACAAAATCCGCAATGGCAATTTCACCTGGGAAGAAGGTGCAACCAGCCTTGCCGATGCGGTGAAGAACATCAACCGCGCCTGGTCAGCCCTCACAGAAGCCCAGTTGCCGCCAAGCGTGCAGGAGGCCTTCGCCCAGGCGCGTGAACGCCGTGCTCCAGCCGAACAGGTGACCCAGGATCTGGTGCGCATTGCGGCTGCGAAGAACAGCGCGCAGCTTGAACAGCTGATCAAGGAACGGCTCTATCAGGCGATTGACCCCTTCACGGAATCGATTGGCGGCATGATGGACACCATTGTGGCCGAAACGAATGACAAGGTTGCCAATGAAGTGACCTCCGTCACCCAGGCAACGCTGATCATCGCGCTACTGGGGCTTTTCTCACTCGCTGCGCTGGTTGCTGCCGGCTGGGTTGTCTTGGCCCGTGTTACCCGTCCGCTTGGGGCGCTTGCCGCCGGTATGGAAAGCATGTCGAAGGGCGATCTTTCCAAGGAATTCCAAGGCACTGAACGCCATGACGAAGTGGGTGAAATGGCCCGTGCAGCCACTGTCTTCCGCGAAGGCCTGATGGAAGCCGAAAAGCTGCGCGCTGCGGAAGCGTCACGTGGTGCGGAAATGGAAGCGGCGCGCCGCGCTGCCATCCAAAGCATTGCGGGCGATCTGGATCGCGCGGTTGGCCAATCGGTCAGCACGCTTTCCGAAAGCACCTCCATGCTCGTGCAGGAAGGCACCAAGGTCGCCTCCGTCACGGATGCGACCTTGGTCCAGGCACGCTCTGCTGCGCATGAAGGTACGGAAGCCAATCACGGCATCCAATCCGTCTCCGCCGCGGCTGAGGAGCTTACGGTTGCGATTTCCGAAGTCTCCAACCGCGTAACTGCTGTGGCGCAGACCGCGCGCGGTGCGGCGGAACAGGCTGATCGCGTCAGCAGCCTGGTGGATGGGCTGAATGCAGCATCGGTGCGCATCAATGATGTCACCGGGCTGATCGGCACCATTGCGGCGCAGACCAACCTGCTGGCGCTCAATGCCACGATCGAATCGGCCCGTGCCGGTGAGGCGGGCAAGGGCTTCGCAGTGGTTGCTTCGGAAGTGAAGAACCTGGCCGCGCAATCGGCCAAGGCGACTGAGAGCATCCAGACCGAAATCGGCGCCATGCAGAATATCATCGGCGATGTGGTCGGCGTGATCGGCGATATCGTGGCGCGCATCAGCCAGTTGGATGGTGAAAACACTGCCATTGCCGCGGCGGTGGAAGAACAATCCGCGACCACGGCGGAAATCGCTTCCAGCCTGCGCAATGCCGCCAAGGCGGTGGATGGGCTGGAAGGCTCCATCGGCCGGGTGTCCGGCATGGCGGAAGACGCCGGCAAGGCGATGGGTAGCATCACGGAAGCGAGCCGTACCGTCGCCGACGAAGCGGTGCAGCTGCGTGAAGCGACCCAGGCCCTGATCAAGCGGCTGCAAGCGGCCTGATCACGCCGAAAGGTGCCTTATGAAAGGCGGCGGCCCTACCAAGGGCCGCCGTTTTTTTGGCGCGCCTGCCAAGCGCTGGACGAGAGCAGAACGCGTTCAGATGGAAAAACTGAACGGGTGAAGATGCTCGAAAAACAAAGATGTAGAGCGAGTTGCGTGAACCCATGTGAACGCAACAAGCTCCAGACCTTACCGATATGTGCTAATTTTCCTAATTCAAGAACATAGCCACTGCGCTTTCTGAAAAATCGGTTCGCTTCGGCATGGGCTGATGAGCAGCGAATCCTTGATAGAACTGTGGCATGAAAGTCACCACACTGTGACCTCGCCCCAATTCCGCCAAAAACCACAGACCAAATTCCTAAAACTCTTGCTTCTCAACAGCCGCTTTCAGCTAATCACGCCAGGTTTCACCAAGTTACAGCGCCCCGGCTTGCTCCTGTCGGAATCCCGGGCATACCACTCTCAAAAGCGCGTGAGTCGCAACACTACTTTGGGGGCTTTGAACGAATATGAAGACAGTTCGGCTAATCGCGTCTGCCTGTATCGCCCTTGGCGTTGCTTGCTTTTCTTATCAGGCTGATGCCAGCCCTGCCAATTCGCGGAATAAGCCGAATACAACCGCCCAGCGGCAACCGGCTGTGAAGCCGGTGCAGGCGCGTTCCAATCTACGGGCGCAGCCGGTCAGGGTCAGTCAGACCGTTCAGGGGCCGCGCCGTTCATCTGAACAGGCGCGTCGCATCGCCCTTTCTGTTCCCCCAGGCGGCATTTCCTGCGTGCCCTATGTGCGCCAGGCGACCGGTATGGCGATCCGGGGCAATGGCGGCGATTGGTGGCACAACGCCGCCGGGCTGTATGCGCGCGGCCATACCCCTGAACCCGGCGCTGTGATGGCCTTTGCCCGCACCGGGCAGATGCATGCCGGCCATGTTGCTGTGGTGCAGGAAGTCATCAGTAACCGTGAAATTCTGATCCACCATGCGAATTGGGGCGGCCCGGGCATTCGCCGTGGGTCCATCATGGCCGATGTCTCCGTGGTTGATGTCTCCCTGCGTAATGACTGGTCGTCGGTGCGGGTGCAGGTGGGGCGGGATCAGGAAAGCCTGGGACGCATCTACCCAATCCAGGGCTTCATCTATGACCGCCCGGACAACGGCTACACGCGCACTGCCGCCACGCCGCGGCCCGGTGGCCCGGTGCTGGCCAATGCGCGTTCTCTCCGCCCGGATGATGTGCGCAGCTTTGAGGAATTGGCGCAGGCGCAACCGCGCCGCTGAGCCCTACTTCTGCTTATCGGCTGGCTCGCCTTCCGGCGTTGGTTTCTTCGCCTGGAAGCCGCGCCCGGCCATCACGGCATCCTCGCCAAAGCGCGCCCGCAAAGCCTCCATCGCCTTCCAGCGTGCTGCGCGGCGCGGTGCCTCCGGGTCTGCCAGATCGCCGCGATCCGCCTGATCCGCCGCGGCTAAGGGTTGGGCGCCAATGCCAATCAGCCGAAACGCTGTGCCATCGGCTTCCTTTTGCAACAGCGGCCGGGCGGCGGCGAAAATCACCTCCGGCAAAAGGCTTGGTTCCGGCAAGCGCTGGGATCGGGTGCGCAGCGCGAAATCGGCGGCCTTCAGCTTCAGCACCACGCCGCCCGCAGCAAAGCCCTGTTCCTTGAGCCGTCGCGCCAGTTTTTCGCAAAGCCGCCAAAGCGGCGCCTCCAGCGCGGCCAGCGCCGTGATATCGGTATCAAACGTGGTCTCGGCACTGATGCTTTTGGTCTCTCGCGTCGGGTTGACCGGGCGGTCATCCTCGCCGCGCGCACGCGCCACCAGCGCCGGGCCATCTGCGCCGAAGCGTCCAAGGGCCGCACGTGCATCCAAAGCGGCCAATTGCCCAAGGCGCACAAAACCGGCCGCGGCCAGACGCTTCGCCATGGCCGGCCCGACGCCCGGCAGCACCGCGACCGATTGGGGGGCCAACCAGGCGGCAGCTTCCCCCGCCCCAATCACGGCAAAGCCGCGCGGCTTGTCGCGTTCGGCGGCAAGCTTCGCCATCAGCCGATTGGCCGCCAAACCGACCGAGACTGTCACCCCGACCTCGCGCTCCACCGCTTGGGCGAAGCGCGCCAGCACCGCGGCGGGCGGTGCGTTGTGCAAAGCCTCAGTCCCGCGCAGATCAAGCACTGCTTCATCTATTGAGAGCGGCTGCACGAGTGGCGTGAGCGCTTCCATCATGGCGCGGATGCGCGCACCTTCGCGGGCGTATTTCGCGATATCCGGCTTGATCACCACCGCATCGGGGCAGGCAGCGCGCGCCTTGAACATGGGCATGGCGCTGCGCACGCCAGATAGCCGCGCAATATAGCAGCAGGCCGCGACCACGCCACGCGTCCCGCCGCCCACAATCACCGGGCGTGTGGCCAATTCCGGCCGATCACGTTTTTCGACGCTGGCGTAGAAGGCATCGCAATCAATATGCGCGACCGTCAGGCGGAACAGGTCAGGATGGGCGATAACGCGCCGTGACCCGCAAGAAGGGCAGCGCGTGAAATCCTCGGCCGCGTGATGGAAGCAATCGCGGCAAAGTGCGGGCATGGTCTAGCGTCTTAGCCAGGGCATGGCGGCAAAACACGCCAGCAAAACGGCATAGATCGCGCCTTCGATGGACGCGAAATGCGCCAGCCATTGCCCGGGTGAAAGGCCGCGCATCGCGCGCGTCATGGCGATTTCAGCGCCGATCAGCAGCGTGAGCCCAAAGAAGCCCATCAGCATGCGCCCGCCGGATTTGGGCGGAATGCCAAACCGGCGCGCGATCAGTGGCGCGAAATGGAAGATGGCGGTGAACATCGGG
>JBIIGZ010000151.1:0-8167 GCA_044236185.1 Roseomonas sp. | reverse complement strand
TTTCTTTGTGAATCGAAATAGGACACGCGCGCGGGCATGGCATCCAGGATACCGCGCAGCACATGCGCATCTGCGAAGGACGGCAAACCAAGCGCCTTGGCCGGTGGCTTACGGGGGGCGGACATGGCCAGTACCGTTTATGCTGGGGATACTACGGAGGGCGGCAAGACCGGGTTCCGGTTTCCGTCGAATGTGCCAAGCCGGCACATGCATGGGACGGCGCAAGGCATTCTCACCCTCACCATCAGGCTGCGGTGGATCAAGCCGCCCTGCATCCTTCAGCACCCGAGCGGACCGCGCGGCGAAAGCGGCCGGCAAGGCGCGCGGGTCGCGGCATTTGGCCGGTTCATCATCAATGTCCAAAGCACGGCGCCGCTGGGCGGATCGCAAAAACCCAATGAAAACAGGTGAATCTGGGCCGTCCCGAAGGCTGGACCCGCTTTTCTTGCCGCACCGCGAACATGCCGTTTCCTACCTCTCGAGCCAGTTTTTTCATTCTCCATAGGTTGCAAACCTGTTGCGCCTTTAACATAAAATTGGGTCAAGCCAGTACAAAAATCGGTTAAAAACAAGTTACAATATGTAAACTATATGTGATTTTTCACCCTGCGGTTGTTTTCTGGGAAGGGCGTGATGGTCTGATCCTTCAAGATGCCCCCACCAAAACAACCATTGATTGATTTTATTTAATGAAATTCCAGACAGGATTGAACCGCGCTTCACCGCAAGGGCAGGCGCAGGATGAAGCTGGCGCCGCCGCCTGGGGTTTCTTCCAACACCAAGCTTCCATCATGGGCCTGCGCCAGGGCACGGCACAGCGCCAAGCCAACGCCCGTGCCCTTTTCCGGCGGTTTTGTGGTGAAGAAGGGTTCAAAAATCCGTTCCCGAAGGTCGGCAGGCACGCCGGGGCCATTATCCGCCACACGGATGGTTATTTGACCTGCCTGCATGCCAACTGAAATGTCCAAGCGCTTGGTTGTAGCGCCATTGGTGGCTTCCAAAGCCTGGGTTGCATTGGACACCAGGTTGGAAATCACATGCGCGATCTGATCCGAATCACCATAGGGTTTCGGCAGATCGGGTTGTTCATCCAAGTGGAATTCCAGCCAGGGTGGCGTGCCATCATTCCAGGCAAGTTCCAGTGCCAGACCGATGATGGCTGGAATATCCATGGGGTCACGGCGTGGTTCCCGCCGCCGGGCGCTGCTCATCAGGCTATGGACAATACGCCCGGCGCGTTCTGCGGCATCACAAATGCCTTCAAGTTGCCGCGCCTGGCCGGGATCAGTGATTTTTCGTGCCAAGCCGCTGGCTTGCGCCAGAATGGCAGCCAGCGGATTGTTGATTTCATGCCCAAGCCCAGCAAGCAGCGTGGCATTGGTTTCCATCTGCGCCACACGCTGCAATGCTTCGCGCTGCGCACGCTTGGCGCGATCCCCCTCATACTTCGCGGTGATATCGGTAAACGTGACCAGCAATGTACCATCCGGCAGGCGGCGGCGGCGGAGGCTGACCCATTTTCCCCGAATTCGATGGATATTTTGAGTTTCCCGGTTGATCCGCGCATAGGCTGAGATCCGCGTGCGGATCAGGTCTTCAATAGGTCGGCTTGGATTTTCATCGCCATAAAAAACGCCCCTTTCAAGCCGATCACGGATCAGGCTTTCCAGACTTGTTCCGGGCTCGCCCAGCCGCGGCGGAAATTCCATCAGGTCCAGATAGCCCTGATTGCACAGCATCAGACGCAGATCGGCATCAAACAGCACGACCGCGTCATCAATGCCACGCATCACGCCCTCCAATTGCTGGCTTCGGCGCAGCAATTCCTCCTTCTGGCGTTCGGCTTCAGTCAGGTCCCGCACCAATGCAAAGTAGCCATCCATCTCACCGTCTGGTTCGAAAAGCGGCATGAAGGTAGCTTGCACAAATCGCCGCACCCCGCCCCTGTAAGGAAGCCATCTTTCGGTGCAGATGGTTTCGCCACGCCTGACTGCTTCCACCTGCGGCAGCGTTTCGTCTGATGCCTCTTGCCCCATGACCTGCGCCACATTGCGCCCCAATACCTGTTCCGGCGTCAGGCCCACAAAATCATAAAATTCCTTGTTGTTATAACAATAATTGCGATGCCTATCGAAATAGGAAACGCGGGCAGGCATGGCATCCAGGATACCGCGCAACACATGGGCATCCGCGAAGGGCGGCAAGCCAGGCGCCCGGGCCGGGGCCTTATCTTCTAATGGCATGATGCGCGCCTTACGGGGCTAAGCCTTGGCCAGCACTTCTGGCGTTGCGGATGGTGTCGGGAAGCCAAGCCGTTCAAGGCCGGTTTCCGGGTTTCCGCCGACCCACCCGCGAACGCCTTTTGGCGTAACGGGACCATAGTTCCTCCTTATTGCTTAAGGCAGCGCTTTTGAAGTCGTCCCTGGGTAGAAATTATTTCGGGCACATCCCATGTTTGGTTGTACATTGTCCACTAATAAACCGATCATATCCAATTAAAAAAATTCACGATGTCGCGATTCTCGCGCTATGGTTGCTCTACGCGCGGGGGCAGATAGCTTCCCCAGGGGCATGGGATATGACACCCTGGAATCAAGGCGCTCCGGTAGCCCGGTGCTGATGAATTTCACGGGAGGAAAGCCGAATGGCTGGCAGATTGGCGGGTAAACTTTGTTTCGTAACAGCCGCCGGCCAGGGCATTGGCCGCGCCACCGCCCTGGCCATGGCCGCCGAAGGCGCGCGGGTGGTCGCGACAGATCGTGATGCAGCGCTGCTGACCAGCCTGACTGCCCCTGGCATCACCACGGCGGTCTTGGATGTGCTGGATGATGCGGCCATCACCGCCGCCGCGAAGGCCGCGGGCCCCGTTGATATCCTGTTCAATTGCGCGGGTTTTGTGCACCAAAACACCATCCTGACCTGCACCGATCAGGATTGGGATTTCGGCTTTGCGCTGAATGTGCGCGCCATGTGGAAAGTGGCGCAGGCCTTCATCCCCGGCATGTTGGAACGCCGCGGCGGCAGCATTGTGAACATGTCTTCCGCCTGTTCATCCATTAAGGGTGCGCCCAATCGCTTTTTGTATGGCACCACCAAGGCCGCTGTTGTTGGCCTCACGAAATCCATCGCCACCGAGTATGTCGCCCAGGGTATCCGCTGCAATTGCCTGTGTCCTGGCACGGTGGATACGCCATCGCTTCATGACCGAATCGCCGCCAATGCCGCCGCCGCTGGGTCGGTAGAGGCCGCCCGCGCTGCCTTTGTCGCGCGTCAGGCCATGGGCCGGCTGGCCACAGCCGAGGAAATGGCCGCTTTGGTGCTTTATCTGGCATCCGATGAGGCCGCTTTTGTCACCGGCCAGGCCATTGTGATTGACGGCGGCTGGACATTGTAGGAAGCCGATACCGCTTTACCCCTAACTCCCCCAGGAGAATGAGATGGCCAGTGAATTCGCCGTGCCGATGATGGGCGCCATGGGTGCCGTGGTGCTTGCCGGCATGAATGAGGATATGGCGATGCCCGCCTATATGATGCTGGGCTCGATTGCCATGCTGATCGCGCTGCTGCTTGCTGCGGGCGCGGTGACCTTGCCGCTGAACAGCATTCAGGCGCTGGCCTTTGGCGGCATTGGCTTGGCGTTTTTCGGGCATGTGCGTGCCCGCCGTTCCAATTGAGGGAGGCTTAGATGAAGCTGCTGCGTTACGGCCCTGCGGGCCAGGAAAAGCCGGGCATTCTGGATGCCGCTGGCGCCATTCGTGATCTTTCAGGCATTGTGCCGGATATCACGGGTGATGTGCTCTCCCCCGCCGCGCTGGCCAAGATTGCCGCGGTGGATGTGAATAGCCTGCCCAAGGTTGCCGGCAATCCGCGCCTTGGTTCGCCCGTCACTGGCATGAAGAACCTGATTTGCATCGGGCTGAACTATGCCGATCACGCGGCGGAAACCGGCGCGCCGATCCCGAAGGAGCCGATTGTGTTCCTGAAATCGCTGAATGCGCTGCAAGGGCCGAATGATGACGTTGTCATTCCGCGTGGATCGGTGAAAACCGATTATGAGGTTGAGCTTTGCATCATCATCGGCACGCGCGCCAAATATGTCTCGGAAGATCAGGCTTTGGATCATGTCGCCGGCTATGCCGTTGGCAATGACGTGTCTGAACGTGAATGGCAGGCCGAACGCGGCGGCGCTTGGGATAAGGGCAAGGGGTTTGACACTTTCGGCCCGCTTGGCCCCTGGCTGGTGACGAAGGATGAAATCCCTGATCCACAGAACCTTGCCATGTATTGCGATGTGGATGGCGTGCGCGAACAGAATGGGTCCACCAAGACCATGATCTTCGGCGTGAAGCAGATTGTGTCCTATGTTAGCCAATGCATCACGCTCAATCCTGGCGATGTGATCTTCACCGGCACGCCGCCGGGTGTTGGGCTTGGCAAGAAGCCGACACCGATCTTCCTGAAGGCCGGCCAGACCATGAAGCTTGGCATTGCCGGGCTTGGTGAGCAGACGCAGAAACTTGTCGCTTCTGCCTGATATAGCCACTTTGGTGATCTTCGACTTCCCCGCCCGGAAATCTGGCGGGGAAGCTCAGGCCCGCGCGCTACGCGCTTTGGCGGAAGATATCGCCGCCGAGCCCGACCTGCTTTGGAAAATCTGGACCGAGGATAAGGCAGCCGGGCGGTCGGGTGGGATTTATCTGTTCCGTACGCGCGAAGCTGCGGAAGCCTATCACGCCAAGCACGCCGCGCGGCTGACGGCTGCAGGTGTGACAGGGATTGAGGCTGTTTATCGTACTTACAACGCCGAACTCACCGCCATCACGCGCGGGCCTGTCAGCGCAAGCTAGAGCGTTTCCCGCTCACCTTGGTTCACGGGAACCGCTCTAAATCTTTGACGGGTCGCATTTTCCGAGTCGCCAAGTAATTCCACTTGGCTTGAAAATGCTTAACCCCGCCCATACCCCGCGAAATGCTTGGCCGCTTCGGCCAATTGCGCATCCGTCAACAAGACGGGCTTCAACCCCGTCGCCAATAGATCAAGGTATTGTCCGGCGAGGTTTTCAACCTCCAAGGCCAGCGCATGCGCTGCACCCAGCGTCGCGCCCACCGCCACCACGCCATGATTGGCAAGCAATACTGCGCGCCGCCCGCTAAGCGCGCGGAGCGCGTTATCCGCAAGTGTTTGCGTGCCCGCAGTCGCGTGATCCGCGCAGGCAATCGGCCCACCCGCCAGCAGCACCATGTAATGCAAGGGCGGAATGCCCTTGCGCGCACAGGAAAGTGCTGTGGCGCGCGGGGAATGGGTATGCACCACGGCCATCACCTCTGGCCGCGCACCGTAGATCGCCGCATGCAGCCGCCATTCAGATGAAGGCCGATGTTTTGCGCGACCAAGCGTGCTGCCATCCATCCCCGTCGTCACCAGATCGGCAACCGTTGTGCGCGCATAAGGCAGGCCAGCCGGCGTGATGATGAAACCCTTGGCATCGCGCACCGATACATTGCCGGATTTGGAGGGCATCATGCCTGCCTGATCCAAAGCTTGCGCGACGCGCAGAACCTCCCGCTTCGTCTCAGCGCGGGTCACATGGTTGCTCCCAGCATCCAGGGGGCGAATTCCTGCGCGCCGAAGCCAAGCGCTTCGCTTCTCGTGGGTTCGCCGGAAGCGGTGCGCAACATCAAATCAAAAATGCGCTGGCCGCATTCCTGCACGCTTTCGCCACCCGTCAGGATGGTGCCGCAATTAATGTCCATGTCTTCCGACAGGCGATCATACATGGTGGTATTGGTGGCAAGCTTGATGGAAGGCGCGGGCTTCATGCCAAAAACGCTGCCGCGCCCGGTGGTGAAGCAGACCAAATTGGCGCCACCAGCCACCTGACCGGTCGCCCCCACCGGGTCATAGCCAGGCGTGTCCATGAAAACAAAGCCCTTGGCCGTGACGGGTTCGGCATAGCGATAGACCTCCACCAGATTGGTGGTGCCGGCCTTGGCCATGGCGCCGAGTGATTTTTCGAGGATAGTGGTAAGCCCGCCCGCCTTATTGCCAGGCGATGGGTTGGCATTCATCTCGGCACCTTGGCGGGCGGTGTAATCTTCCCACCAATGCATCACGTCCACGAGCTTTTGGCCGACCTCGCGCGAAACAGCGCGGCGTGTCAGCAAATGTTCCGCGCCATAGGTCTCAGGGCTTTCGGAAAGGATCACCGTGCCGCCATGGCGCACCAGCAAATCAGACGCCACGCCCAAGGCAGGATTGGCGGTGATGCCGGAATAGCCATCCGAACCGCCGCATTGCAAAGCCACGCAAAGTTCCGAAGCGGGGACGGCTTCGCGCTTGGCGGTATTGGATTCCGCCAGCACTTCCTTCACGAAATCAATGCCCTTCATCACGGTCGCGCGCGCGCCGCTATCCTGAATATCCATGCTGCGCAGCCGCCCGGTCAGGCGCTGTTCTTCCAGCATGGGGCCAAGCTGATTGACTTCGCATCCAAGGCCAATCGCAATCACATGGGAAAAATTCGCATGCCGCGCGAAGCCCGCCAAGGTGCGGCGCAGCAGCCGCAAGGGCTCATCCATGGTCATGCCGCAGCCGGTTTTATGCGTCAGCGCCACAACGCCATCCACATTGCCCCAGGCGGCCAGGGGATCATCGCCGGTGATCGGATTTTTCTCAAACTGACGCGCAATCAATTCCGCGACATGGGCGGAACAATTCACCGATGTGATGATGCCGATGTAATTGCGTGTCGCGATACGGCCATCGGCGCGACGGATACCCATGAAGCTTGCCGGCACATCCACATAATCGGTCGGTTTCGCATCCTGGCCCCAGGCGTAATCGCGCGCGAAATCGCCCATTTCGCAATTATGCGTATGCACCCAGGCGCCAGGTTCAATCGCATCCGTTGCAAAGCCAATGATCTGCCCATAGCGCTTGATCGGCTCGCCCTTCGCATGCGGGCGGATCGCAACCTTATGGCCGGGCGGGATGCGCCTTTCTCCCACGCTGATGCCGGGTGCCACTTCCGTGCCGGGCGTGAGAGGAATGCGCGCAATGACCACGCCATCACCAGGATGCAGGCGAATGACGGGCGGCAGGATGGTGGTGCTGGACATGGGCGTTTCCCTTTGGCGAATGTTACGCCCTTTCTACCCCGTTGCGCGCCCCGCGCGCCACCGCCGGGCTTGCGCAAGCCTGCGTGAGGGCGCAATTAAATGCCTGAGACACCTGGGGGAGCCCTTTTGGGGCTGAGAGGCGGGCTTCACCCGCGACCCCTGGAACCTGACCCGGTTCGGACCGGCGTAGGGAAGGGTGCATCGCCTGCGCGCTCACGTTTTGCCCCTACCGGGGCTGGCGCCGCCCCGGCCAAAGCCCCCTTCCCCGCGTTAGCCGACAGGAAACGAAGGAATTGGGGATGCATCGTCGTTCACTTTTGGCCGCAGCCCTTGCGGCGCCTCTGGCTGGCCCGGCTCTGGCCCAGCCCAGCCGCGCGCGCACGCTGCGCTTCATGCCGCAGGCCGCACTCGCCAATCTGGACCCGATTTTCAGCCCCAGCACCATCATCACAACGCATGCCTATTGCGTGTTTGACACGCTCTATGGCGCCAATCGCGCTTTGCAGCCGCGCCCGCAAATGGCCGAAGGCCACAGCGTGGAAGATGACGGCAAGCGCGTGAAAATCCGCCTGCGTGATGGCTTGCGCTGGCATGATGGCGAAGCCGTGCGCGCCGCAGATTGTGTGGCCAGCATTCGCCGCTGGGCGAGCCGCGATGGCTTTGGCCAAATCCTGATGCGCGCCACGGCCGCGCTTTCTGCGCCTGATGACCGCACCATCCAATTCCGCCTGCATCGGCGCTTCCCCGCGCTATTTGATGCCTTGGCCAAGCCAGGGTCCTCACCTTGTTTCATGATGCCGGAACGCATCGCGAATAATCCCGGCGATCGGTCGCTTGGCCTGGAACACATGATCGGCAGCGGGCCATGGCGCTTTATCGCGGGTGAATACGTGCAAGGCAGCCGCAGCCATTATGCGCGGAATGACGCTTACGTGCCGCGCGATGAACCGGCGGAGGCCGCTTCCGGTGGCAAGCGCGTGCATTTTGACCGGCTGGAGATGATCTGGATTCCGGATGGCGGCACGGCGGCGGCGGCACTCCGCACCGG
>JBIIGZ010000150.1:0-8262 GCA_044236185.1 Roseomonas sp. | reverse complement strand
GGTAGAAAACCTTCGTCAGACCTTCAATGATACCGAGGCCAAAGCCGGTCAGCACGGAGCCCAGGATGGAGCCCATGCCGCCGATCACCACCACGGCAAACACCACGATAATGAGGTTTGTGCCCATTTGCGGATTGACCGAATAAATCGGTGCCGCAAGAACGCCGGCCAAGGCGGCCAATGCAACACCTGCGCCATAGGTCAGCGTGATCATGCGCGGCACATTCACGCCAAAGGCCTGCACCAGCGGCGCGTTTTCAGTCGCCGCGCGCAGATAGGCACCAAGCCGAGTCTTTTCAATCACAAGCCAGGTGGTGATGCAGGCAAACAGGGCGAACACCACAACCCAGCCGCGATAGACCGGCATGAACATGAAGCCGAGATCCCAAGCGCCCGAGAGTTCCGGCGGAATGCGATAGGGCATGCCGGAAGAACCATATTGATTTCGGAAAACGCCTTCAATGATCAGCGATAACCCGAAGGTCAGCAGCATCCCGTATAAATGATCCATCTTGTAAAGCTGACAGATCATAGTTCGTTCAAGTATCACCCCTGTCAGCCCCACCAGCAGCGGAGAGAGGATCAGCGCCCACCAATAGCCGATGCCAAGGTAATTTAGCAGCATCCAGGCCACGAAGGCGCCCATCATGAACTGCGCGCCATGGGTGAAGTTGATGATGTTGAGCAGCCCGAAAATCACCGCGAGGCCCAGTGACAGCATCGCGTAGAAGGCCCCATTGATTAGTCCGAGCAGAAGCTGTCCAAAGAGCAGCGGCGTCGGTATGCCGAATATCTCATCCATGCGGAGAATTTCCCTCAGGGCACCGCCGCACCATGGCGGATGCCATGGGCGGGGCGCGAAGTGGATACCATTTGTGTCATGTCAGGCCCGGATCATGGGGCAATTGCCCTCATTCAAAGGACGGAAAGCTTCCTCGGCCGGAGTGGTCTGCAGAAGCTTGTAATAATCAAAGGCCCCGCGGCTTTCGGACGGCGCCTTCACCTCAAACAGGTAGGAAGGGCAAAGCTTACGGCCATCGGCGCGGATCGTACCAGGGCCGAAGGCATCATCATCGCAGGGAATGGCCTTCATGCGCGCAACAACTTCAGCGCCGGATGTCTTTGAAGCTGCAACGCCCATATCGGCAATCGCCTTCAGATAATGCAGCGCGCCGGAGTAATTGGCGATGGAAGCCATATTCGGGCGCACTTCCCGGAGCCGCGGGCGCAGCCTTTCGGAAATGGCGCGGGTGCGATCATTCAGATCCCAATAGAAGCTTTCCGTCAGGATCAGGCCCTGCGCGGTTTGCAGGCCAAGCGCATGCACATCCGGCAAGAACATCAGCAGCGCTGCCAGTTTCACACCGCGGCGCGTGATGCCAAATTCGGCCGCCTGCTTCACCGTGTTGATGGTATCGGCGCCGGCATTCGCCATGCCGATGACCTTCGCGCGCGAAGCCTGAGCCTGCACAAGGAAGGATGAGAAATCGCTCGTTGCCGGGAAGGGATAACGCACCTGCCCCATCACGCGCCCGCCGGCATTGCGTACGAAATTCGCCGTATCGCGTTCCAAGGCATGGCCAAAGGCGTAATCAGCCGTGATGAAGAACCAGCTATCACCGCCGGCGCGCACCATGGCGCCGCCCGTGGATTTCGCCAGCATATAGGTGTCATACATCCAGTGCACGGTATTGGGCGTGCAGGCCGGCCCCGTCAGGTCCGAGGTTGCAGAACCGGTATTCACGCAAACCTTGTTCTTTTCCCGCGCGATATTGGCAACCGCGAGACCGACCGAAGATGTCGGTACATCGATAATCATATCAACGCCCTGATCATACCATTGGCGCGCAATATTCACGCCAATATCAGGCCGGTTCTGATGGTCCGCATTGATGACTTCAACATTGAAGCCGCGATTGCCGAATTCCTGTACCGCCTGGCGCGTGCATTCCAACCCATAGGGACCGCTGATATCCCGGTAGGGGCCGGACATGTCGTTCAACACGCCGATGCGGATGGTATTAGCGGCCTGCGCGCGGGCAGAGCGCCATGGCAAGCCACCAAGGGCAGCACCGCCAGCAGCGGCACCCCCGAGAACACTACGCCTTGTTGTCGTCATGACGCTTCCCCCCTTGCTTGATTAAATCAGGAACGCACCAAGGCGCAGCCGCCTTCACCGATTGGGCGGAAGGCTTCCTCGGCCGCTGTGGTTTGCAGCAGCTTGTAGTAATCCCAAGGCTTCGTGCTTTCCGCCGGTGTCTTCACCTCAAACAGGTATGAGGGAATAAGGCGCCGACCATCTGCGCGGATAGTGGCCTTGCCGAACAGATCATCATCCGAAGGCTGCGCCTTCATGCGGTTCACCACGTCAAGGCCGGAAGCCTTGGCGGCCGGCACGCCCATCGCCGCCACGGTCTTCAGGAAGTGCAGCGCGCCCGAATAGCAGCCGGCATGGATCATGTTCGGGTAATTGGTCGGGATGCGCCGCAGCATACGCTCGGTCCAGGCACGCGTTTTGTCGTTCATGTCCCAATAGAAGCTTTCGGTGCAGACCAACCCCTGCGCCACTTGCAGCCCCATGCCATGCACATCATTCACAAACAGCAGCAGCGACGCGAGCTTGATCCCGCGCCGCGTCAGCCCGAATTCCGCCGCCTGCTTCACGCAATTCTGCGTATCGGCGCCGGCATTGGCGAAGCCAATGACCTTCGCGCGCGAAGCTTGCGCCTGCAGCAGAAAGGCAGAAAAATCAGTCGTACCCGGGAAGGGCGTGCGCACCTGGCCCAAAATACGCCCACCCGCGCTGCGCACGAAGTTTGACGTATCGCGTTCAAGCGCATGGCCGAAGGCATAGTCAGCCGTGATGAAGAACCAGGTATCACCGCCCGCGCGCACCGTCGCACCACCGGTGGACCGCGCCAGCATGAAGGTGTCGTAGGCCCAATGGATTGTATTCGGGCTGCACTGCGCGCCGGTCAGGTCAGCGGTGGCGGAACCCACGCAAATATAGGACTTGTTCTTTTCGCGCGCGACGCCAGAAACCGCGAGGCCCACGGAAGACGTCGGCACATCCAGGATCAGATCCACACCCTGGTCATACCATTGCCGCGCCAGGTTCACGCCAACATCCGGGCGGTTCTGGTGATCGGCTTCAATCACCTCAACCCGGAAGCCGTGGCTTGCGCCAAACTCCGCCGCAGCTTCACGCGCGGCCGCAACCGAGGTCGGGCCTGTATTGTCGCGATAGGTGCCAGACATATCTGTCATGACACCGATGCGAATTGTGTTGGCCGCCTGCGCGCGGGCGAGAGACAGCGGCAGGGCGCCAGTGGCGGCCGCTCCGGCTAAGACATTCCGACGTGAAACCTGCATGTTTATCTTCCTCAAGAGATGATGTTGTTGGGTCAGCTACGCACGAGCGGGCAATTGCCTTCTGCGACCGGGCGGAAGGCTTCCTCGGCCGGCGTTGTTTGCAAAAGCTTATAATAATCCCAGGGACCTTTGCTTTCCGACGGCGCCTTCACCTCAAACAAATAGGCTGGATGGAGCTTCCGCCCATCCGCGCGAATGGTGCCCTTGCCGAAGCAATCATCATCCGTGGGCATCGCCTTCATGCGCGCAACCGCCGCCGCGCCATCGGCCTTGGCCGCGGCCGCCCCCATATCGGCCACCGCCTTCAGGTAATGCAGCGCGCCGGCATAGCAGCCCGCATGCGTCATGGAAGGCATATTGGGCGACATGGCTGAACGCACCTTATTGGTAAAGCGCCGCGTCGCGTCGTTCAGATCCCAATAGAAGGTTTCGGTCAGCACCAGACCCTGCGCGGTTTGCAGCCCAAGCCCATGCACATCATTGATGAACATGAGCAAGGAAGCGAGCTTTATACCGCGGCGGGTAATGCCGAATTCAGCCGCTTGCTTCACGCAATTGGTTGTATCCGCACCCGCATTGGCAAGACCAATCACCTTCGCGCGCGAAGCTTGTGCCTGCACAAGGAAGGATGAGAAATCCGTCGTACCCGGGAATGGCGTGCGCACCTGGCCAAGCACGCGCCCGCCGGCATTGCGCACGAAATTCCCCGTATCGCGTTCCAGCGCATGGCCGAAGGCGTAATCGGCGGTGATGAAGAACCAGCTATCACCGCCTGCGCGCACCATCGCACCACCGGTGGATTTGGCGCACATCCAGGTGTCGTAGGTCCAATGCACGGTATTTGCATTGCAGCGCGCGCCGGTCAGGTCACTGGATGCCGCGCTGCTGTTCAAATGCACCTTGTTCTTTTCGCGGCAGATATCGGAAACCGCAAGTGCCACCGAAGATGTCGTCACATCCAGCAGCACATCCACACCGTCACGATCAATCCATTGCCGCGCGATATTCACGCCAACATCGGGACGGTTCTGATGGTCAGCCGCAAGCACCTCGATATTGATGCCGCGCCCGGCGAATTCCTGCACCGCAGCGCGTACGCAGGCAACCGCACTCATTCCCGCAATGTCACGATACATGCCGGACATGTCGTTTAGCACGCCAATCTTGATGGTGGGCCCGCCCTGCGCCTTGGCGCTGCGATAGGGCAGCGCACCAAAAGCCGCGGCACCGGCTGAACCGGCCAGAATATCCCGACGTGAAAGGCTCATTTCTTGGTTTCCTTTTCTTGAACTTCTAACACGACTAAAAGCCGCCCAGGATCAAACCCCAAGATACTGATGCAACCGATCCAGCGATGAATTCAGGTCCTCATTCGCAACCATATCCACCACGCGGCCATGTTCCATGACGTAGTGACGATCAGCAACGGTTTGCGCGAAGCGGAAATTCTGCTCGACCAGCAGCACGGTAAAGCCGCGCTTCTTCAATTCGCGGATCGTCCGCCCGATTTGCTGCACAATCACCGGCGCCAGACCTTCTGACGGCTCATCCAACAGCAAAAACCGCGCGCCCGTGCGAAGGATGCGCGCGATGGCCAGCATCTGCTGCTCACCGCCAGAAAGCTTGGTACCCTGGCTCCGCGCCCTTTCCTTCAAATTCGGAAACAGCGTGTATATTTCATCCAAGGGTAATCCGCCCGGGCGCACCGTTGGCGGCAGCATCAGGTTTTCGGTCACATCAAGCGAGGCGAAAATCCCGCGCTCCTCAGGGCAATAGGCAATGCCGGCGCGCGCGATAATATCCGGGCGCGCATTGACGAATTCCTTGCCTTCATATTTCACGGAACCGCTGCGCCGCGGCACTAGCCCCATGATGGAACGGAGCGTGGAGGTCTTGCCCGCGCCATTACGCCCAAGCAGCGTCACCACTTCGCCTTCGCGGATATCGATATCCACGCCATGCAACACGTGGCTTTCGCCATACCAGGCCTCAAGCCCCCGGATTTCCATAAGCGCACCGGTACTGGCCTTGGCGCCGGCGGACGCGGTCATCACATCAGCCATGAGCGGCCTCCGTCGGGGCTTCGGAACCAAGATAGGCGGCAACCACATCCGGGTTGCGCGACACGGCGGCGTAATCGCCTTCCGCCAGTACGCTGCCGCGCGCGAGCACGGTGATGGTATCGCAAAGCCCCTGCACGACGCGGAGGTTATGTTCCACCAACAACACGGTGCGGCCCACGGAGACGCGCTTCACCAGCGCCACCACGCGGTCCACATCATCATGCGCCATGCCGGCCGTTGGTTCATCCAGCAGCATCATCACGGGATCAAGCGCCAGCGTGGTCGCGATTTCCAAGGCGCGCTTGCGGCCATACGGCAATTCACCCGCCGTCAAGTGCATCCATTCGGTCAAGCCCACATCAGCCAGCAATTCCTCAGCCCGCGCGTCGAATTTGCGTAAGACCGAATCGGAACGCCAGAAATCGAAGGAACCGCCACGCGCGCGCTGAAGCGACACGCGCACATTTTCAAGCACGGTCAGATGCGGGAACACAGCCGAAATCTGAAAGCTCCGCACGAGGCCAAGGCGTGCCACTTCGGCGGCCTTCATGCCCGTGATGTCACGCCCTTCGTAGCGAATGGCGCCACGGGTCGGCGGCAGGAACTTCGTCAGCAGATTGAAGCAAGTGGTCTTGCCGGCGCCGTTCGGGCCGATCAAGCCATGGATGGTGCCCCGGCGGACTTTCAGGTTCACGTCGCTGACCGCAACGAAGCCCCGAAATTCCTTGGTAAGCCCTTCTGTTTCAAGGATGGTGTCAGACACCCGAACCACGCCCCCCTTCTTACGGCGGTTGATACCGCCAAACCTCTTTGCACCCTTCCTATGCGAGGCTTGGACTTCCTGCAAGCCACCCCCTTCAATTCCCGAGAAAAATTGGCACCGGCCCTAGTGAACAAAAAAAGGGCAGAGGTTGCCCCCTGCCCTTTCCTGCCCTTGGGGAACCCCCGCTCAGGCTTCAGATAATTCCTCAGGCTTCACCTGACGCTCAGCCACCTTGGCGAGTTCCAGAATGAAATCCACCACCTTTTCCTCAAAGATCGGTGCGCGAAGATTTTCCATCGCTTCCGGATTCTTCCGGAAAAAATCGATCACCTGCTGTTCCTGGCCACGGTAGCGCATGGCTTCCTGACGCAGCGCGCCGCTCAGTTCTTCCGGTGTGACCTGGATATTGTTGCTGCGGCCAATCTCAGAAAGCAGCAGGCCAAGCCGGATGCGGCGCTGGGCGATGCCGCGATATTCGTCGCGCAGCGTTGCCTCATCCTTGCCCGCATCATCGGAGTCGAGCCGCCCGGCCTTCAAATCGGCTTCCACACGCTGCCAGATCTGGCCGAATTCGCCATCCACCATGCCTTCCGGCACGGGGAAGCTTGCCTGATCCGCAAGCTTGTCCAGAAGGGCTCGCTTGAGCCGCATGCGCGACATCCCATCATATTCGCGCTGCAAGCCTTCCTTCACCTGGGCTTGTAGGCCAGCAAGATCGGCCTGCCCAACGGTCTTCGCCAATTCATCATCAATGGCGCGGGGCACGCGTTGTTGCAGCTTCTTTGCCGTGATGGAAAAGACCGCGCGCTTGCCGGCCAATTCGGCCGAACCGTAATCCAGCGGGAACACCACCTGGATATCGCGGCTGTCGCCCACGGAAAGCCCTTCCATTTGCTCGGTAAAGCCTGGAATGAAGCCAGGGCCGCCAACTTCAATCGGCATATCCGTGGCAGACCCACCAGCGAAGGGAGCAAGGGCGGGTTCTTCCGTCCCCGCGATCACCCGCGCCGGACCAATCCGCAGCGTGAATTCCACCGCTCCGGCCGGCATGCCATGCAAATAAATGAACGGCCGGCAGGCACCGATTTCCGCCTGATTGGGGAAGGTGAAGGCAAGCGTGCTGCGCCCGGCAGTCACATCAAAGCCTTCGCGCTGCATATCCAGGAAATCAACGCTATCCTGGCCGAGGCTGTAGAAATTGAAGCCGAGCTTGCCCTGCGTGCCTTCCGGCAGGCTGCCGCCGGTTACCTTGGTGCTGACCATCAGGCTCTGCGTGGCGCCCGGCGCCGCGGCAATGCCCTTGGCGCCTTCAAGAAATACCTGCACCCAGCCGGCTTCGCTGGCAGTGCCGCTGACCCGAAGATCGAAATAGGGCAGGGCTTCTTCCGTGCCAATAGCAGCAATTTCGGACTTCAGGCCACCCGAAAGCCCAATCTCCCAACCGCGTGGCGCCTGGCCAGGAATGCCGGGCACAGCGCCAAGGGCCGGACCATTGGTCAGCAAATCCGGCACTACGGAGCCCGCGAAATCGCACACCATCACCTCGCCCTTCGTGGCGGGGCGGGCATCGGCCACATCCGTCAATTCGCCATTTCGGGTCGCGAGCGTTTCCAGGATTTTACTCACTTCCTCATCGGAAGGCTCGGCGCGCAGGCGTTCCAACTCGATGCCGGAAAAATCAGGCATCGGTACATCCGGCAGCACTTCCAATTCCATGCGGAATTCAAGATCGGTGCCTTCGGCGAAATTCGTCACTTCGATCTTGGGTTGCAAGGCGGGCTTCAGACCGCGATCCGTCACCAGCTTACGCTGAGCATCATTCACCGATGCCTCAAGCACTTCGCCCATGACGGCGGTGCCATAGCGCTGGCGCACAATGGAAAGCGGCACCTTGCCCGGGCGGAAGCCCGGCAGCGAAACCGTCTTGGCGATTTCAACAAGGCGTTTTTCGCGGCTTGAGGCGATATCGCCGGCCGGAAGCGTCACGGAATAGGCGCGCTTCAAACCGTCATGCGCGAGCTCATTAACCTGCATCGGAGGATCGTCCATCCCAAGTTAGAGAAA
>JBIIGZ010000018.1:0-27144 GCA_044236185.1 Roseomonas sp. | reverse complement strand
TTCTTCAACAAGCTCAAACACTTCCGCGCCATCGCCACGCGCTTCGAAAAGCACGACGACAACTACCTCGCGCTCGTCAAACTTGCAGCAGCCAGAATTTGGATGCGGTTTATGAGTCGGTGACCTAACGCCCGCCAAGGGCGGGCGAGCGCCCGAATGGGCGCCGCTGCTAATGCAGCGAAGCCAAGCGCGCGGAGGCGCGCGCCGGCGTCTGAGGGCGGATCGGTCACGATCCGCGAAACTGCCAATAACCCTTTACGAGCTTGCCTTGAAAGGCAAGCATGGCGGGAAACCAGACAGGAGGCGCCCATGCTCGACAATCCCCCGCTGCTCACCATCCATCGCGGCCATCGCCGCCCCGCCCACGCGCTGATCGAAGCCTTTCGTGGCGCGCAGACATCCCATTTGGTGGATGCCATGGATGGGCGCGGCGCGCTTGATTACCGGATCAAGCCGATGGACCCCGACAATGCGGTTTTTGTCGGCCCGGCACTCACGGCACTTGCCTATCCCGCAGATGTGGTCGGCGTTTTCGGCGCGTTGACGGAAGCCGAAGCGGGCGATGTGATTGTGGTCGCCAATGACGCCTATACCGCGACCGCCGTAATTGGCGATCTGGTGGCCGGCATGATGAAGAATAAGGGTGTCGCGGCCTTCGTCACGGATGGTCTGGCGCGTGACCGCGCGGGCATTGTCGACTCCCGCCTGCCGCTTTTTGCCGCCGGCATCATGCCCGCCTCACCGGCGGCCAATGGGCCGGCCGTGGTGGGCGCGCCAGTGACGCTTGGCGGGCAATATGTGCGCCCTGGCGATATCATTGTCGGCGATGCGGATGGCGTTGTTGTGGTGCCGCAGGATCAGGCGGAAGCGGTGCTGGAAAAACTCGCCGCCGTGCGTGCCGCCGAGGCCCGCGCCATTGCCGCCGTGGAAGCGGGTGCGACCGTCAATGACAAGATACGCGCCATCATCGGCAATGCGCGGATCATAAGCCATTAAAAGAAAAACGCCGCCGAGGTTTGCCTCGACGGCGTTTTTTCGGAAGGGGCGATTTAAGCCCGCTTCAATCAATCCTTTTGCTTCGCAAGATAGGCGAGCAAATCCTTCAGCTGCTGTTCATTGCGAATGCCGGCAAAGGACATTGACCCCTGCGGCACAACTGATTTTGGGTTGGTGAGGTAAGCGGTCAGGCGTTCCTCATTCCACGTCAGGCCACCTTCAGCGAGGCTGCGCATATTCGAAGAATAACGGAAGCCTTCGATGGAAGCCGCCTTGCGGCCCACCACGCCCCAAAGATTGGGGCCAACGCCATTGCGCCCGCCCTTATCAACGGTGTGGCAGGCGCGGCACTGGTTGAACACGCGCTGACCAGCATCCGCGTCCTGCGCGAAGGCCGGCGCTGAGATGGCAAAACCCGCCAGCAGGGCGGCAGAGAGGATAAGGCGACGCATCAATCAAGGCTCCTGAGAGATGAAAGGCCGTGGTTACGGCGGAGGTAAAGTACATTATTAAAATGGTCGCGCTTGGCAAACCCGCAAGGGCTCACGCAGCCTGCATGTCAAGGCTTTCATTTTCCTGCAATAACGCGGCAACAGCCGGGCGCGCCGCGGCAGGGTCAGTGAAGGCAAGGTGAAGCCGCCCCTCAGCACGCGACACCAGCCGCACCCCAAGCACCGGGCCCAGCGCATCAATCCTAAGTTCACCTTCGCTGAAATCCGCCGCCCCGCCCAGGAACAATGCGCCGCTCGGCGAAAGGTCCAGCAATACGCCTTCAGAAGCATTCAACCGAGCCGGCACACCTAGGGAGAGGCGCGCTTCTCGTCGCCGATCCGCCGCCGGCACACGCCCACGCAATGCCTCCCCCAGATTCTGCCGGAAGGCAGCGATGGCATCGGCCAATTCATCCGCACCCGATTGGAGGGTCCAGGCGGCCTCTCCGGTATTGCCGGAATCCTGCGTCAGCGCCTCCATCCTATTCGCCACATCGGCGGCATTCTCGGCCGCGCCGGTAATGGCGCGGGAGATTTCGGCCGTGGTGGCGGATTGTTCCTCAACCGCCGCGGCGACCGAAGTTGCCACGGCATCCAGTTCGGTCACCGCGCCGCCAATGCCGTCCATCGCAGCCAAGGCGCGGCTGGCGGCGGCCTGCATGGCGGCAATGCGCGCGGCGATTTCCTCGGTACTTTGCGCGGTGCGCTTGGCAAGGTTTTTCACCTCACCCGCCACCACGGTAAAGCCCTTGCCCGCTGCCCCGGCACGGGCGGCTTCGATGGTGGCATTCAGTGCCAATAGGTTGGTCTGCCCGGCAATTTCGGCGATCAGGCGCGAAACTTGGCCGATTTCGTCCACACTGCTGGTAAGTTCCGTGAAAATCCGCCGCGCTTCCTCCGTGCGCTGCATCACGCCGCGCGTGGCTTCCCCGGCGCGCGACATTTGCTGGGCGATCTCCCCCGCCGCACCGGCCAATTCATCCGCGCCACGGGACGCTTCCTGCGCGCTGATCCGCCCTGCCGAGGCTGCGCTGGCCGAAGCTTCCGCCGCGCGCGCGCCACCTTCGGCGGCTTCTGTCATGGCGGCGGAATTGCGCCGCAGCATGGCAACGCGGCGGTCCAGATCTTCAAGCGCGGCGGCGGTTTCCGCTTCAATAGTGGCAGCCAGATCAGCCAAGGTTTGGTCCGATGGCAGGGCAACCACGGGGGCCAGGGCCAGCGGGGCAGGCGAAGGGCGCTGCCGCAATGCCTCGGCCGCCGTCAAAATCTGGCGCCAGGGGCCATCAGCTTCGGTCGCGGCAAAAGGGGGCACGGGGTCACCAGCCGCCAGGCGCGAAAGCTTGTCGGCAAAGCCCGCCACCATGCGGCGCTGGTGCCAAAGCGCCCAGCAGCCCAGTAGCAGGCAAATCAGGAACCCCGCAGCAAGCCCCATGAAGAAACCCGCCGCCTGACCGGCAGCGGCATCCTGCCCCGCCGCAGCCAGGCGGGGTTGGGCAAGCAAAAGCATGACAGCAAGGGCTGGTAGGCAAAGAGCAGCTTTCATGGCGCATCCTGGAGTCTGGGGCGCATTGTGCCGAGATTTCGCTACGAGCCGGTTAAGGCCAGTGCGGTGGTGCGTGTTTAGGGCTAAACATGGCAAAGGTTTTAGGAATTGACTTATGGCTCATCGTATCGCCGTCATTGGCGCACCCTCCCTGGTTGGGCGCGAAATCCTGCGCTGTCTTGCGGAAACCAGCCTGGCCGGGGCTGAAGTGGTGGCGCTGGCCGCCGGCCGCGCCGCGGGGGCAGAGATTTCCTGGGGCGAAAAAGCCGTGCTCAAGACGCGCGATGTTGCGCGTTTTGATTTTGCGGGAACGAACCTCGCGATCTTCGCCTGTGACGCCAAGCTTGCCGCCGTGGAAGTGCCACGTGCGGCGGCGGCTGGCGCCATGGCGATTGATCTTTCTGGGCATTTCCACTTGGAACCCGATGTGCCCCTGGTTGTGGCTGGCCTGAATGACCAGGCGCTGGCCAAGGCCCATAAGCGGCGGATCATCGCCTGCCCGCTGCCCGCCAGCCTGATCCTGGCCATGGTGCTGAAGCCCCTGCATGAAGCCGCCGGCGTCAGGCGCGTGGTGGCGGCAACCTATCAGCCGGCCTCCGGCGCCGGGAAGGAGGCGATTGATGAGCTCTGGTCCCAGACGCGCGGCATTTTCGTGAATGATAATCCGGAAGCGCAGTATTTTACCAAGCAGATCGCCTTCAATGTCATTCCGCATATCGACCGCTTCATGCCCGATGGCGCGACGCGGGAAGAATGGGCGATGGGTGTGGAAACCAGGAAGCTCCTCAGCCCCGATATCCAGGTGGCCGCAAGCTGCGTGCGCGTACCCGTAATGCTTGGCCTTGGCATGGCGCTGAACATCGCCTTCGACCGCCCGATCACTGAACGCGAAGCGCGGGACGTGTTGCGAAAAGCGCCGGGCATCAGCTTGCTCGATCGGCGCGATGATGGCGGATATGCAAGCCCCGCGGAGATTGTGGGGGAGGATATGGTCTATGTCTCCCGCATCAGGCGCGATGCGACGCTACCGCAAGGGCTTTCGCTTTGGGCGGTTGGCGATGATGTGCGGTTGGGGGCGGCCTTGAATGCGGCGCGGATTGCCGAGGCTGTGGCGCGGGGTTAGGGATTAAGTATTTTTTCCTTGACAAAATAGGAAATTTGTAACATAAAGGCAGGCCCAGCTGAGGTCCCGCCATGCCCCCATCCGCCCCCGCCACACCAGGAGAGAGCACGCCAAGCGCCCCGGTCGGGCGCCCCATCGCACTGGAATTGATATCCATCCTGCGCCTTCCGCTGCGTATATTATTGACCGGCGCGGCCATTGCCGCCGTGCTGGGGGCGGGCGTGGCACTCGGGCTGCCGGGGCCGGAGGCGCTTTTCGCCGCCTTTGCCGCGCCCGGCGCCACTGGCCTGCCGGCCTTGATTGGTATGATGATTTTCCTTATCGGCATCGGCTTCGCCGCCTTCCTTTGGTGGCTGGCGGCACGGAGCTTCGCGCTGGTGGCCAACCCCGCCATCGGGCCGGAACGGCTCGCGGGCTTGCGCGACCTGCCGCTTGCCTTGCCGGAGGGCACGGTGCGCGCGCTGCTCGCGCTGATTGTGGGCGTGATCGGCCTGCCGCTTTTGCTGTTTTCCAAGACGCTTGGTCTGACAGATGCCATTGCCGGCTATGTGAATGGCATCGTGACCGGCGTTTTCGGCTTTTATTTTGGCACGCGCAGCACCGGGGCGGATGCGCAAATCGCCCGCCGCGCGTCCGAACAATTGGCGGAGCGTGAACGCGCCACAGGGGTGCTCACCGCCGAAGCGGAGGCGCTGCGGCAAAAGGCCGAATCAGTGGCGCGCGATGCTGCCCTTCCGGGACGCATTGAAGCCACACAGCGTAGCCTTGCGCGGCATATTGAAGTGGCCGGCCTTATTCTGGATGAATTTGGCCCGCTTTTGCCGAAAGGCATGATCCCGGAAGGGGCGGCACAGGCGCTCGTGCGCGCGCGCGATGCCGCCGTTGCCTTGCAAGGCCAGCACAGCGGCCCCGGCGCCCAGGAAGCGCTGCAGAAAGCTTCCAATGCGCTGGCTGGGCTGATCGGCGCCCAGCCCTTGGCGCCACTGCTGCGCGGTGCCGCTTCCCTGCTGCCCGCCGGCACGGCGTTGGGGCCGATTGGGGCGGTCGCGACGGTGATTGGCCTTGGCTGGCATTTCGGCGCGGCGGAATATCAGCGCTGGCGCGCGCGCGTCCTTGCCGCGCCTTTCGCGCCACAGCTTTTCGATGCGGGGCTGATCACGCCAAGCTCGGCCGAGCTTCGCATGGAAACCTGCCCGATCTTCGCCCGCGCCTTCAAGGATGTGAGGGCGCGTCCTGGTTTCTTCGCTGATCTGCTTGGCAAGATCGCCCAGGATGATGCGGGGGCACGGCTTTGGGCCGAATATGGCGCGGATGCCACACGCTTCCCGGGCGGCCTGGCGGAGCTTGAAGCGGGCTTGCAGGAATTTCGTGCGGCCTTGCTTGCGGATCTTGCCGCGCGCGATGCGACGCCCGAGAAAATCGCCGCCGCGCTGGCGCCGCTGGCCCCCTCGCTTGGCGCACTCCCAAGCGTGGAACAGGTGAACCGCCTGATGGATGAAGCCGGCAAGGCGGGCGAAGACCAACCCGAAGCCCGCGCCGCTTTTGACGCGCTGGTCATGCTGACCGGCCATTTGCGGAATAGAAGGCTTGACCCTGTAAGTTTGATCGCGGAGGTGACGCCATGATCCGCCTGATCACGCTGGCACTTGTTGGCCTTGCGGCTTGCAGCGTTTTGGATGCGCCGGTGGCGCAGCTTGAACGCTGGCAAAAGCAGCGCGCAGCCGGGGCGCTTGCCGCCATTGCCGATGAACCCGTAGTGCGCGATTGCGCGCCCGGCAAAGGCGAAGCCTGTCAGCGCCTGCATCTGATCCGCGCCGAAGCCTGCCTCAGCCTTGCCTTCGCTGATCGTGCCCCCGGCGGGGCCTGCCCTGGTGCCAGCGCACGCGAAGCGGGCTTGCTGTCCTGTGCGGCGAGTGCCGCGCAAGCGGCGGAACAAGCCGCCGGAGAGGTTTTGCTGCCAGCACGAAAACTACGCGCACAAGCGCGGCTTTGCGCCATTGAAAACCTGCCCCCGGCCATGGCCGCCCCGGCCGCGCGGGAATTCATCGCCGAAGCCGCGCCCTTGGCCGATGCGGAAGGCGCCCTGCTGCGTGGCCGCGTGCTGCTTGCCGCAGCGCGGCCTTCCGCCGGGCCGGAACCCGCGCGCTGTGCCGCAGCGCGGGATGCACTGGCCGAAGCGCGTCGCGGGCTTGCGCTGAAACCGGATGATCCGGCGCTCACGCGCCTGGCTGATGATACTGCCTTGCGCACCACGCGCATCACCGATTGTCGTCTGTGAAACAAGGAGGATTTGTCATGGCCCTTGCCCGCGAACTCAGCCTCCGCCTACCGCTGCAACGCGGTGATGATGTGCGCGCCGTGCAGCAGGCGCTGATCCGCGCCGGCATGCTGACGGGGAGTGCCGATGGCATTTTCGGGCCGGCGACGCATCGTGCAGTGCTCGACTTCCAGCGCCGCATGCAGGCGCGCCATCCGGGTTTCGCAGCCGATGGCATTATTGGCCGACAAAGCTGGAGCGCGCTTTTCCCCGATGCCGCGCCGTATCCTCTGGTCGGTGCCGCTACACCCGAAGCCGCGCTTGGCGTAGCACCTGATTGGCGCGCCATGCTGCACCCTTATGTGCGGCGCCTGATGGCGGGCAGCGCGCCACCCGTGGGGCTTGGGGTGCGGCGTTGGCGGCTCAGCCCGGCGGGGCTCCGCGTTGAAGGATTTGTCGCGCCGCCGCGTAGCCCTGGCAGGCCCGAGACCGTCACGCGCTGCTGGCGTGATTTTCGCGCGGCGTTTGAAACCTGCGCCGCGGCGTATGGCGTGCCGGTAGAATTGCTGATCGCCACGGCCTGCACGGAATCCGGCGGTCGTGCAGGCGCCATTCGCGAAGAACCCGGTTTTGTCAGTGATGCGGCGACACCGCATCGTGTCTCGCCGGGCCTGATGCAGACATTGATTTCAACGGCGCGCGAAGTGCTGGCCGATACCAGTATTGACCGCACCCGCTTGCTTGATCCCGCCACATCCATCCGCGCGGGGGCGGCGATGATTCGCGCCCAATCCGTACGCCGCAAGCTGCCCACACATTTCGACCCGCCCTTGGTCGCGATTGCCTATAATGCCGGGTCGCTTCGCGCGCGCGCCGATGGCGCTGCCGACCCTTGGGGCATGGTGCAGACCATGCGCGGCGGGCATGCACATGCCGATGCCTTTGTTGCGTTTTTCAATGATTGCTTCGCGGTATTCGCTGATGGCGATGCACCGGCCGCGCTGACGCCGAGTTTCTGGGCGCTGCTGAAGGAATAGATCCAGTCAGGAAAGCCGCGCCGAGGCATCCGCCGCCAACCAGGCAAGCCTGCCTTCCGCAAATACCGCAACCGGCGCGCGGCGCGCCCCGTCCACCACCACCACATCACCGCGCAAGCCGGCCGCAAGCCGGCCGCGATCAAAAAGGCCACAAGCCTCAGCCGGGTTGGCGGAAACCAGGGCCCAGGCGCGCGGCAAATCCAGCACGCCGCGCCCGGCCATGATGAAGGCCGCTTCCAGCATGGCCGGCCAGAAATAGTCAGACGCCAGCACATTCACCAAGCCACGTTCCGCGAGAGGCGCCGCAGAAGCCCAGCCCAAATGGCTGCCGCCACGCACCACATTGGGGGCGCCCATCACCACCGCTTCACCCGCAGCGCGTGCATCTGCCGCGACTTCTTCAGTGATGGGAAATTCGCAAATTCGCGCACCATGGGCACGAAACATGGCGCGGCGTTCAATACTGTCATCATCATGGCTCAGCATGGGAATGCCAGCGCTGATTGCCGCTTCCGCCAGACGCGCGCGGGCAGCTGGCACTTCATCGCGCCGCGCATAAACCTGTTGTGCCAGCGCCGTGAAGGCATCCGCCTTCATGCCAGCACGCCCGGCATATTTCGCGACCTCAATCGGGTGATCAAGCTTCTTCACGATGCTTGGCGTATGGTCATTGAAACCAAGCAGATGCACATCGCCGGCAGCGATATCGGCCAAGGCATCGTCCAGCGCGTCCAAATTATCGGCTTCAAACCGCAGATGAACGCGAAGATCGGTCGCGGCGCTACGCCTTATCTTCTGCAAGGCGGCCTTCATGTCGCGCCAGGCATCAAGCGAACGCAGCCCCGGTTCCCAGGAAAGCGTCACGCCAAGATAGGCAGTGGTAATGCCGCAGGAAATCAATTGCGCCGCCGAATCACGCAAGGCAAGCGCGGCAGGAAAGCCAATGCCAGGGCGTGGTTGGAATTGCCGTTCATGCGCATCGCCATGAATATCCACCAGGCCGGGCATGACCAAAAGGCCAGAAGCATCAAAGCGCCGTGCATCGCGCTTGGCGTTTTCGGCGATGATACCATCCGAAATGCACAGATCATCTCGCACCAATGCCGTATCGCGCAGCACCTGCCCGCCCTGAATGATCCAGGCCATGGTCAACTCTCCAAAACAAATTGCACGCGCGCGGCGGCGTAACAGGAAAGGGTCCAATCCACCGAAACACCTTCCGGATCGTTATTCAAGGCCTCCGCCACAATCACGGGGCGGGAACGCGATTGCATCAGGTGCTTCGCTTCTTCGGGGCTTGGCAGGCGCGCCGTGATGCGCGTGGAATGGCGGCGGTAATCGGGCACGCCACAAGCCGCGAGTGCCACGGTGATGGAAGCCTGCTGTGCAAGCGCTTCGGCCAGCGCCGCGAAGCGCGGAAGGGGAAAGTGATGCAGCCCCAGCACCAGTGGCCGGCCATTGGCCAAACCAAGCCGCGCCACACGCAGCACTGACTTGCCGCGCCTGATGCGCAAGCCAGCCGCCACCTGGGCATCCGCCGGGATTTCCGCAATTTGCAGAATACGCCCAGCCGCTTCGCGATTCTGTCGGCGAATCGTTTCCGAAAACCGAGTACGGGGGCCGAGCGGATAATCCAGCACATCTTCCGCCACAAAGGCGCCGCGCCCCTGTTCCACGCGAATGATGCCGCGCGCTTCCAATTCCTCCAAAGCGCGGCGGACCGTGTGGCGGTTGACCGAAAAGCGTTCTGTCAGCGCCGCTTCGGTCGGCAGCCTTTCGCCTGGCTGGCGCTTGCCGCCGGAGATATCGGCTTCCAGCGCCGAGGCAATCTGACGCCAAAGCGCAATCCCAGCACCGCGGGCCAAGGCGTCGTTTGTCATCAAAGTTTCAACCATGACCGGGCAATTCCATGACATATCCATATTGCACGACCCTGAGGTTCCTGTCTATAGGTCTAGACAACTGACATGACCCAGACAGAACCCTCCTCCCCCCCCTCCGCGCGGCAAAGATGGATGTCCATTCTGGCGCGCGCCTCGGCAGAGGAACTCGCCGTAAGGCTTGCCGCCCTGCCGCCGCTGCCCGCAGGTGAAACCCTGCGCGCACCGGAAACCGGCCTTGTCATGGTACGCGGCCGCGCCGGCGGTGATGGCGATGCCTTCAACCTGGGTGAAATGACCGTGACGCGCTGCGCCATGCGCCTTGGCGTGCATATCGGCCACGCGTATATCGCGGGCCGCGATCATACCAAGGCAAGGCTTGCGGCCTTGCTTGATGCAGCCTTGCAGAATGGCGCGCTGCATGATGCGTTGATGCAGGCCGTTGTCGAACCCCTCGCCGCCGCGCAACAGGCAGAGCGTGCGGCTGAGGCACGCAAGGCAGCCGCGACGCGTGTTGATTTCTTCACCATGGCGACAATGCGATGACGCGCTTGACCCCCGGCTTTGCTGATCCCGTTCTGGATGCGCAAACAAGCTTCCGCGCGATCCTGGAAGCCATGAGCCGCCCTGGGCGCATTCAACGCATTGATGCGCCCATCACCCCACCCGCGCCGCTTTGCCCTGCCGCCGGCGCAGCTTTGCTGAGCCTGGCTGATGCCGACACGCCACTTTGGCTGGATGCGGGTGACACCGTTGCCGAATGGCTGCGCTTTCACTGCGGCGCGCCCATCACGAACGATATCGGCTCAGCACGTTTTGCGTTGGCTTGCGGCACCGCGCCATCGCTTGCAGCACTTGATATCGGCACGGATGAAGACCCGCAGCTTGGCGCCACGCTGATTCTGCAAGTGGCGGGGCTGGTCGCAGGTGAAGGCTGGCGCCTGACTGGGCCCGGCATTCAGCACGAACATCGCCTGCGGGTGCCTGGCGCGCCCGCTGACTTTGTTGCCGCCTGGGCGCGCAATCAGGCGCTGTTTCCACGCGGCGTGGATGTGCTGCTTTGCGCCGGCAACAGCATCGCAGCGCTGCCGCGCAGCGTCACGATAGCGGAGGGCTGATCATGTATGTCGCAGTCAAAGGCGGCGAGAAGGCCATCAGCGCTGCCCATGCCTGGCTTGATGAAACGCGCCGCGGCAATACCGCGCTGCCGGAACTCAGTGTTGCGCAGATTGAACAGCAAATGGCGCTTGCCGTTGATCGTGTCATGGCGGAAGGTTCCTGCCATGATCGCTTCCTTGCCGCGCTTGCCATCAAACAGGCCAAGGGCGATCTGATCGAAGCGGCGTTTCTGCTGCGCGCCTATCGTACTACGCTGCCGCGCTTTGGTGCCTCAACCCCGCTTGAGACCAGCCGCATGCGGCTGCGTCGGCGCATCAGCGCGACATACAAGGATTTGCCAGGTGGGCAGGTGCTGGGGCCGACATTTGATTATACGCATCGCCTGCTCGATTTCGCCCTTGCCGCAAAAGGGCGCGATGCACCCGCCACACCAGAAGCGCCAACGGATATGACCGATGTGCCGCGTGTTACGGAAATCCTGGCGCGAGAGGGGCTGATGCAGCGAGAAGCACTCAGCGAAACAGAACCCGGCGACCTGACGCGCGAACCGCTCAGCTTTCCCGCGTCACGCCCGGTACGGCTGCAAAACCTGGCGCGTGGTGATGAGGGGTTTTTGCTTGCGCTGGGTTATTCCACGCAACGCGGCTATGGCAATGCGCATCCATTTGTGGGCGAAATCCGCGTTGGCCATATCGGCGTTGAAATTATTCCGCCCGAGCTGGGCTTTGCGATTGATATCGGCGATATCGGCATCACTGAATGTCAGATGGTCAATCAATTCAAGGGTAGCCGCACCGAGCCCGCGCAATTCACCCGCGGCTATGGACTGGTTTTCGGCCATGGGGAGCGGCGAGCGATGTCCATGGCACTGGTGGATCGTGGGCTTCGGGCACGCGAGTTGGGCGAAGAAGCGGATGCGCCGGCCCAGCAGGAAGAATTCGTGCTGTATCATTCCGATAATATCGAAGCGACCGGCTTTGTGGAGCATCTGAAGCTGCCGCATTACGTGGATTTTCAGAGCGAATTGGAAAATCTGCGCACCATTCGCCGCGCCGCCGAGGCTGAGCTGCAGGAGGCTGCGGAATGACCGAAACAGGCTATAATTTCGCCTATCTGGATGAGGCTACGAAGCGCATGATCCGCCGCGCCATCCTGAAGGCCGTCGCGATCCCTGGGCACCAAATTCCCTTTGGCGCACGCGAAATGCCGCTGCCTTATGGTTGGGGCACGGGCGGCATTCAGGTGACGGCCTCCATCCTCGGTCCCCAGGACGTGCTGAAGGTGATTGACCAGGGCGCGGATGATACCACCAACGCTGTTTCCATCCGCCGATTCTTCACGCGTGTCGCGGGCATTGCCACCACGGATGCGACTGCTGACGCCACCATCATCCAGACACGCCACCGCATTCCGGAAAAGCCGCTGACCGAAAACCAGATCCTGGTCTATCAGGTGCCGCAGCCCGAGCCACTGTTCAAGCTGGAACCGCGCCGGGCGGAGACGCGACGGCTGCATGCGCTGGCCGATTACGGGCTTATGCATGTGCGGCTTTATGAGGATATCGCGCGGCTTGGTCATATCGCGAAAGCCTATGATTACCCGGTGATGGTGAATGAACGTTATCTGATGTCGCCATCGCCCATTCCTGCCTTCGACAATCCAAAAATGCACCAGATGGCCGCCTTGCAGCTTTTCGGCGCGGGCCGCGAAAAGCGCATCTATGCAGTGCCGCCCTATACGCCGGTGCGTAGCCTTGATTTCGAAGATCACCCCTTCCGTCCCATACGCGCACCGCATGCCTGCGCCATTTGCGGCAGTAAGACCAGCTATTTGGATGAGCTGGTGACGGATGATACAGGCGGGCGTGCCTTCATCTGCTCCGACACCGATTACTGCCAGGAACGACAGGAAGCACCAAAGGCGGCTGCGGAATGACACTTTTGCTTGAAGCCAGGGGACTGCACTTGAAGTTCGGCACCATCGCTGCCTTGGATGATGTGGCGCTTGACGTCACCGCCGGAGAGGTTGTGGCGATTGTCGGTGAAAGCGGTTCCGGCAAGACAACGCTGCTCCGTGTGCTGGCGGGCCAAATGGTGCCCGATGCGGGGGCCGTGCATTATCTTGGCCGCGATGTGCTTGGCATGACGGAAGCGGAACAGCGGCGCTTGATGCGCAGCGATTGGGGCTTTGTGCATCAGAATCCACGCGATGGGCTGCGCATGGGTGTGTCCGCCGGTGGGAATGTCGGCGAAAGGCTGATGGCGCTTGGCGCACGGCATTACGGCAATATCCGCGATGAGGCCAAGGCGTGGTTGCAACGTGTAGAAATTGACGCGGCGCGGATTGATGATCTGCCACGGCATTTTTCGGGTGGCATGCAGCAACGTCTGCAAATCGCGCGCACGCTCGTCACGCGCCCCAAGCTGGTGTTCATGGATGAACCAACGGGCGGGCTTGATGTTTCCGTCCAAGCGCGTCTGTTGGATTTGATCCGCGCGCTGGTGCGTGAATTGGGGCTCTCCGTACTGATCGTGACGCATGATATCGCTGCCGCGCGGCTGCTCGCGGACCGGATATTGGTCATGCGAGGCGGTCAGGTGGTGGAACAGGGCCTCACGGATCGTGTGCTGGATGATCCGCAACATCCCTATACGCAGCTTCTTGTATCCTCGGTGCTGGCAGCATGAGCATTCTTCTGCGCACGGAAGGTTTGGGCAAAACCTTCACACTTCACCTGCAAGGCGGGGCGCGTATTCCTGTACTAGCCGGCGTTGATCTTGCCGTGCGGGCTGGCGAATGTGTTGCGCTTTCCGGGCCATCGGGTGCAGGTAAATCCACGCTCATGCGCTGCCTTTATGGCAATTACGGCGCCGGCGCAGGACGCATTATGCTGGCGCATCGCGGGGCAGAGCTTGATCTTGTAAGTGCACCCCCCCGCGCGGTGATCGAAGCGCGGCGGCAGAGTATTGGCTATGTCTCCCAATTCCTGCGCGTCATCCCGCGCGTCAGCACGCGCGATATTGTGGCGGAACCCATGGTGGCGCGTGGTATGGCGCGAGGCGATGCGCTCACACGCGCCTCCGCCCTGCTGGATCGCTTGAACCTACCCGAACGTCTGCACGGCCTGCCGCCCGCGACTTTTTCGGGCGGTGAGCAGCAGCGCGTCAACCTCGCGCGCGGGTTCGGGCCGCGCTATCCGGTGCTGCTGCTGGATGAACCAACCGCCAGCCTGGATGCCGCCAATCGTGCCATCGTGATTGGTTTGATCCATGAGGCCAAGCAGGCTGGCACTGCCATTGTAGGCATCTTCCACGATGCCGAAGTGCGTGAAGCCGTGGCGGACCGTGTTTTCACCGTTGAACCCATGCAGGATGCCGCATGACCGCCGAGACCATTCTGACCAATGCAAAACTTGTCCTGCCCGATACGGTGCTGGAAGGCACGCTGGTGCTGCGCGGTGGGTTGATTGCGGATATCCAGCCCGGCCGCAGCCAAGCCGCAAGCGCACTTGATCTTGAAGGCGATCACCTGATCGCCGGCATTGTCGACGTGCATACGGATAATTTGGAACGCCAGGTGCTGCCGCGCGCCAATGCGCGCTGGCCATCTCGTTCCGCCATGATTGCACATGATGCGCAATGCGTTGCCGCCGGTGTCACCACCATTCTGGATGCGCTTTGCCTGGGTGATCTTGGTTTTGATACGGAACGCGGCCAGACCTTTCTGGATGGTGTGCGCGATTTGGATGAGCTTGCCGATAAGGGTGCGCTGAAGGGCGAGCATTTTCTCCATCTCCGCTGTGAATTGCCCGCGCGTGACATGCCGCCCGCGCTTGATCCTGTGGCCGATCATCCGCGTGTGGTGATGGTGAGCCTGATGGATCACTCACCAGGCGTGGGTCAATATCGGGACCTTGTGCGGTATGCGGCCATGCGCAAGCGCCAGACGCAATGGAACGACGCGCAGGTTCAGGCGCGCATTGACGGCCTTCTGGCGCAACGTGCGGAACTGCGTGAAAAGCAGCGCGCTTGGCTGCTGGATCGTATTCGCCATCGTAGCCTGCCGCTGGCATCACATGATGATGACACGCCTTCCGAAATTGCGCGCAATTTGGCGGATGGCATCACGATTTCTGAGTTTCCGGTCACCATGGAAGCGGCACGCGCAGCGTATGATTTGAAGGTTGAGGTGATTGCCGGCGCGCCCAATATCGTGCGTGGCGGCAGCCATTCCGGCAATGTCGCCGCGGCTGATCTGGTGCGCGAAGGCTTGGCGCAGGCTTTCGCTTCAGATTACGTGCCCGCTTCCATGCTGGAAGCCGCCTGGCGCGCGGTAGAAGCCGGTGGGATCACGCTGCCTCAGGCGATTGCGATGGTGACAGATACGCCGGCGCGCATGGCAAGGCTTGCTGATCGCGGGCGGATTATGCCCAAGTTGAAGGCGGATCTGGTGCGGGTGCGCAGCATTGGCGATATGCCGCTGGTGCGCGGCGTTTGGCGTGACGGGGAACGGATTGCGTGACGCCCTATCGCATTGCGCTTTACTACGCGCCTGAGGCGCATGATCCCTTGCATGAACGCGCCTCTGCCTGGATGGGGCGTGATGCTGTCAGCGGGGCAATACTGCCGCAAAACCTGGTGCAGGGCGTGGATATCCAAGAAATCACCGCCGATGCGCGCGGCTATGGGTTTCACGCCACGCTGAAGCCGCCCTTTCGCTTGCAAGGTGATGTGCAGGCAGCGCTGCAAACCGCGCGGGACTTCGCAGCACGCACTGCGTCCTTCACCCTGCCGCCGCTGCACATCACCGATCTTGATGGCTTTCTGGCACTGCGCGAAGCGGCCCCCTGCCCTGCCCTGCAAGCCTTGGCAGATGGTGCTGTCAGCGCGCTTGACGCGCATCGCGCCCCGGCAACCGAGGCCGAGATCGCACGCCGCAAGCCGGAGAAACTCAGCTTGCGCCAGCGCGAATATCTCGCAGCCTGGGGTTATCCTTACGTCTTCGCCGAATGGCGCTTTCACATGACACTGACACGGCGCCTGACGCCGGCTGAAAAAGCCATCATCCTGCCAGCGGTCACCGAAGCGCTAGGCGATGCGCCGGCCTTAACCCGCAGCGTTTCGGATATCTGCATCTTCGCCCAAGCCGCACCGGGCGCGCCCTTCACGATCCTTGAGCGTCTGATGCTGCGCGGTTAAGCGCGGCCAGCACGCGCGCGACACCAACCGCCACATCAGCGTCATTCAACACGGGTTCAATATCCAACGCATTGGGCAGAGCGACCTCACGCGCCAAGCGGGCGGCGATATCGGTGGCGGTCTCGCGGCCCCGTGCGGCCAAGCGTGCGGCCAGAAGCTCGATCGGCGCAGAGATATTCAGCACCCGCAGGCGATACCGCGCGCTCGCTTCCAGAAGAACGGAACGAGAGAGGTTGGCAATCACCACGCGCTGCGCCGCAATATCCGCTTCGATGTCGCGCGGAATGCCGTAATGCAGCCCGTGTGCTGCCCAGGAAAGCGCGAAGCCGCCGGCATCGCGCCGTGTGATGAAATCAGTCTCAGTCAAGGCTTCATGATCCTCACCACCGGCTTCAGCCGGGCGGGTGATGGCGCGGCGTACAAAGCGGAAGCGGGTGTCCTGCGCCAGCGCGACGCGCGCACCGGCCATCAGCGTATCCTTGCCCGCGCCGGAAGGTCCCACCACCGCAATCAGCATCCGCTCATCCTGCCCATAGCCAGTCCTGTTGCGCGTGATAGTATCGCGATAATCGGCGAAAGGCAGCACCGTCATGGAAGAATCACAAACTGCGCTTCACCCCCTTAAGGCCAAGATGCAGGCGGGACAGGCAGTGCTGGGGCTATCGCTTCGGATGATCCGCAGCCCCGATGCGGCGCGCCTTGCGCGCAGTACCGGCCATGATTTCCTGTTCATTGATGTGCAGCACGCCATCTTCAATCTGGAGAGTATTTTCGCGATTGCGCAAACCGCGCTTTCGATAGGCATCGCCCCTCTGGTGAGGGTGCGCAGTGTTGATGATCCGGATGTGCCGGTGCTTCTCGATAATGGGATTACCGGGATTGTTTTGCCCGACGTGAATACGCCCGACCAGGCGAAGCGCGCCGTGGATCGCTGCCGCTTTCCGCCGATTGGGCGGCGGTCAGTCGCGGGTGGCTATGTGCATTTCGATTATCGCGCCATGCCGGTGGCGAGGGCGACCGCTGCTTTGGAAGCGCATACACTTGTGGTCTGCATGGTCGAAACGGCCGAGGGGCTGGCCAATCTTGAAGCCATCGCCGCTGTCCCCGGCGTGGATGTGGTGCATATCGGGGCGAATGATTTGCTTGTCTCACTCGGCAAGGCCGGGCAATTCGACGATCCGATTGTGGTGGAAGCGATGGATCGCGCCATTGCCGCAACCGCGCCGCATGGCAGCTTTGCTGGCTGCGGCGGTAATCGCGATGTGCCGCGCCAGGCCGCTTCCATCAAGCGCGGCGTGCGGTTTTTGACGACGCAGACGGATATAGGGTTCTTGAGCGCCGCTGCATCGCAATGGACGGCAGGGTTGCAGGCAGCGCTAAAGGCGTGATCCCCGCCTAAACTACCGGCTTGCGGCGTAATTCCGGTTCCATCAACTGGGTGAAGACATCTTCGCCAATACGCTCCAAGGCGCCATCATCCAAGGCAGCGCGCGGGTCTTCGGCATTGCGGAGATGTTTGTATTCGTCACGAAACGCCCAACCGGCCGATCTTGCCAGCAGCTGCACCCAATTCATGACGCTCATGGCGCGGCCGCGTTCCAGCGCCACGGCTTCGCGATGGCAGGAATGGAAAATGGTGCAAAGCGTATCCGCCCCATGCCGCGCCATGGCGGCCAGATCAGCCTCATGCGCGGCGGCCAAGGCGCCGGGCACGCCGGCCAAGGCGGAACACATATGGCCGGGCAGCGCTTCATCTTCCCGCACCAACTCCAGCCCAGGGATCAGACAAAGCAGGTTAGACACCAGATCATTCACCGCCACACGCGGCTGAAACCCGGCATGGCGATGTAGCAAAACGCGCACGGGCACTGGCTTCACCAGTAATTCCTGCAAGGCTGCGCGGCGTTCCCACAGCACTTCCGTCACATGCGCCGCTTCAAATTGTGCGGGCGTTTCCGGCACCATCACATCCGCCATGTTCATGTGGCAGGAAGGGCACCAGGTAATCACCTTATCGCGCCCTGTCGCATTGAAGGCCGCAACGGTGCGTCGGCCCATGCCTTCCGTGATGCGCGCATTATGTTCCGTCGTTGACCCACAGCAATGCGAAGGCCCGCCGCGCGGCGCCGCATCCACGCCAACCGCTTCCAGAAAACGCCAAGTCAAGCGCAAGATATCGCCGTGGCGCAACAGATTGCAGCCATACCAGAATACAGCGCGCTCTGCCGGCAAGGGGTGATGCGTCACAGCCATTCCGCTTGCTCCTGTTCCGTCAGGCCAAGCCGCGCAAAGCCCTTTACGCGTGCGGACCAGCCACTCTCGGTCTTTACTGGCAGCAACGGCACGCCATCCAAGGCACCACGCGCGCGCATGCTGGCGAAGCGCATCATCAAGGCGACATCAAGCTTTTCGGGGCAGGCGCTGTTGCAGGCGGCGCTTCGCGTACAGGCACCAATCCAGGCGAGAGCTACGGGCGATGTTTCTTCGCCCAGCAACAGCGCGCGCATGCCGAATGCGACCTCGGCCGGATCAGCTTCAACCACGCCCGCGGCAAAGCGCGTCATCGGGCAGGCTTGCACGCAAGCGCCGCAGGCGGTGCAGGCTTCCGCCATGCGCGCGCCTTCGGTTGCGATGCGTGCTGCCAAACTCATAGAGCGGCGCCGATCACCGCGATGGCTTCGATTTCGATGCGCGTCAGCGGGGTGGTGAAGCTGGCGCCTCCCACACAGGTGCTGGCGGGCGGTACGGGCAGTGGCGCCAGGATGCGCCGGCGCACCGCATCAAAGCCCGCGTAATCGCGCATATCCGAAAGATAGGTGTTCAGCTTCAGCACATCGGCGAAGCTGCCGCCTTCCTGCGCCAGGGCGCGTGTCAGGCGCGCGAAACATTCCTCGGCCTGCGCTTCCACGCCCTGAGCCTCGGCCGCGCTACCGCGCGCGGTGACACCGGAACAGAAAACAAGCTTCGCACCGCCCGGCAGCGGCAGGCTGCGGGTGGGGGCGAAGGCGGGTTTGGGTGGGGTAGTTTCGGCCATGGCAGTATTCCTTGAAAACTACACCAGTTTGCCGTGTCCCGCCCCTTCGACACAAGCTCAATATCGGCGCAACGGCACGCGCCAGGCCATGACGGAAGCGGCACCGACCAGCACGGCGGCAATGATGAACAGCCCGCGAAAGGGCTCGGCCAAGGCAGCGCGCAATTGCGCCACGCCATCGCCGCCCATGCGCGCGCCCAAGCCGCCGAGATCAGTGACCAACGCGGCAAAACCCTCGGTCAAGCTTGGCGTGAACAGGGCCATCGCACCAAAGATCGCTGCCGCCGCCACCGCCGCGCCAAGGGCAGCGCCGAAATTGCGCGAAAACGCCACGCCAGCCGCCGCAATGCCAAGCCGCCCCTGCCCCGCCGCTGCCTGCACCGTGGTCTGCACCACGGGATAGGATGTGCCGGAACCGAAAGTCGCCACACTCAACAGCGCCAACATCAGCCAAAGCGGCATGGCAGCGGCATAAACCGCAAGCAGGCTCCAGATCAGTGCCGCGACAGGCAGGCCGATGCTTGGCCAAAGCATCGCATGGCCGGTGCGCGCCACCATCTTGCCCGAGAAAAACGCCCCAAAAGATGAACCGATTGAAATCGCAAGCAGCACCAGCCCAGCGGAAGCCGGATCATAGCCACGCACCACTTGCAGCCATAAGGGCAGGAAGGAAATCAAACCAACCTGCGCTGCGACCACCAGGATGGAAAGCATCAGCAAGCGCCAGATGCTGGCCTCGGCAAACAAGGGCAAAGGCAGTAGCGGTTGCGGCTGGCGGCGTTCCACGCGCAGCAGCGCGACACCAGCAAAAAGCGCCATGGCAACAAGGCCGATGATCAGCGGCAGATAGGCCGCATCAAAACGCCGCGCGCGATCCAGTGCGACCAAGGCAGCCCCCATGGTCAGCACAAAAAGCGCGAGGCCCAGCCAATCAAACTGCCAGCGCCGCCCGGCATGATCCGGCACAATATCAGGCAGGCGACGCGCGATATAAGCGCAGACCAAGGGCAAAGGCAGCAGAAACCAGAAAATCCAGCGCCAGCCGAAAGCCTGGGTGATGAAGCCCCCCGCCACCGGCCCGAAGGCCGAGGCAAAGCCATAAGCCCCCGCGATCCAGGCTTGGAATTTGCCGCGTTCGCGTGGTGGCACAGTCTCGCCAATCAAAGCCTGAGTCAGTGTCAGCAATGCGCCGCCGCCGAAGCCCTGGATCACGCGCGCGATGATCAGGCTTGGCAGATTGGGCGCCAGCGCGCAGCCGGCGCAGCCCACAAAGAAAATCGCCAGTGCCACAAACAACAAACGCCGTCGGCCAAAGAAATCCCCCAATTGGCCAAAGACGGGCGCGGCGCAGGTCGCGGCGACCAGATAGGCAATCAGGATCCAGGAAACACGTTCGATCCCGCCCATATCTGAGGCGATATCGGCCAAAGCGGTGGCGACAATCGTCTGATCCACCGCCGAGAGGAAAATCACCAGCGCAATCGCCGGAAAGCCGCGCAGGAAACGCGCGCGCAACTCGCCGGACGGATCAGCCGCCATCACAGGGCGCCGCTACGCCCCATTTCCAGGAACTTGTCGCGCCGGCGGGCGCGCAAGGTGCCGCCATCCAGAGCGAGTAAGGGTGTCAGCAGCGCTTCAATCTTATCACCAAGCGCTGCAATTACCGTCGCGGCCTCACGATGCGCGCCGCCCAAAGGTTCCGGCACCACCACATCCACAAGGCCAAGCTTGCGCAAATCATCCGCCGTCAGCTTCAGCGCTTCCGCAGCGGTGCTGGCTTGCGCCGCATCGCGCCACAGGATGGAAGCGCAGCCTTCAGGGCTGATCACGGAATAGATCGCGTGTTCCAGCATGATGATGCGATCCGCCGCCGCCAGCGCAATCGCGCCACCTGACCCGCCTTCACCAATAATGGTCGCAATGAAGGGCACGGGCGCATCCAGCCCGGCTTCGATGGACCGCGCAATCGCTTCCGCCTGGCCGCGCGCTTCCGCATCAATGCCCGGAAAGGCGCCGGATGTATCAACGAAGGAAAGAATTGGCAGACCAAAACGCCCGGCCAATTCCATCAGGCGGCGCGCTTTCCGGTAGCCCTCGGGCCGCGCCATGCCAAAATTATGTTTCACACGGCTATCGGTATCATGCCCGCGTTCGGTGCCCATCACCATCACGGCGCGGCCACGGAAGCGCCCCATGCCGCCGACCACGGCGGCGTCATCAGCAAAGGCGCGATCCCCCGCGAGGGGCGTGAAATCCTGGATCAGGGCGGCGATGTAATCCGTTGCATGCGGCCTATCGGGGTGGCGCGCCACCTGCGCCTTCTGCCAGGGCGACAGCTTTGCATAGGTGGTCTTCAGCAGCGCCTGGGCTTTTTCGCCGAGGCGTCCGATCTCCTCGGCCACATCAATGCCGCCGGCATCGGTGGTCCGACGCAGCTCCTCGATCTTGCCCTCAAGCTCGGCGATAGGTTTTTCGAAATCCAAGAAGTGACGCATGCCGGGGGGTTAGCCCAAATCCGGCCGGGATGCGACCCCCTGTTTGGACAGGGGGTGGTGTTCCGCCACCAGCGCCCGCAACCGCTCCTCCAGCACCTTCGTGTAGATTTGCGTGGTGCCGATATCCGCATGGCCCAGCAGCATTTGCAGGCTGCGCAAATCCGCGCCCCGTTGCAGCAAATGGGACGCAAAGGAATGGCGCAGCACATGCGGGCTGACCCGGGCGGGGTCGAGCCCTGCCGCCAGGGCAACCTCCTTCAACATCAAGCCCAAAGCCTGCCGCGTAAGGTGCCCCGACGCCCCGCGAGAGGGGAAAAGATGGCGGTTAGCCTTGCCCTTTTCCTCGGGCCGGGCGGCAAGCGCCAAATCCCGCGCGCGTTCGGAAACCGGCACCAGCCTTTCCCGCCCACCCTTGCCGCGTACCACAATCAGGGGCGCGCCGGGGCGAAGCGCGGCAGCCGGCAGGCTGACCAGTTCGGAAACACGGAGCCCGCTGCAATAGAGCATTTCCACCACCGCCGCTGCCAATGGCCCGCGCTTGCTGGGCAGGGCGGCGGCGGCGGTGATCAGCGCCTCTACCTCATCCTCGCGCAGCGCTTTCGGCAGGCTCTGCGGCAGGCGGGGGGCTTCCAGCAATTCGGAGGGGTCATCGGCCCTGACCCCCTCTCGCAGCAGGAATTGATGGAATTGGCGGATGGCGGAAAGCCGCCTGGCCTGGGTGCGCGCGGCCAGGCCCTGGGCTGCGAGGCCAGCCAGCCAGGCGCGGAGCAAGGCGCTATCCGCCCCATGTAGCGGGGTGCCACGGGCGGCGGCGAAGCCTGCGAAATCCTGCAAATCCGCCTGATAGGCCGCGAGCGTATTGCGTGCGGCGCCACGTTCGGCGGCCAACATTTCCAGAAACGCCTCAACATGGCGGGAAAGCCCCGCCGGGGCAGCCGGTTTAGCGCCCGCGGAAGCGGTCATTGGGGATGGTGCGCTCAACGGCCTGGGGCGTCACGCTGGGCGGAAAGGCGCCAAGCAGGATCAGGCCCACGGCAAACAGGCCAAGCACCACGGCAACAACCAGCAGAATCGGGTTACGGAACATGCTGGCGGCTGGGCTCCCTCTCGCTTTCCTGAAATCGTGCTAACGCTCAGCCCCAAGATGCGCAACTCTCTCTTTGATGATGCCCTGCCAGGCCTGCCCGAACCCGCCGCCGGGCGCGATCCGGCGCGGCCCAGCATTGTGCTGGTGGGGCTGCCGGGGGCGGGGAAATCCGCGCTCGGCCGGCGGCTGGCCGGGCTTTTGGGTCTGCCTTTTCGAGACGCCGACACGGAAATCGAAAACGCTGCCGGCATGCCAATTACGGAAATCTTCGCCCGCTATGGGGAGCCGCATTTCCGCGATGGTGAGCGGCGCGTGATTTCCCGCCTGCTGGCCGGCCCGCCCTTGGTGCTGGCCACCGGCGGCGGTGCCTTTGCCGATGCCGCCACGCGGGCTGCGATTCGCGCGAGCGGCGCCATTTCCATCTGGCTGAAATGCCCGATTTCGGTGCTGATCCGCCGCGTGGCCGGGCGCGAACATCGCCCCATGTTCCTGAATGCCGACCCGGCCGAGGTGCTGCAGCGCCTGATGAATGCCCGCCACCCGCTTTATGCCGAAGCCGACATCACCCTGCCCTGCAATGATGAGAGCCTGGAAAACACCACTCGCCGTCTGGAGCATGCCTTGAAGACCTATCACCCGCCCGAACGCGTGCCTGTTGGCCTTGGGGAGCGTGCCTATGAAGTGCTGGTCGGGCAGGGCTTGCTGGCGCGTGCTGGCGGCTTGCTGGCGCCGGTGCTGCCGACCAAGCGTGTTGCAATCATTTCAGACGCGATGGTGGCGCCTTTGCATCTGCCAGTTTTGCGCGCCGGCTTGCAGGAAGCGGGCTTTGCGATTGCGGCAGAACTGACAGTGCCGCCGGGCGAAGCGAGCAAGGATTTCGGCCGGTTGCATGGGTTGTTGGATGATTTGCTTTCGGCCGGCGTGGATCGGCGCACAGCAGTGATTGCGCTTGGCGGTGGTGTGGTGGGGGATTTGGCGGGCTTCGCGGCGGCGATTGCGATGCGCGGCCTGCCCTTTGTGCAAATCCCGACAAGCCTGTTGGCCCAAGTGGATAGCAGCGTTGGCGGCAAGACTGGGGTGAATTTGAAAGCGGGGAAGAACCTCGCCGGTGCCTTTCATCAGCCGAAGATCGTGCTGGCCGATACGAATACGCTTAGCACCCTGCCGCCGCGTGAATTGCGCGCAGGCTATGCGGAAGTGGCGAAGCATGGTTTGTTGCAAGGCGAATTCTGGCATTGGTGCGAAGCGAATGGCAGCGCCGTTGTGGCCGGCGATGCGGGCGCGCTTGCGGTGGCCGTGATTGAATCCTGCAAGCTGAAGGCGGCAGTCGTCGCCGCGGATGAGCGTGAGGAAAGTGCCGAGGGCGGGCGTGCCTTGCTCAATCTTGGGCATACCTTTGGCCATGCCTTGGAAGCCGAAGCGCGGTTTGATGGTTCCGTGCTGCATGGCGAGGCGGTGGCGGTTGGGCTTGGCCTGGCGGCTTCGCTTTCCGCCCGCCTTGGTCATTGCAGCCAGGAATGGCCATCCCGCGTGATCGCGCATTTGGCTGCCTGCGGCCTGCCCGCGCGCATCACCGATCTGCCGCGCCGCTTCACGGTGGATGCGCTGCTTGGGCGCATGGCGAAGGACAAGAAAAACCGCGATGGCAAGATGCGCTTCGTGCTGCTGCGGGCCCCAGGTGATTGCTTCACCAACAGCGATGTGCCGGCGGAGATGGTGGAGAGGCTGCTGCGTGATGAGGGTGCGAGTTAAATCTGACTGACCCGCACCACCGCATCTTCGCGCTTAGCAACTTCCGGCAATAGCGCAGTGCCAAGCCCCGGCCCTTCCATGGGCAGCACCCAGCCCTGTTCCAACCGCGGCAAGTCCGTGACCAAGTCCCGATACCAGGTGGCCAGCGTTGCGCGCACCACTTCCTGAAAAATCGCTGTTGGCGCATGCAGCGCCAAATGAAGCGATGCCACAAGCGTCACCGGCCCGGTGCAATCATGCGGCGCCACGGGCCGCGCCCAGGCTTCGGCCAGCGCCGCAATCTTGCGCGCTTCGGTCAGGCCACCACACCAGGTGAGATCAAGCATCACCACGTCAGTGGCACCCGCTACCAATAGGTCCCGGAACGCGACCTTGCCGCCCAGCGTTTCACTCGCGCAGATCGGCACGCGCGTGGCGCGCCGCAATTCCGCGAGGGAAGCAACATCATCCATCTTGCCGATCGGGTCTTCCGCCCAGGTGATCGCCAAGGGTTCCAAAGCCTGACAGATGCGGAGCGCCGCCGGATAGGACCAAAGGCTGTGCAATTCAGCCATGATCTCGATCCGGTCACCAACGGCACGGCGAATTTTCTCGAAAGGTTCAAGCCCGCGTTTGAGATCGGCCAGGGTGATGGATTGCCCTTGGGTCGCCGGCGCATAGATATCGAAGGGCCAGATTTTCATGGCGGTGAAGCCTTCAGCAAGCAGGCTTTCCGCCAGCGCCCCAGCATCGCGCATGAAGGCCACTTGATCATCATAAGGCCCGCGCGCCTGATCCGCCGTGCCGATATCGCGGCGTTGAGCGCTTTTCGTGTTGTAATCATAGCCCGCGCAGGTGTTGTAGCTGCGTACCCTATCGCGGGAGAGACCACCAAGTGCCTCATGCACCGGCACGCCAAGGCGCTTTCCCGCCAAATCCCAAAGCGCGATATCCGCCGCCGAAGCTGCGCGAATTTCGGCGCTTGATGAACCAAAACCAACGTAAGGTGTCAGCAAGTGCCGCGAAATGCCTTCAATCTGGCGCGCATCGCGCCCGAGCAGAAATGGTGCGACGCTTTCATGGATGACCGCTTCCACCGCGGCGGCACCGCGAAACGCCTCGCCCAAACCCTTCAGCCCATCATCGGTTTCGATTTCAAGCCAAAGCAGGTTCGGGCGTTCGGCGATGCGGATGGTGCGTAGCGTGCGGATTTTGCTCATGCTACGGTCACTCTGCGCGGATGCCTTGGCGGCGCACCACCTCAGACCAGCGCGCCACTTCGCTTTGGATATGCGCCCCCATCTGGGCCGGCGTGCCGCCAATGGGTGTCAGCGCCAATTCCTGCATGCGCTGGCGCACCGCCGGGGTTTCCATCGCCTTGTTGAAGGCAGCATTCAGCGCGGCAATGGCGGCGGGCGGCGTTCTGGCCGGTGTCATGAAACCGAACCAACTATCAATCACCATGCCCTGCACGCCCTGTTCAGCAAAGGTTGGCAGATCGGGCAGTTCCGGAATGCGCTCCGCACTCAGCGCCGCCAAAGCGCGCACAGTGCCGGCGCGGATATGCGGCAGGATGGAAGGAAGATTGTCGAAAAATACATCCACGCGCCCGGCAATCAAATCCGTCGCCGCCGGACCGCTGCCGCGATAGGGCACGTGGGTCATTTCAATCCCCGTAATGCTGCGCAGCAACTCCGGGCCAAGATGATTGGAAGCGCCGACGCCCGAGGATGCAAAGCTCAAGGGTGTTGTCTTCGCCAACGCAATGAATTCCTGGATATTACGCGCGGGCAAATCCTTGCGCACCGTCATCACATTGCGCACCGCGCCGGTCAGGATCACGGGCGCGAAATCGTTCAGACTATAGCCGGGATTGGCGTAAAGCGCGGGATTGGCGCCGCAGGGGCCAAAGGCGCATTGAATAAGGGTGGAGCCATCCGCCGCACCGCGTGCGGCTTCCGCCATACCGATATTGCCGCCCGCGCCACCACGATTTTCTATCACGGACCCGCGCGGCAGGAAGGGCGCAGCGGCTTCGGCCAGAACGCGCGCTAGTATGTCGCTGGTACCGGCAGGGGTGAAGGGGACAATGATGCGAATGGGTCGGTCGGGCAGATCGGCGGCCTGCACATTGCCGGCGAAAAGCGCGGCGCAAAACGCCAAGGCATAACGCAACATGGGTTTCCTCCTTGTTCTTGTAGACCAAAGGCTAGACCGCGCCGCGGCCAGCCGCAAATTCCGCTTGCTCCGGCGGGACCGCCTGGGCCAAGCTTCCCTCCAAGGCACGCAAAGTGCCGCATTGGGAAGGAAACACGGCTATGAAATTCTTGTCGCGGGCCGCGCTGGCCCTGGCTGCGCTATGGGCTGGCAGCGCGCCTGCCTCTGCCCAGGTGCAAATGATCATCCCCTGGCCGGCAGGTGGCGGGACGGACATTATCGGCCGCCTTATCCAGCCAGTATTTACCGAGGCCATGGGCACGCAGGTGGTTATTCGCAATGTTGGCGGCGCCACGGGCACTATCGGCACATCGGAAGTGGTGCGCGCCAAACCGGATGGGCAGACGATCCTGCTGACCTCCATGGCGCCGATCGCCATTCAGCCAAGCTTCATGGCGCGCGCGCCTTATCGCGCGGATCAACTCACCGCCGTTTGTCTTGTCGCGGAAGCGCCGGCCACGCTGATGACGCCAACCACAACGGGCATCAAAACGGTCGCCGATATCGTCGCGCGCGCAAAGGCCAATCCAGGCCAATTGCCCTATGCCTCGGGCGGTGTTGGCGGGCTTGGGCATCTGGCGATGACAGGATTATCGCGCGCCTTCGGCGTTGAGATGAACCACATCCCATTTCGCGGTTCAGGCGATAGTGTGCAAGCCATGCTTTCCGGCACCGTGCCCATGCTGACCGCAGAGGCGAATTTGGTGAAGCAATATGGTCTGCATGCAGTGGCGGTCTTTGCCGAACAACGCTCACCCGATTTTCCGGAGACACCCACCATGCGCGAACAGGGGCTTGATCTGGTCTATCCGCTTTGGACCGGCATTTTCACCGCGCCAGGCACACCGGAAGCCATGGTGGCCCGTATGGATGAGGCCTGCGGCAGAACGCTCCGCACGCCATCGGTGATTGAGGGTATGACGCGTGCGGGGCACC
>JBIIGZ010000149.1:0-8283 GCA_044236185.1 Roseomonas sp. | reverse complement strand
TTGGCGGCCATCACTCAGCTGCCCGGTCAGGGTGCGGCCCTGGATGGTGACATCGCGCACATGGCCGGCCTGCACCTCATTCAAAAAGTCGGAATAGGCGACTTGAGAGGTACCAGGGCGGCTTGAACCGCTGGGTTGAAACAGGTTGAACAACGCCACCAGCAGCAGCGCTACGATCACCCATAAAGCCATGTTTCGGCTGAAATTATTCACCGCAACCCTTCCATTTTCAGGAGCATGATGGCGTCATCCGCCGCCCGCTGCCAGCATACATAGTGAGGCTTCACGCATCTTGAATGACCCGCGTGAAATCTTCCAGCCACGGAAGCGCGATCAACCCGGCGGCAGGCCGCCGCCCTTGGGGGCAAAGACCAAGCGCCAAGCCGAAGCTTCCACCCTTTCAGCATAGGACAGGCCGGGCAGGAGTGCCAGCTTTCCCTTTTCATCCCAAAGCGCTGGCAGGGCACGGAGCGCGGCAAGCGGCGTTTTGGTTTGGTGCCGGAAGGCGATGGCGGCTTCGCCGAGCGCAGCGCAAACCCAGCCAGGCCGCGCCGGGCCGGTTACCAGGAAGCGCCCATCCCACAAAAAGGGCGGCGTGACTGGCTGGGCCGGGGCCACCAGGCCAGGGTCTCGCACCACGAGAAGGCGCCCGCCCGTGCCGGGTCGCACCCAGGCGCCGGCAAGGCTCCCGCCACCCCGCGCCAGCAGCGCTGCCGTGGCCTCAAGCGGGACCGGCCAGGCGGCGCCGCCGATCAGACCGACCAGACGCGCCAGCGCCGCTACACCAAGCGCATCGGCGCCGAGTGCCTTGGGGTCCAGCCATGCATAGGCTTGCGGATGAATCTCCGCCGCAGCCGCCAGTCGGGCGAGCAGCGCGGCTTCCTGCCGGGCGCGGCGGCGCGCGAAAGCCTCCGCTGCTTCGGCAAGTGCCTGCACTCCTTCACCTTCCCCGCCAGGATCGGCCAGGGCCTTGCGGATACGGATGCGGGCAAAGCGCGGATTGTCGTTGGAAGGATCACGCACCGGGGCAAGCTCGGCGGCGGCCACCACCACTTCCAGCCGGGCGGGGGCAAAGCCCAGAAGCGGGCGAAGGATCAGGCATTCGGGCGCCACGCGCAGCGCCGACATGGCCGCCAGGCCCACCGCACCACTGCCGCGCAAGGCCCGAAAAGCCAAGGTTTCCGCCTGATCGCCGCGATGATGGCCGAGCAGCAACCAAGGGCAGCCATGTTGTGCCGCGGCCTCTGTCAGCGCCGCAAGCCGCGCATGGCGGGCGCGTTCCTGCAGACGCGCGCCGGTAGGCAGGCCAAGCCGCAGGCCCTCCGCTGCGATGCCTGCCTTGGCCAAAAGCGCCATGACATGATCAGCCTCGGCCCCGCTTTCCGGCCTCAGCCCATGATCCGCGACCAAAGCGAGCACCCGCCCGCCCCGCATCGCCACCCAATCCCGCGCCAACAAGGCAAGCGCCAGACTATGCGGCCCGCCAGAAACAGCGACGGCAAGGCAAGGCGCCGCGCCGAATGGCCCAAGCGGCGCCATGGCGGCGGCGAATTCGGCGCGGCTGACCGGAGGGCTCAGCGCAGGAAGTGGGCTATCCCCAATGGCTTATCTCACCGGCATTGCGCGCGGCGACGGCTATCGGCCGCGCGTTGCGCCTGCGGGCCAGACAGGTTGGGGAAGTTGGAGCGCAGATTATCCAAAGTCTCACAAGCTTCCCGCTTGGCGCCAAAACCCTGGAAGGCATTGGCCAGGCCGATCATCGCCTCTGGCGCACGGGCGCCCTGGCGGTTGCGGCTATAGGCCTCATCATAGGCAAGCGCGGCATTCTGGAAATCGCGCTTGCCCATCAGCGCGTCACCCAGCAGGAGGGACGCATCCTGGGCGCGGGCACCGGGGCGGGCGCGGATCGCCTCCCGCGCGGCAGTCTCGGCGGCGGGGAAATCGCGCCGGGCAAGCGCGGCCTGACCATCTGCAATGGCCTTTTCGGCGGTTCTAGGGGCGTTGGAGGGTGCCGGAGCTGGCTGAGCTTGCGCCGCCGGCCCCGGCTGAGGAGGGCGCGCGGTGGCCGGCCGGCCAGCCCCTCTCTCCAGGGCTTGCAGGCGGAAATCCAGATCGCCCCGCAGTTTTTCAATCTCGGCGCGCATCTGCCGTTCATTATTGTCGGCGACATCGGCGCGACCACGCAGGCGGCGGTTTTCTTCTTCAAGCTCCTGCACACGACCAAGCAGTTGTTGCACCAGATCGCCCGAGGCAGCCGGCGCGCGTGAAGGCGCAGTCGGCGCCACCACGGCACCACCACCTCGGCGGAGCGCATCAATTTCCCGCCGCAAATCCAGGATCTGGTTTTGCAGCGCAATGCCTTCGCGTGTTTCCACCTGCGCCCCAGCAGGGGTGGCAAGCATCAGCCCAAGGCCCAGAAGCGCCAGACGGAAAACCGGGGTAAAGCCTGCCATGGTCTTCAAGCGGCGCGGCCGAAGCCGCGCCCCTTCCCTTAAGAGCAGATCACGTTCAGATGGAATCATCTGAACGTGTGAAGATGCTCGAAAAAAAACGAGGTAGAGCGGGTTGCGTGAACCCATGTGAACGCAACACGCTCTAGCGAACGACCGTGACGGCGCGGCGGTTCTGCGCCCAGGCGCTTTCATCCGAACCCAGCGCCGCCGGCTGATCCTTGCCGAAGGAGATGGTGGAAACCCGCGAAGGATTCACGCCACCCGCCACCAGGACATCGCGCGCCGCATTGGCGCGGCGCTGACCGAGGGCGAGGTTATATTCGCGCGTGCCGCGTTCATCCGCATGGCCTTCAACCTGCACCCGCACTTCCGGGAAGCGGCCCATCCATTCCGCCTGGCGCTGCAACACCGGGCGCTGATCGGCGCGGATATTGCTGCGATCAAAATCAAAGAAGACGCGATCACCAACATTGGCGACCAGATCTTCCTGGCTGCCAGGGCGGATATTGCCCGCGCCGGCGCCGGCGCCAGTGCTGCTGCTGGAATCGGAATTGGAGCAGGCGGCGAGCAGCACGATGCTGGCAATGCCAAGGAATTTCAACTTCATGACTGGTTTCCTTTCAGGAAAATCATAACTTTGTGCGGTGCGGTAAAGGCTTGATTTGCTGCGGTCAAGCCAAAACCTCATGAAAACCTTCAGGAGAGCAGGGGCGACCAGGTTGGATCGGTCGCGTCCGTTGGTGTTGGCAAGGGGCGTTCATTGAAGCCCGCAATGTCTATGGTGTGGATGCGCGCCGAAAAGCCGCCGCCGCGCGAATCAGTGGCGCGGGTTTCCCGGCCAAAGACCAGCATGCGGCCATTGGGCGCAAAGCTCGGTGCTTCCATCTTCCAGCCCTCAGACAAAATACGCTCACCCGATCCATCGGGGCGCATCACGCCAATGGCGAAGCTACCACCGCCGAACCGTGTGAAGGCAATCAAATCACCGCGCGGTGACCAGACCGGTGTGGCGTAACGCCCGCGGCCGAAAGAAATGCGCCGAATGCCGCCGCCATTCGCATCCATCACATAAAGCTGCTGATCGCCGCCGCGATCGGAATTGAACACAATCTGCGTGCCATCCGGCGAATAGCAGGGGCTGACATCCAGCGAACTGCCGCTGGTAAGCTGCCTTTCGCGCCTGCTGGCCAAGTCAACCGCGAAGATATTCGCGTCCCCACCGCGCATGGCGGAAAGCACTACGGAACGTCCATCGGGGGCGAAGCGTGGTGAAAGCGTCATGCCCGGAAAATTACCAAGCACCTGTTGGCCGCGCGTATTCAAATCAAAAAGCACAACGCGCGGCTGTTCGCGGCTTTGATAGGACATGAAGGCCACGCGATCCGCCGAAGGATGAAAGCGCGGCGTAAGCGCGGCTTCGCGCCCATCGGTCAGGAAGGCATTGTTTTCACCATCCTGATCCATGATCGCAAGCCTGCGCAGCCGGCGATCTCGCGGGCCGGATTCCGCGATATAGACAATGCGTGTATCGAAATAGCCTTTTTCGCCCAGCAATCTTTCATAGATCACGTCAGAGATCAGATGCGCGATGCGCCGCCAATTGCCGGTTGGCGCGGTGAAGGCCGTACCCTGCAATTGGTTTTCCGGCAGCACATCCCAAAGGCGGAATTCCACGCGCAGATTGCCGCCCTGCACATCGGCGCGCCCCGTTGTCAGCGCCTGCGCCCCAATCACGCGCCAATCCTGAAACCGCGGCGTTTGCGCGGCGGCTTCCGGTGTTTGGATGAAGGCTTGGCGTTCCACCGGGCGAAACAGGCCGGAATTGCGCAAATTGGCCTGTACAACGCGGGCAATGTCGCGCCCGTAACGCTGGCCATCACCAGCGCCGGCGAAATCCGGAATGGCGATGGGGATCGGGTTGGTGCGCGCGCGCGTGATGTCAATCACCGCCCCTTGCGCGAAAGCCGCATCCGGCGCGCCCGCAAGGCCCGAGACCGTCACCGCGCCAGCGGCACCAAGCAGAAGGGAGCGTCTAGTTGTCATGCCCATCATCCCGAATTCAGCGCACCAGCCCGCGCGGGCTGAAGCGAAAAGTGGAAGCCATCACGGTTTGCATTTTATCCGCAGGCACTTTCAGTGGATTGCATGCGGGCGCCAGTAGAGCACGCCGCGCCGATTCGAATACAGACCGCACACGCGGATCTGTCGGCATATTTCCCGCCGGCACCACATTGCGGACATTGCCCTGTGGATCAAGCTGCACGCGCAATTCAACCGTAATATCCTGAAGCCCGAGCATGCCGGCATCCACATTCCAGCATTCCGCAACCTGATCCGCGAGGCCGCGAATCTCCCCCTGCGTCAGCGCCGCCGTCCCGGTTGGCGAACCGCCCCCCTGGCGCGGCGCGCCGGAAGGATTGGGCCGCGCGGTCGGCGCGCGGTCCTGCTGCTGCTGGGCGCGCAACCGCTCCAGCGTATTCTGCACTGAGGTGCTGTTTTCCTGCGGCCGCGCCACCGGCGGCGTCTGCCCCGTGCCCGCTTGACGCGAAGGTTCAGGCGGCGGCGGCACCGGGGGCGGCGGCAAGGGCAAGGGTGGTTCCGGGCGCGGCGGCTGCGCCGTCTGTTGCCGCGGCGGGGTGGGCTGCTGCGTTGGCGTCTGTGGCGTCACGCGCGGGGCGGGCGAAGGCTCAGGGCTTGGCGCTGGCGCCGGCGCGGGTGGTGTTGGTGGCGCCGGGCTTGGCGGCGCTGGCGTTGGCGCAGCAGCCGGCGCCGGCGGCGGGGGTGGCGGCGGCGGCGTTGGCTCGGGCGGCGCATTGCGCGGTGGCTCCGGCGCAGGCGGTTCGGGCGTGGGCGGCGCTGGGTTGGGGGTCGAGGTTTGCGCCGGGTTCGGTGAGGGCGTCTCTGCGCGCGCCATTTGCGCCGGGCCGGGGGCGACCAGCTCCACCGCGATCCCTTGTTCCTGAGGTTCCGGGATGCTGCGCGCAAGCGAAAACAAGGCCCCGATGGCCAGCAGCGCGACATGCAGCCCCGCCGAGACCATCAGCCATTTGTTCAGGCGTTTATCGGGCAGGCCCCGGGGCAAGGCTCTCTCCTTCCCCGGCCTTCAGCGGGGCTGCTGGGCCGGGCGATTGGGCTGAGCAGGCGGCGCTGCCGGGCGCGCTGGCTGCGGCGCGGGCCGCCCCGCCGGGGGTGCTGCCGCCGCCGGGCGCGGGCCTGCCGGCTGTTCGGCCAGCAGCGCGACACGGGTGAAGCCGGCACCGGCGATGGTGCCCATCACCTCCATCACGCGGCCATAGGAAATGGCCTTGTCACCCCGCACGAAAATCCGACGCTCCGGCGCGCCTTGCGGCTGTTCGCGCATGATCGCCTGCAGGCGCGGCACCAGCCCATCCAAAGGCACTTCCGTTTCCTGCAAGAAAATCTTGCCCTCAGGGTTCACCGTAATCGTCAGCGGTTCGGTTTCCTGATTGAGCGGCTGGGCCGTGGTTTTCGGCAAATCCACCGGCACACCCACCGTCATCAAGGGCGCCGCGACCATGAAAATGATCAGCAGCACCAGCATCACATCCACCAGCGGCGTGACATTGATTTCCGCCATCGGACGATAACGCGAACGCCCGGAAGCCCGCCCGCCTGAAAGGGATGCCGCCATGGCCTATTCCGCCGCCTGGTTCGGGCTGCGCGGCCCGCCATCATTCGCCGCCGCTTCTGTCTGGCGCGACAGGATGGCGCCAAATTCGGTCGCGAAACCTTCCAGCCGCGCGGCAAAGCGCGCCAAATCCGTGTTGATTTTATTATAGGCCAACACCGCCGGGATCGCCGCGACCAGACCAATCGCGGTGGCGAACAGCGCTTCCGCAATCCCCGGCGCAACCACGGCCAAATTGGTATTCTGCATCCCCGCAATGGCCGAGAAGGAATTCATGATCCCCCAAACGGTCCCGAACAGCCCAACAAACGGCCCGACCGAACCGACGGACGCCAGAAACACCATCCAGCGTTCCAGCCTTTCCATTTCCCGCCCGATGGTCACCGCCATGGCGCGTTCCACGCGTTCCTTGGCGCCGCCCAGCACACTGAGGCTGCCCGCGCTGCGGCGCCATTCGCGCATCGCTGCGCCAAACACCGCCGCCATCGGATGCGTTGGCTGCTCCCCTTCGCGCGTGAAAAGCTCATCCAGGCTGCCGCCAGACCAGAAGCGATCCTCAAACCCATCCGCCGCCTTGTTGACGCGCCGCATGGTCACGACTTTTTCGAACACCACCGCCCAGACCCAAATACTGGCGAGCAGCAGCCCGATCATCACCGCCTTGACGACCCAATCCGCCTGCAGGAACAGGCCCCACAGCGAAAGGTCATGGGCTGCCTGCCCAAGCGCCTGAGTGGTCACGCTACGATCCACGCCACATCTCCTTCGCCCGCGACGGGACGATTGAAGGCAGCCGAGGCCACCTGACACACCACACCCGGAAAAAGCGGCCTTTTCCCGGCAGAAACTTGTTCACCCCGGCGCGGCCTCAGCCACCGCGCGCAGTGCCGAACGCCAAGGCTCCGGCAAGGGCACCGGCCTGGCGCCCTCCTGCCCTACAGAAGCCAGCCGCACTTCCAAGACCGCGAGTGCCTCGGCTTCCGCCTCACGCCGCACCACCTGGGTCAGCCACACCTGCGCGCCCGTCACACGGCGGATATGCGTCTCCACCACCACCGATTCGTCGAGTCGCGCCGGTTTGAAATACTCCACTTCAAGCCGCCGCACCACGAGGAAGACACCGTGCCGCGCGATCATTTCCTGGTGCGGCAAACCCATGGCGCGCAAGGCTTCCGTCCGCGCCCTTTCCGCCCAATGCAAATAGCGCGCGTGATAGGCAACGCCCCCCGCATCCGTATCCTCAAAGTAAACGCGGAGTGCCCAAAGATGCGGCGTGCTCACGCCTCCTGATCCCCAAGCAAATCAAGCAAGGGCTGAACCCCCGCCGGTGGGCTGAGCCCCAAATGCCGCCAGCCGCGATCCCCCAGCACCCGCCCGCGCGGCGTGCGCAACACCAAGCCTTCCTGAATCAGGAAAGGCTCCACCACTTCTTCAAGCGTATCCCGGCTTTCGGCGAGTGCAGCGGCCAGCGTTTCAATCCCAACCGGCCCGCCATTATGGTGTTCCGCGATCCGCGCCAAATACCGCCGATCCATCGCATCCAAACCAAGCGCATCAACTTCCAACCGCCTAAGCGCCGCATCCGCCATCGCACGATCCGCGACCTTGTCTTCCATCAGGGCGAAATCACGCACACGCCGCAGCAGCCGCCCCGCGATACGCGGCGTGCCGCGCGAACGGCTCGCGATTTCCCGCGCGCCATCTTCGGACAAGTCAAAGCCCAGCTTGCGCGCGCCGCGCGTCACAATACCCAACAATTCCTCAGGCGTATAAAGCACCAAACGCAAGGGAATGCCGAAGCGATCCCGCAAAGGTGTGGCCAGCAACCCCGCCCTGGTTGTCGCGCCAATCAATGTGAAAGGCGGCAAATCAATCCGCACCGTGCGCGCCGCCGGGCCCTCACCAATGATCAAATCAAGCTGGAAATCCTCCATCGCCGGATAAAGCGTTTCCTCGATCGCCGGCTGCAAGCGATGGATCTCATCCACAAACAACACATCACGCGGCTGCAAATTGGTCAGGATCGCCGCCAAATCACCCGCACGCTGCAAAACCGGGCCCGATGTCGCCCGGAAACCAACCCCCAATTCACGCGCCACAATCTGCGCCAAAGTGGTCTTCCCAAGACCAGGCGGGCCATGAAACAAAACATGATCCATCGCCTCAGCCCGCGCCCGCGCC
>JBIIGZ010000295.1:0-2525 GCA_044236185.1 Roseomonas sp. | reverse complement strand
CGCCTTGGCAGCACCTTGGATGACGCGGTGGGGGAAGCCTTCGATAAATCCGCGAAGCTTCTCGGCCTGCCCTGGCCCGGTGGGCCGCATCTGGAACGCCTGGCGTCAGGGGGTGATCCGGGGGCAATCAACCTGCCGCGACCATTGCTTGGGCGGCCTGGCTGCGATTTTTCCTTCTCCGGTCTCAAAACCGCGGTGGCGCGGGCCGTGGCGGCGGGACAAGCGCGGCCGGCCGATATCGCGGCGGCTTTCCAGGCTTCAGTGGCCGCCGTGCTGGCTGATCGCGCATCGCATGCGCTGGATATGGCGCCCAATATGACGGCGCTGGTGGTGGCGGGGGGCGTTGCGGCCAACACAGCCATCCGCACGGCGCTGCGCGGCGTTGCCGAAGCCAGGGGCTTGCCCATGCTGGCACCGCCTTTGCGCTACTGCACCGACAATGCCGTGATGGTCGCCTGGGCGGGCATGGAACGCTTGCGGCTTGGTCTGACCGATTCGTTGGCGCATAACCCGCGCCCGCGCTGGCCCTTATAAGGCGGCCTTCGCCCAAAGCTCCGGCTGCAATTCCTCCTGGCGGTTCGGGAATAGCATGGCGCAGGCAAGCGTCACGCAAGCAACCCCGCCCAGTACCAGCATGGAAAGTGCCAAAGATCCCGTCGCTTCATGCAAAAAACCAATGAGCGGCGAGGCAATTGCTGCGCCCAAAAACCCAACCGTGAAGCGGATGGAATAGAGCTTCGCGCGCAAGGCAGGCGCGACATACCGTGCTGTCATGGTCTCATTCACCGTCACCTGACCAAAGATGCAGGCTGCGACCAGCCCCGCCACGGGCAGCACGAACCAGCCATCCAGAAAGGCAAGTGCGAACAAGCCCGGCACCACCAGCACCGCCAGCGGCATGAACACACTTTTCAGCGTGTGACGGTCAATCATCCGCCCCACGCTGAATTGCGCCACCCCACCGCAAATCGTGGCGAGGAAGGAAAGCAGGCCCACAATCGGCAGCAATTCCGGGCTGCCGGCCAGACGTTCCTGCATCAGCTTCGGTATCAGGAGCGTATAGGCGTTGAACACCAGGCCAGAGACTGTCGCAATGGCGAGCAATATAATCACCGCACGGCGCACCAGCGCGGCGGGGATCTCAGGGAAGGGCTTGCCGCCCGCCTGGATGCGCGCGGAATCAAAGGGCGGTTCGCGCCAGTAGAAGAAGCCAACAATAATGCATGCGATGCCAGGGATAATGAAGGCCCAACGCCAGCCAATATCGGCGGCAATGAAGGCAGTCAGCACGGGGGCGGTTGCCACGCCCAGATTGCCGAAAACGCCATTGATGCCCATGGCGCGGCCCACTTTCTCGCCAGCGGCCTCCACCAGGATCGCAGTGCCAATCGGGTGATAGATCGCGACAAAAGCCCCCATGGCGCCAAGCGTAATCGCAAGCATCATGGGTGATGGCGCAAAGCCCGCCGCCACCATGAAGGCGCCAGAGCCCATGAAGAAGGCTACCATCAAAAGGCGTCGGCCAAAACGCTCCGCAAGCCAGCCCATGGGCAAAGCACAAAGCCCGTAAATCACGAACATGGTGGTGCCAAGTGCGAGGATCGGCCCGTAATCCGGGCCGAAAATCCCCGCATCCTGCTGCACCATGGCAAGCACGGCAGTCGCCAGGATCAACAGGCTGTAATGGGTGAAACTATGCGCGGCATTGATCAGAACCACCTGCCGCCGTGCCGCATCCATGCGCCTATCCCCCAGGAACCTTGGACATCATGCAGTATCAGCCGGGCTTGCGCCACGGGGGGCGCGGCGGCGCAATTGGCGCAACACATCGCGCGGGTGGAAGGCGCCAAGCGCCATGCCGGCCAGCGTAAAACCCGCCATGCCGACCAGGATCATCAGTCCCGCGCGCAGCACTGCGCTAAGCCCTGGCAGCGCCAGCCCAACGCCAAATACCACCGCTGCCATCAGGGCACTTGCCAGCACCAGGCGCGGCAGCACGCGCCGGCAGCGCCGGTCCAGCACCAAATGTCCGCGCCGCACCAAAAGCCAGGCAAGCAAGCCGCCATTCACCCAGGCCGCGATACTGGTCGCGAGTGCCACGCCGACATGCCCCAGCACATTCATGAAGGCGAGGTTGAGTGCCAGATTGACCGCGACAGACAAAATCCCGATCCGCACCGGGGCGGAGGTATCGCCGCGCGCGAAAAACGCCGGCGCAAAAACCTTGACCAGTACAAAGGCCGGCAGGCCGGCGGCATAGGTCACCAGCGCCGCCGCGGAAGCCGCACTCGCCGCCGCATCAAAGGCGCCGCGCTGGAACAAGGCCACGATAATCGGCCCCGAAGCCACCGCCAGCCCCGCCGCGCAAGGCAGCGTCAGCAACACCGCCAATTCAATACCGCGATTGAGCGCGCGATGCGCGGAGAGCTTTTCGCCAAGCCGCAAATGCCGAGAAAGGAGCGGCAAAAGCGCGGTGCCCAGCGCCGCACCAATCACGCCAAGCGGCAATTGCGCCACGCGATCCG
>JBIIGZ010000294.1:0-2554 GCA_044236185.1 Roseomonas sp. | reverse complement strand
GTGGTTCGGACCGTCGCGGTGGCGCCAATGGCGCGCGCATTCGCTTGGCGCCGCAGAAGGATTGGGAAGCCAATCAGCCGGGGCAGCTTGCGAAGGTGCTGGCCGCGCTGGAAGGCGTGCAAAAGGCCTTCAATGGCGCGGCGAAGGACGGCAAGCAGGTGTCGCTCGCTGATCTGATCGTGCTTGGCGGCTGCGCTGCGGTGGAAGCGGCGGCGAAGGCGGCTGGTCATTCGGTGACGGTGCCCTTCACGCCGGGCCGCACGGATGCCACTGCCGCTCAGACGGATGCGGATAGCTTCTCGGTGCTTGAACCGGAAGCGGATGGTTTCCGTAACTACCGCAAGCTTGCCTATACGGTGAAGGCGGAAGAACAGCTGGTGGATAAGGCGCAGCTGCTGACGCTGACCGCGCCGGAAATGACCGTGCTGGTGGGCGGGATGCGTGCGCTGAATGCCAATGTTGGCCAGGCGCAGCATGGTGTTTTCACCAAGCGTCCGGGTCAGCTGACGAATGACTTCTTCGTCAATGTGCTGGATATGGGCACAGTGTGGAAGGCAGTGTCTGACTCGGCCGATATCTTCGAAGGCCGTGATCGCACCAGCGGCAATGTGAAATGGACCGCGACGCGCGTTGATCTGGTGTTCGGTTCCAACAGCGAATTGCGCGCCTTGTCTGAAGTTTACGCGCAGGACGACAATCAGGCGAAATTCGTGAAGGATTTCGTCGCTGCCTGGAACAAGGTGATGATGCTGGACCGCTTCGACCTCGCCTGAGGTTACGTTCCAGAAGTCTTGAAGGGGGCGCCGGTCTGAAGCCGGCGCCCTTTTTTCTTGCTTGACGCTCGGCAAGGGTCGGGGGACGCTTCGCAACAACGCAGCCCATCTTGGGAGAGCCCGATGCCCCAACCCGATCCCGAAGCCGAATTCGATATGGCGCTGGCGCGCGCCGGTGTGGTTGTGCCACCGGAACGGCGTGCCGCGATGATGGAAGGCTTTCGCGCCTGGCTGGAGATGCGGAAGCTGCTGAATGAACCGATGCCGCTCGCAACCGAACCTGCTTTCGCGCTAACCCAGCCGGCGGGGCCACGAGTATTTTCAAGCCAAGCGGAAGCGCTTGGCGACTCGGAAAACGCGATCAAACAAAATTTTGGAGGCGGTTCGCCGCGTCATGACGCGGCGGGGCGGCTCTAAATGAGCGCGCCTGTTCCTTCCCTCGCGGAAGCCTCGGCCGGCATTGCCGCCGGGACGCTTTCACCTGTGGCGCTCACGGAAGCAGCGCTGGCGCGGATTGCCGCGCTTGACCCGAAGCTGAATGCCTTCATCACTCTCACGGCGGATCGCGCGCGCCGCGCGGCAGCGGCCGCCGAGGCTGAAATCAAGGCCGGCAAAAAGCGCGGGCCTTTGCATGGCATTCCTTATGCGCTCAAGGATATATACGATGTTGCAGGGGTGCGCACCACAGCGCATTCCAAGCTGCTGATTGACAATGTGGCGCGCGAAGACGCTGCCACCACCGCCAGGCTGGAAGCGGCCGGGATGGTGCTGCTCGGCAAGCTTTCCACGCATGAATTCGCCCGTGGTGGGCCCACTGATGCGCTGCCCTTTCCCAATGCGAAGAACCCTTGGAACACCGCGCATTTCGCTGGCGGATCGAGCAGCGGTTCCGGTGTTGCGGTGGCCTCTGGCATGGTCGGGCTTGCCATGGGGAGTGATACGGCTGGGTCCATCCGCCTGCCGGCTACGTTTTGCGGCATTGTCGGGCTGAAGCCGACCTATGGCGTGATCAGCCGGCGCGGCGTGGTGCCGCTTTCCTTCACGTTGGATCATGCGGGGCCGCTGACGCGCTCGGTGGAAGATTGTGCGCTGGCGATGCAGGTGCTGGCCGGGCATGATCTGGGCGATCCGGGCTCGGCACGCGAAGCCGTGCCTGATTACAGCGCTGATTTGCGCAAGGGTGTTGCGGGGCTGACCATTGGTCGCGCACGCGCCTATGACATTGAAGCGGGCGTTGATGCGGAAGTCATGGCAGCAGTGGATGCGGCGGCTGAAAAATGGCGCGCGCTGGGTGCCACGATTGTTGATGTTGTATTGCCGAGCAAGCAGCGCATGGATGCCTGTATTCAGACCATTCTGATCGCGGAAGGTTTTGCCATTCATGGCGAATGGCTGCGCACCCGCCCGCAGGATTATGGCCGTGTCACGCGCGAACGCTTGATGATGGGGGCTTTCGTCACCGGCGCTGAATATATTCAGGCGCAGCGCCTGCGGCGGATTATCACGGCTGAGGTGGATGCAGTGCTGGCCGGCTGTGACGCGATTTTATGTGCCGGCAACCCAACCGCGGCACCACGCGTGGTGGATGTGGATGAAGGGCCGTTCCGCCGGTCCCACCCCATCACCGGCCCCTTCAACGCCACCGGCCATCCGGGCCTCGCACTGCCTTGCGGCTTTGGCGCTTCTGGCCTGCCCTTGGGGCTGCAATTGATCGGGCGGAATTATGGGGAAGCCATGCTGTTCAGGATCGCGCAGGCTTATGAGCAGGCAGCCGGATGGAT
>JBIIGZ010000017.1:0-27738 GCA_044236185.1 Roseomonas sp. | reverse complement strand
CTGGTGATTGAAGCGGTGTTTGAGAATATGGACGTGAAGAAGCAGGTCTTCGCGCGCTTGGATAAGGCGGCGCGGCCGGGGATTGTGCTGGCTTCCAATACCTCCACGCTCGATATTGATCAGATCGCGAATGCGACATCGCGGCCGGAATGGGTGATGGGGATGCATTTCTTCAGCCCGGCCAATGTGATGCGCCTGCTTGAAAATGTGCGCGGGTCGAAGACCAATGCGGTCGCCATCGCAACAGCGACCGAATTCGGCAAGAAGATCGGCAAGCTGCCGGTGCTGGTTGGCAATTGCGATGGCTTTGTCGGCAATCGCATGACCGGCAAGCGCACGCCGCAGGTGGAAAAGCTGCTGCTGGAAGGCTGCCTGCCGCAGGATATTGACCGCGTGATGGAAGGCTATGGCATGGCCATGGGGCCGCTCGCGACCGGGGACCTCGCGGGGCTGGATATTGGCGCCGCGGTGCGCAAGGCGCGCGGCACCGTCGCACCGATCGCGGATGCTGTGGTGGCGGCGGGGCGTTTTGGTCAGAAAACCAGCAAGGGCTGGTATATGTATGACGAAAAGCGCAATCGCCTGCCCGACCCGGAAGTGGAGCGCATCATCCTGGATGTCGCCGAAAAAATGCAGGTGCGCCGGCGCAAGATTGAGGCGGATGAAATCCTGGAACGGTTGCTTCTGCCGATGGTGAATGAAGGCGCCCGCATCCTGGAAGAAGGCATCGCGTCCCGCCCGATTGATATTGATGTGATCTTCACCAATGGCTTTGGCTGGCCGGCCTGGCGTGGCGGGCCGATGTTCTGGGCGGATACGCTTGGCCTCAAGGCCGTGCGCGACAAGCTCAATAAATACGCCGAGGCGACGGGTGATAAGAACCTGCGCCCCGCGGCGCTGATCGAAAAACTGGCCGATGAAGGCGGAAGCTTCGCGGCCATGGGCAAGTCCAAGGTTTGATGCCGCGTTGCGGCAGGCAGGAATAAGGGGAAAGAGCAATGGATCTACGCTTCACGGATGAGGAACGCGCCTTCCGCCAGGAAGTGCGGGACTGGATTGATGCCAACCTGCCCGCTGATACGCGGGAGCGTCTGGCGGCGGGCCGCACCCCCACCAAGCAAATGCAGGTGGATTGGCAAAAGAAGCTGAATGCCAAGGGCTGGTGCGTGCCGCATTGGCCGGCGGAATGGGGCGGGCAGAAGGATTGGTCCGCCATCAAGCGCTTCATCCTGCTGGAAGAATTGCAGGGCACGCCGGCACCGATTCCGCTTGGCTTCAACTGCAATATGTTGGGCCCGGTGCTGATCGCCTTCGGCACCGAAGAACAGAAGAAGTTCTTCCTGCCCAAGCTTGCCAATCTCGATCTTTGGTTCTGCCAGGGCTTTTCCGAACCCGGCGCGGGGTCTGACCTTGCCTCGCTGAAAACGCGCGCAGTGCGTGAAGGTGATCATTATATCGTCAATGGGCAAAAGACCTGGACGACACTGGCGCAATATGCCGATTGGATCTTCCTGCTGGTGCGCACCAATCCGGAAGCGGCGAAACAGCAGGAAGGCATTTCCTTCCTGGTGGTCGATATGAATACGCCTGGCATCACGGTGCGCCCCATCATCACCATTGATGGCGCGCATGAGGTGAATGAGGTGTTCTTCGATGATGTGAAAGTGCCGGTGGCCAATCTGGTCGGCACGGAACATCGCGGCTGGGATTGCGCGAAATTCCTGCTGTCCAATGAACGTACCGGTCAGGCGCGGGTTGGTGCTTCCAAGGATCGTATCCGCCGGCTCAAGCTGATTGCGCAGAATGCGCCGGGTGGTGAGCGCCCGATGATTGAAGATGGGCGCTTCCGTGAGCGTTTGGTGGAAGTTGAAGTGCAGTTGAAGGCGCTGGAGATGACCACCATGCGCGTGCTGGCCGATGAGAATCGTCAGCTTAGTGAACGCAAGCCCAACCCGGCATCTTCGGTGCTGAAAATTCGCGGCACCGAGATTCAGCAGGCGATCAGTGATCTTTATGTCATGGCCGCCGGGCCTTACGGCATGGTGGGTGCTGATCCCGATGGCGATCGCTGGAATGAACCGGAATTGGCGCCGGAATGGGCAACGCTGGCGCAGCCGACCTATTTCAATTGGCGCAAGCAAACGATCTATGGTGGTTCCACCGAGATCCAAAAGAACATCATGGCAAAAGCGTTTTTGGGGCTCTGAGACATGGATTTCGATCTTTCCGAAGACCAGCGGCTGCTGCAGGACAGCCTGACCAAGCTGCTGGCCGATAAATACAAGTTCGAAGACCGCAAGCGCTTCATGAAATCAGCCACCGGCTGGTCGCAGGAAATGTGGGAAGCCTATGCCGATCTTGGCCTGCTCGGCCTGCCCTTCGCGGAGGAAGATGGCGGCTTTGGTGCCGGCCCGGTTGAAGTGATGCTGATGGCGGAAGCCATGGGCAGCGCCATCACGCTGGAACCCTGGCTTGCGACGGTGGTGATGGGGGGTGGCTTTATTCGCCACGGCGCAACGGCAGCACAGCGTGCCGCCATGGTGCCGGAAATCGCTGCGGGCAAACTGAAACTCGCCTTTGGTTATACGGAACCGCAAGCGCGCCATGATCTGCATGATGTCGCGACCACGGCGAAGAAGGATGGCGCGGGCTGGGTGCTGGAAGGCCGCAAGGGTGTGGTGCTGCATGGCGATGTGGCGGACCAGATTGTGGTGACCGCGCGCACCGGTGGCGCGCGGCGCGACAAATCCGGCATTGGGGTGTTCCTGGTGCCGGCGAATGCCAAGGGTGTGACGCGGCGCGGCTACCCCACCACGGATGGGTTGCGCGGGGCGGAAATCACGCTGGATCGCGTGGCGCTCCCGGCGGAAGCGCTGCTGGGCGATGCCGGCAATGGCTTGGCGCTGGTGGATCGTGTGGTGGATGAAACCATCGCAGCCCTTGCTGGTGAGGCGGTGGGGGCGATGGATGCGCTGCATAAGCTGACGCTGGATTATCTGCGCACGCGCAAGCAATTCGGCCGGCCCATTGGGTCTTTCCAATCGCTGCAGCATCGCGCGGCGGAGATGATGGTCTCATTGGAAGAAGCGCGTTCCATGGCCATGCTGGCGGCGATGATGGCGCAGGAAACAGATGCTACCGAACGCCGCCGGCAAATGTCGGCGGTGAAGGTGCAGATCGGGCGTTCCGGCAAATTCCTCGGCCAGAGTGCCATCCAGCTGCATGGCGGCATTGCCATGACGATGGAATATCTGGGCGGGCATTACTTCAAGCGCATCACCACCATAGACACCATGTTTGGCGATGCGGACCATCATGTGACGCAGTTGATGGCGATGGGCGGGCTTAATCAGGCCGCTTAAGCCAGACCTGTCCGCAGCTTGTCCGTCATGGTCGTGAAGAATTGATGACACGACCATGACGGCGCTTCCCTGACGCCCCAGCAAGGGCTACCGAAATCATGACCGGTGAGGGAGAATGCATCATGGCAAATACTGAAGACCCGCGCTTGCAGGAATTGGCTGATCTGATTGATGGCAAGGGCCATGGCCGCTACGGGCTGCATGATGTCACGCAGCGCCAACACGCCTTGCAAGCGGCGTGGCAGGCAGAGCGTGAGGGGTGTTCATCAGCCCTGATTGCCGCGGCGCTGCTGCATGATATCGGCCATTTGGTGCATGATTTGGGTGACAACCCCGCCAAGCATGGCGTGGATGACAAGCATGAGGAATTGGGCCAGGCATGGCTGCAATCCTGGTTCGGCCCTGAAGTGACGGAACCCGTGCGGCTGCATGTCGCTGCCAAGCGCTATCTTTGCGCGACGGAAGCCGATTACTTCGCCAAGCTTTCGCCTGATTCCGTGCTCAGCCTGTCGCTGCAAGGTGGCCCGATGTCGGCTGATGAAGTCGCCGCTTTCCGGGCACTGCCGCAGGCGGAAGATGCGGTGCGCCTGCGGCGCTTTGATGAAGGCGCCAAGGTGGCGGGGCTTGAAACACCGCCGGTGCAGCATTTCCTGCCTCATGTGGCGGCCTGCCTGAGATAATTTCACGCTTGACCGGGGCGGGTGCGCCCCGCAGGCTTTGCCCTTATGGGCGGTATTCTCGTTATTGGTTCGTATAATCGCGACACGTTGCTGCGCCTTGAGCGTTTTCCCGCGCCGGGTGAGACACTCACCGCGCTTGGCATGGCCGAATTCCATGGCGGCAAGGGCAGCAACCAAGCTGTCGCGGCAGCACGCGCTGGCGGGCATGTGGCGCTGATCGCGGCCATTGGGGATGATGCTGCTGGTAACGCCGCGCAAGCGCTTTGGCTGGCGGAAGGGATTGCGGCGCAGGCGGTGCAAGTAACCGAAGCGCCTACCGGCGCCGCCACCATCCTGCTCGATGCCGCGGGCGAAAATCAGATCATCATCATCCCCGGTGCCAACGCTGCATTGGCCTTACACCCAGGCTTCACGGCCCCCGCCGATGTCGCAGTGGCACTCGCACAGCTTGAAACGCCGCAAGCCGCGACCGCCGCGCTGTTTCGCGCCCTGCCTAGTGTGCGCCGTATCCTGAATGTTGCCCCGGCTGCACCCATCACGCCGGAGCTTCTGGCGGCGACTGACATGCTGGTGCTGAATGAAACCGAAGCCGCCATTCTGGCACAACGAGAGGCCGAGCCCGCAGCCCTGGCGCTCGCCCTCGCTGCCGAGACAATGCGCGACGTGATCGTGACCGCCGGCGCCGCTGGCGCTTTTTGGGCGCGCCCGGATGGGGTGGTAATTGATGCTGCGCCACCCCGCGTGACGGTTGCGGATACCACCGGCGCCGGCGATGCCTTCCTTGGCGCCTTCGCGGCCTTCAGCGCCGAAGGCTATACGCCGGAAAAGACATTGCGCCTGGCTGTCGCGGCGGGCGCGCTTGCCTGCACGCAATCAGGGGCCGTGCCTTCCTTGCCCTATCGCGCCGCGATCATGGCGCTTTCCGGCCATTGATCCCCCTGAAAAAAGGGAGGATGCTCCGCCCGCGCTACTGTGTATGAAGCGCCGGAGGAACCGTGACCGAAGCGGCAATAGATTGCGATCTGCATCCGGGCCTGCCCAGCATGGCAAGCCTGTTCCCCTATATGGATCAGCATTGGCGCAGCAGCCTGAAGGAACGCGGCGTCTTTCAACTTGAAAGCGCGTCCTGGCCGCCCGCCGCCCCTTCCACCGTGCGTGCCGATTGGCGTGGCCCGAAAGGGGAGGCGCCCTGCAAGCTTGAAACCCTGCAAGCGCAAGTGCTGGATCGCTGGCAGGTTGGCATCGGCATCCTCAACCCGCTTTTCCCGGCGCAGCTTCCCTTCAGCCGCGATCTTTCCGCTGCCTTTGCCCGCGCCGTGAATGATTGGATCCGCGCTGAATGGCTGGACGGCGATCAGCGCCTGCGCGCTTCCATTTTGCTGCCCAATGCCATTGAGGAATCAGTGGCCGAGATTGAACGCCTCGCCCCCGATCACCGTTTTGTGCAGGCCATGACGCTTTGCATGGGGGAAATCCCGCTCGGCCGCCGTGAATGGTGGCCGGTCTATGAGGCGCTGTCTCGCCACAATATGCCGCTTGCCATTCATGCCGGCAGCAATTGGCGCCACCCCGTCACCTCGGTCGGCTGGCCTTCCTATTATCTTGAGGAATACACGGCGAATTCCATGGGGTTTCAAGCAGCGCTTGCGTCCCTGATTACCGAAGGCGTGTTTGTGAAATTCCCGAAGCTCAAGGTCGTGCTGCTGGAAAGTGGCGTGTCCTGGCTGCCGTCTTTTCTCTGGCGGTTGGTAAAAGCCTGGAAGGGTGTGCGCTTTGAAGTGCCCTGGCTGGATCGCCCGCCATCGGAATATGTGCGCGACCATGTGCGCCTTTCGATCCGCCCGCTGGATGTGCCGGAGGAAGCCGATACCATGGCGCGGCTGATGGATCATTTGGGATCGGATGAGCTGCTGCTTTGGTCTTCCGATTGGCCCCATGCTCATTTTGAAGGGGACGCGACCGTGCCCCAAGGGCTCGATCAGGCCCTGCTCAAGAAAATCATGGTGGATAACCCGCGCGCGACTTATGGTAGGATCGGAGCATTTTCAAGCCAAGTGAAATCACTTGGCGACTCGGAAAATGCGACCAAACAAAATCCTAGTGCGTATCCGGTGAACGCACGTGAATAGGATGCGCACTAGCGAAGGAGCCCTGGCATGAACATCATCCGCCCCATCGCCGCCCCTGGTCGGCCCGCCGCTGCAACACTTGGTCTGGTGGATTGCGATATCCATCCGCGATGCGCCGATTTGGGCGAATACCGCCCCTTCATGACCGATGCCGCGTGGTACCGCCTGACCACTTACGGCATTCATGCGCGCCACGGCTTCCATAAGGGCTATCCCTTTCCGAAGGCCGCACCGCTCGCCAGTCGGCGCGATGCCTGGGGGCCGCAAGGCCAGCCGCCCGCTTCCGATCTTGGCTTTGTGCAAAAGCAATTTCTGGATCATTACGGGCTGGATATTGGCGTGCTCAACCCCTTGCAGCCATCGGGCCAGGGCGATGTGAATGATGATCTTTCGGTCGCCCTCGCCCATGCTGTGAATGAATGGCAATTGGCGCATTGGGTGGATCATGATGCGCGGCTGCGCGCTTCCATCGTGGTGCCTTATGAGGATGCGGCGGCGTCAGCCGCTGAAATCCGCAAGCGCGCCGGCGATGGCCGCTTCTGCCAGGTGCTGCTGATGAGCCGTACCTCGGAACCGCTCGGCCGCAAGCGCTATTGGCCGATTTATGAAGCCGCCGCGGAAGTGGGCCTGCCGATTGGCATTCACGCCTTTGGCTTTTCCGGCAATGCCATGACCAATGGCGGCTGGCCTTCCTTCTATGTGGAAGAAGTGCAGGAACATGCGACCAGCGCACAGGCACAAGTGGCGTCCTTCGTGGTGGAAGGCGTGTTTGAACGCTTCCCCACACTCAAGATTTTGATGATTGAATGCGGCTTTGGCTGGATGCCATCACTCGGCTGGCGGCTCGATAATAATTGGAAGCGGCTGCGTGATGAAGTGCCGCATCTGAAGCGGGCGCCTTCCGAATATATGCGTGAACATGTCTATGTCTCGACCCAGCCGATCGAAGAACCGGCGAAGGGCGAGCATTTGCTGGATGCGATGGAATGGATCGGCTGGGATCGTATTCTTTACGCCAGCGATTATCCGCATTGGGATTTTGACGATCCGCGCATTGCGATTCCGTCCTTCATTCCAGCAGAAAAGCGCGCCGCGATTTTCGGCGGAAATGCGCGTAGCTTCTATCGGCTGTAATGGCGCGGCATATTGTTGCGGCGGTGGATGAAATCCCGCCCGGTGGCCGGAAGCTGGTGGAAGCCGATGGCAAGAAGATTGTCGTGTTCAATCTGGGTGGTGAATTCTTCGCGCTGCTTGATCGTTGCCCGCACCAAGGGAGCGCGCTTTCCGGCGGCATTTTGTGCGGCCTGACGCTGAGTGATGAACCGGGGCGCTATCATTTCTCGCGCGCCGGAGAGATGCTGCGCTGCCCCTGGCATAATTGGGAATTTGATATCCGCACCGGGAAAAGCTGGTTTGATCCGCGCAGGACCAAGGTGCGCGCCTTTCCGGCGCATGTGGAATCGGGGGCTACGCTAGCGTCTGATCCGCGAAGGGCGCATGCCCGAAGCGGTGAATCAGCCGCTCAAGATAATGCGTCTGATCCGCGAAGGGCGCATGCCCGAAGCGGTGAATCAGCCGCTCAAGATAATGCGTCTGATCCGCGAAGGGCGCATACCCGAAGCGGTGAATCAGCCGCTCAAAAAGACTCTGCGCCTCAATCCATGCCGATGGATGGTGGCGCAGTGGAAGGGCCTTACCAAGCGGAGACGTTTCCGGTGCAAATTGAAGCGGATTATGTGGTGGTGGAGGTTTGAGCGGCTTTCTTGGCAGCGTGTTCTGTGCTGCCGGTAAACAGTGAACTGCTTAAACCGCGGGCGCCGCACCGGGCAGGCTGACCCGCGTGATCGCCCATTGCAGGGAAACCTCATTCTCTTCCGCGTAAAGTACGATTTGCAGGCTGCGCCGCGCCTCACCACCCAGATAGATGCTGTCTTCCAGTGCGACGCGCGCACCCTTGGCACGAAGCTTCCAGCCCGCACCGGAAGCGAGGCGCAGCAGCACGGCACTTTCATCCTGCAATAGATTGGCAGTCACCGCGGGGTGCAGATGAAAGCGCGCGACGAAAATCGGCACTGGCGCATCGGGCGGCAATTCCAGCACATCCTCACCGCGCAAATCATCGCCCGATTCCGCGAGGTAAAGCCGCCGGCGATGCACCGCGCCAAAGGGGCCGCGCCAGCCATCATGGCTTGCTTCCAGCCATTGCGCGCCGGTCGCTTCCTGGCGTTCCACTTCAATAGTCTCAGGCTTGCGGCCAAGGCCTTCGGGGCGAAGCTCGCTGGAATTGGTGTCGGACAGAACCAACGTGGAATGCGCGGCGGTGGCGCGCAAGGCATCGCGCCAGCCTTCTTCGCCCGCTGGGGCGGCGCCACAATTCACGATCAGCCGATCACGCCCGACCGACATTTCGAAGGAAAGCGTGCCGGCATGGGCGAAACGATCCGCGCCGCTTGGCAAGCCGCCAAGCCCGGTGGCACCGCCGCGCCCGCGTGGCGGCGGTCCGGCATCCATGATAATGACGCTGCGCCCGGCCTGCAGGCGCTGAAAGCCGGTTTCCGGCAATTCCAGCGCGCCCCGCCCGCGCGCCTGGCCTTGCGTCAGTACCAGATCGAGCAGAGCCGAGTTTTCTTCGCGTGCGCCATTGAACAACGCCAAGCCGCCATCGCCGTGGCGGAACAAACGCAAAGCAGGCGCCGCGCGATCCAGCGCGGCCATCAAATGCGGCGGCGCTTCCACGCCAACACCATGCAGCAGGTTGCGGATTTCGATCAGGTCTTGCAGTGCCGCGAGTTGCTGCGCGGGGGATCGTTCCACATGCCCGCCATCGGGCAGGAATTGGCGTTCAATCTCGGCCGGCAGGAAACGGATCGCGCGTTGCAGATAGGCATCTTCTTCCAAGGCCACAGCAGCAGCAAGCGCGCCCTTCAGCGCCACCAGCGCGCCGCGGTGTTCTTCTTCCGCCGGCAGCGCACCCACCAGATCGCGCGCATCCTGCGCGAGCCGCTGCATCACCTGACGGCGGAAAACATCCTCGGCCGTCGCGGCGAAGAAATCCCAATGGCCAAGCCAGGCAGAAATACGCGCGCCCACCACTTCCGGCGCATCGGCAATGTCTTCTTCCCAGCCGCTTTGCAGCCAATCCGCGGTCAGCGCACGGGCGCGGAGCCGCGCGGCATCCGTCCCCAGCGCGCGCAAATCACGCATCCAGGCAAAGCCGTGCGCAGAAGCGCGCCAGGCGGGTGAGGCACCCTTGCCGCCCCAGGGCTCACCGCCTTCGGCCAGCAGGCGCATGGGGCGGATAGTGCCGGCGAAATCGGCTTCTCCGCGCAATAGCCGCGCGCCGCGTGCGGCATCGCCGGGCCAAAGATCACGAAAGGGGCGGGCAGGGGCATCAGGCACCCGCACGGGACGCAGCCGCGCGAGCTTTTGTCGGGCGCCGCGCAGCAGGTTGATCATGCCACGCCCCCGCGCAAAGCCCGGATCGCGGCGGCGTAATCCGGCGCGCCGAATACGGCGGTGCCGGCCACCAGCACATCAGCGCCGGCATTCAGGCATAGCGGCGCGGTTTTGGCCGTCACGCCGCCATCCACCTGCAGCCGGATATCGCGGCCCGAGGCTTCGATCAGCCGGCGCAGCTTTTCGATTTTCGGCAATTGGCTTTCCAGGAAGCTCTGCCCACCAAAGCCCGGATTGACCGACATCACCAGGATCAGATCGCAAAGATCCAGCACATGTTCGATGGCAGCGATGTGGGTGGCCGGGTTCAGCACCACGCCGGCCTTTTTGCCCAAGCCCCGGATGGTTTGCAGCGAACGATGCAAATGCGCGCCCGCTTCGGGATGCAGCGAAATAAGATCCGCCCCGGCATCGGCGAAAGCCTGCAAATAGGGGTCCGCTGGCGCGATCATCAGATGCACATCAAAGGGGATGGTGGTGTGCTTGCGGAGCGCCTTGATCAGCCCCGGCCCGAAAGAGATATTCGGGACGAAATGCCCGTCCATGATATCCAAATGCAGCCAATCCGCGCCTGCGGCGGTGATCGCGCGCACTTCCTCACCGAGTTTGGCGAAATCGGCGGCGAGAAGCGACGGGGTGATGAGCGGCGCGGGGTGCACGATTCTCCTTGTAACCTTGCGTCCTTGCTGGGACAACCTTGCGTGAAGGTTCAGGGCTTCCTCAATAAGGCGCGCACCACTTCGGCATGCCCCTGATGGCGTGGGCCTTCATCCAGCAGCACGGTGCCTTCCAGCAATTCCAGCACCTCAAGCCCCGCGAAGCATTCCTCGACGATGGCGCGACTCCAGAGCAATTCGCGCAGCTTTGGCCCACCGCTTCGGCGGCCTTCCTGCGCCGGGGTGAAGCATTCCAGCACCAGCAAGCCGCCGGGGGCGAGCGCCGCTATAGCGCCTTGTGTGGCCCGCGCCCTGTCTTCCGGTGGCAGATGCACAAAAATCCAGGCAATCAGGTCAAACCGCGCATGCGGCCAATCCCAGGCGGCCACGTCGGCCGTAATGGTGTTCAGCGCCACGCCGCGTTGGCGCGCCAGCGACGCTGCCTTGGCCAGGCCCACGCCGGACCAATCTACCGACGTCACCTCCAGCCCCTGACCGGCCAGCCAGACGCCATTGCGCCCTTCGCCATCGCCAACCGCCAGCGCACGCATCCCCGGGCGCAGGCGATGCGCTTGGGATTGCAGGTAAAGGTTCGGCGCCTCGCCAAACTCAAAGCCGCCATTCTGGTAGCGTTCATCCCAGGCCAGGCTTGTGCTCATGTGCTTCCTCGGGGGGTGGGGCGCCAATCGGGCGGCGCCAATTCAAAGCCGGCGAAATCAAAGGCGGGGCTGACGGTGCAGCCGACCAGCGACCAACGCCCGAGCGACACGGCGCTTTGCCACCAGCCCTTCGGCACCAGAGCGAAAGGCCGCTGATGGCGCGAAAGATCGGGGCCGAGATGCACGGCTTCCGCATCATGGCCATCGGGCGAAAGACTCAGCGCCAGCGGCCCGCCCGCATACCAATGCCAGGCTTCGGCAGCATCCACGCGATGCCAATGGCTGAATTCATCGGCCGCGAGAAGGAAATAGATGGCCGTGCCCGCGCCGCGCCCGCCCGCTTCTGGCGCATCGCGCCAGATTTCGCGGTAATGGCCGCCTTCCGGGTGGGGCTGGAGCGAAAGCGCGGCAATGACCTGCGCGGCGGTCACGCCCGGATCGCGCAGGTCAATCATGGTTCAGCCGACCGGCACGGTTTCAGCGAGCGGCGCCAGCTTCGAGACCTCCGCAAACCAGGCGGCGAGCTTCGGGCAGGAATCGCGCCAGGGTTCAGCGGCAAAGCGGAAATCGAGGTAGCCGAGCGCGCAGGCAATGCTGATGGCGCCGATATCGCCAAGCCCGCGCGGCGGGTCCTTTTCCAGCACGGCCAAGGCGCGTTCCACTGCGGCCTTTTGGCGCGCATCGAAAGCCTTGCGGCCATCATCCTGCGGCTGGCCCATTTGCAGGCGCCGCGCCACGGCGGCATCCAGAATGCCATCGGCGGCGGCTTGCCGGATCATGGCCTTCAGGCGCGGCGCACTGCCGGTCGGTGGGAAAAGCGGCGCGGCGGAACCGATTGTGTCGAGGTATTCGCAAATCACCGGGCTGTCATAAATCGCTATGCCGTCCTTCGTAACCAAAGCGGGCACTTTGGAGAGCGGGTTATCGGCCAGCAGATCGGCGGGCGATTGATGGGGATTGGTCGAGACTTTTTCCAAAAGCCCGCCAATGCCACGCGCAATGGCGCAGACCATGACTTTCCGCACATAGGGGCTGGCTGGTGAGTAATGCAGTTTCATTGGGCGTTTCCTTGGGTTGGATCGGAGCATTTTCGAGCCAAGTGCCTGCATTTGGCGACTCGGAAAATGCGACCAAACATGATTTAACGAAATGTATCCTTGCCAGCACGGATGCGGGCAAGTGTGGCGATATCCGGGGCGCGGACAAAAGGATTGGCGGCGCGTTCGGAAGCGATGGTGCTGGGCAGCGTCGGCTTGCCGGCGGCGCGCTGCGCATGGGCTTCCGCGATGCGGGCCTTCAGCGCGGCATTGTCCGGCTCCACCGTAATGGCAAAGCGCGCATTGCTTTCGGTATATTCATGCCCGCAGCAAACGAGCGTTTCGCCGGGAAGCGCAGCAAGCGCGGCGAGTGAGGCGAACATCTGCTCCGCCGTGCCTTCCAGCAGCCGCCCGCAGCCGAGCGAAAATAGCGTGTCGCCACAGAGCAGAATCTGCGAATCGGCGATGTGGAAGGCGATATGGCCGCGCGTGTGGCCATCACTCGCCAGCACTGCCGCCTTGCTGCCCAGCACATCCACCGTGTCACCCGGTGAGACCGCCTGATCGAGTGGCGGCAGGCGGTGCTTATCCGCCGCCGCGCCAACCACCTTGGCGCCATAGCGCGCCACCAGGCCCGGTACGCCCGCCACGTGATCCCCGTGGTGATGCGTCAGCAAAATCAGATCGAGCTTGCCGCCCGCAGCTTCCACCGCCGCTGCCACGGGGGCGTCTTCTGCCGGGTCGCAGACCGCAAGGCGGCCATCGGCGGCGCGGAGCAGCCAGGCGTAATTGTCGGACAGGCAGGGGATGGGGGTCGTGGTGAGAGCCATGAGGGGGTGCCTTGTCAGGGGGCCATGCCAAGCGGGCCCGGAAGTGCCTATATCTACCCTTATGGCAGAAGAAATCCATGGCCTGGCCGAATTCTACGCCGCCCCGGCGGGCGGGCTGACGGCGCGCCTGTTGCGCCGGCGGCTTTCCGTGCTTTGGCCGCGGCTGACGAGGCTTGATGTGCTGGGCATTGGCCATGCGGAGCCATACTTGCCCTTGTGGCGAGAAGAAGCGGCGCGTTGCATTGCGCTGGCGCCGGCGCAGCTTGGCCCTTCGCGCTTTGCCCATGGCGGGGTTTCATCCGCCGTATTGGCCGAAGAAGATGCGCTGCCATTTCCGGATTTGAGCTTTGATCGCATCCTGCTGGTGCATGGGCTGGAAGCGGCGGAAAACGCAGGGCGGTTGCTGCGCGAATGCTGGCGCGTGCTGCGCGATGATGGGCGCTTGCTGGTGGTCGCACCCAATCGGCGCGGCATCTGGGCGCAGTTCGACCACACGCCCTTCGGCCATGGCCGGCCTTATTCGCCGGGACAGATTTCCAAGCTTTTGCAGGCGCAGATGTTTCGCGTGGAACGCCGCGACGCCGCGCTTTACGTGCCGCCCTTCACGCCCCTGATGCGCGCCGGCACGGCCTGGGAGAAAGCCGGCCGCACCATCTGCCCCGCGCGCTTGGCGGGGCTTTGTCTGATTGAGGCTGAGAAGGACATCTTCGCCGCCATGCCGGCCGGGGCGGTGCGGCTCCGCCGCCGCGTGCTTTTGCGCACCTGATTGGCCTTTTGCGGCGCTTGGTCCATGCTTCTGTTATGGCCCAGGGAGAAACGCCATGAACCAAGATCCTCGTTGGCAGCAAAGCCTGCGCTATCCGGACCCTTCCATTGTTGCGATGGATGCTTCCTTCAAGAAATATCATCTGCCGCTTTCGGCTGTTGAAAGGCTTTATCACGGCACGCGCTGGGGTGAGGGGCCTGTTTGGCTTGGCGATGCGCGCTGCCTTTTATGGTCTGATATCCCCAATAACCGCGTGCTGAAATGGGATGAGGAAACCGGCGCGGTCAGTGCCTGGCGCAAGCCCGCCAATAACGCCAATGGCCATACGCGGGACCGTCAGGGGCGCGTGATTGCGTGTGAGCATTTCGGCCGCCGCGTGGTGCGCTTTGAATATGATGGCGCGATCACGGTGCTGGCTGAGAGCTACAAGGGCAAGCGGCTGAACAGCCCGAATGATGTTGTGGTGAAATCCGACGGGTCCATCTGGTTCACGGACCCGCCCTTTGGCCTGATGGCGAATTATGAGGGCGAACGCGCCACACCTGAATTGCCGCATACCAATGTCTATCGCATTGATGGCCAGAGCGGCGAGATCACGCTGGTGACGGATGAGGTGAATCATCCGAACGGCTTGGCCTTCAGCCCGGATGAGAAGATTTTGTATGTCATCGAAAGCCGCGCTGACCCGCGCAATATTCTGGCCTTTGATGTGGGGGCGAATGGCAAAAGCTTGCGCAAGCGCCGTGTTTTCGTGGCGTGTCAGCCAGGCGAAACGCCCGATGGCTTCCGTGTGGATGTGGATGGCAATCTCTGGTGTGGCTGGGGCATGACGGCAGAATTTGACGGTGTGCGCGTGTACAATAATGCCGGCGCGCCAATAGGGCATATCCATTTGCCGGAACGCTGCGCCAATCTCTGCTTCGGCGGCCGCTATCGCAACCGGTTATTCATGGCCGCCGCGCAGTCGCTGTATGCGCTGTATGTGAATACGGAAGGCGTCAAGGGCGGCTGAGTTTTTCGTTTGGCATGTCGATGGTCATGGCGAGCAGCCGGAAGGAATGGCTCTTGCCATGGCCATCAAGATTAAGGCTGCCATTCACGCCGCCTTCCAGCACATCATCAATCACGAAATTAAAGGCGTGCAGCAGCGGCAGATCGTAGCGCGTACAACCTGTAGCGCCGCGATGGCGAAATAGTGCCAGCACCTTTTCCGCCGTGACCTGTTCGGCGAGCAGATCATAATGCGCCGGATCATATGGCATGAGCGAAAGATTGACGCGATTGCCCTTATCGCCCGCGCGGCTATGGGCGATCTCATGCAGGGTGATGGTGGTGGTTTCAGCCATGGCTTGCGACCTGTCTTGGGATTGGATGGCAATGAGCCCAACGCATGAGGAAGGGGCGCCCTTCGGAGCACAAAAGCCAGCGATCACTATCCCCAAGAGCGGCTAGTTCAGTAATCCTGGATAGATCGCGCTGCCCCATCGAAAAAACATCACAGCGGAAATATTGCGCCAGTCTGTGCAGGAGCGCGGCTTCCGGGTTTGGATTGGTGGCGATGAAGCGGCCATGCAATTCGATGATCAGCTCTGCGTCTTTCAGGTGATTGAGAAGATCATCCGCAAGCAGGGTGAATTCGCCCCCTTCAATATCGATAATGATAAGGGTGCTTGATAGATCAATATCCTGAAGCGCCGGGCTGGCTAGAAAATCCGCATCGGCTCGGCCCAGAATGGTGATGCGATCAGCAACGCCATTGGTCTCGGCCGCGTGTGTGATCGCCGCCTGACCTTCGCTGCTTTGTTCGAAACAGAAGCTGCGGGCAGCAAGGCCGCTTTTGACCAGGCCAACGCCGTAATAGCCATCGCCGGCGCCAAGATTGATCACGCAGGCCCACTGCTTCTGGCGTGCTGCGATTCTTTCCAGAACTTCCTGCTCATAAAGCCCCAATAGTTTCGGGCCGAGGTCTCCCTGGCCCCAAATCTGCTGTTCTTGAAGGCGAAAGCCCTTTAAGGGGCCATAGCCGACCGTTCCCTGAAGACGATTATACAGAAGCCTGCCAAGCATAAGGCGCCGTGCCTCGACCGCCTGCTGCGTCAATTGGTTCAGAAGTTGGTCGTTGTTCACCGTAGCGGTCTTTCAATTCCACTCCCGCGCCGGCAGTACGCGTGTTTCGGTGGGCACTTGGTCACGCGGGACCAGGAAGCTCCGCGTCAGGATGCGGGGCGTGACGCGCCAACGCGCGCCTGAGGTCCCCGCCGTGCCGCAACAAAGCAGGGCGAGCGCTTCACGCGATGCCTGGTCCGCATCATCACGCGTGGTGGCTTCTACCGCGAGCCGAATGCGAATGTCCTGCGGTGCCGGCCCATCATAGCCGCGCCAGAGCGCGCCATCATCCGAATCATGCACGGAAGCGACACCAATCAGATCAGCCCGCGCGCGACGCGCAAGGCCGCGGCGCTGGACGCGTTCCAGCAGCACATCCGCGGTCGCCTTGGCGCGGGCCAGCGCATTGGGGCCGGCGACGCTGATTTCACCCTCACCGAGCCATGAACCTTCATAGCAGGCGGTGACTTTCAGCAAATCGGGGCGCGTGTTGCCGCGCAGGCCATGCACCGCCACGCGATCCTTGCCCGCCATGGTCAGATGCGCAGCGGTGATGTCCAAAGTCACATCGGGCGTGATGTAGCGCGCTGGATCATGCACCTCATACAAAAGCTGTTCCTTCACCGTGCGCAGATCAACAAGGCCGCCGGTGTCTTCGGGCTTCGTGATCAGCAGCGACAAATCGCGCCCGACTTCGGCGATGGGAAAGCCGATATTGGCGGGGTCTGGAATATCCTTGAAGCCTGGGTCCCAAAATACGCCGCCGGTCACCTGGCTGCCGCATTCCAACAAATGCCCCGTCGCGGCACCGACCGCGAGCGCCTGCCAATCATCCTCCGCCCAGCCGAAATGATGCATGAGCGGTGCGATGGCGAGTGCCGGGTCCGACGTGCGCCCCGCCACGACGATTTGCGCGCCCGCTGCCAGCGCTTCTGCCAAGGGCGCGGCACCGATATAGGCATTGGCGGAGACCAGTTTCCAGGAAGACATATCAAGCCCGACATCGGCTTCATGCACCGCCATCCTGTCCAGATTGATGCTGGCGGAAACATCATCACCAGTGACAAGCCCGATACGGAGTTCCGGCAAGCCAAGGCGCTTCGCCAGCCGCGCAATGGCGCGCGCTGCAGCCAACGGATTGGCCGCGCCAAAATTGCCGAGAATGGGAATGCCCGCGCGCGCCGCATCAGCCAGGATGGGTTCCAACAGCCGTTCCAGCATGGGCTCATAGCCCGCTTCTGGGTCTCGGCGGCGTTCCAATTGCGCGAGTGCCACCGTGCGTTCGCCCAGGCATTCAAAGAACATCGCCGCCGGCAGGCCGCGCTTGATCAGGCTGCGCATCACAGGGATGGGCGCATCCACGCGGTCACCGGAAAAACCGGCGCCATTACCGATCAGAAACAGATCACTCACGCCATGCACTCCTTGATCGCGGCGCCGAGTATGGCCGCGTCTCTATCGTCAAAGGCAATCGGGTTGATGGCAAGCAGGCCCTGGCCAATGCGCCCGGCATCAAGATGGATGGCGGGACGATGGGCGCGCAGCCGCGCATCCGCCGCATGGGCTGCGGCCGCATCGGGCAGGCGCCATTCCAGAATGGGCAGGCCAGGCTTGGCGCCATCCGGCACAAGGCGAAGGTTTGCCGGGTGTCCGGTAGCCGCCAGCACCGCTTCCAGCCGCGCCTGCCAATGCGAGCTGCGCTCAGCCGGATTGTCGGCCACAAAGCGCCGTAAAGCCACGATCAGGCCAATGATTTCTTCCTTGCCGATCTTACAAGACCGCCCAATGCCGTGATGCGGCAGGCCGCGCATTTGCGCGAGTGGCGAGAATTCCGGCGGCGCGATGAAATCCGCTTCCGGCATATCAAGATCAAGCATTTGCGCGAGGGCAGAGGCAACCAGATCACGCCGACCGGCGAGAATGCCGGAAGATTGCGGCCCGCCCAAAGCCTTGCCGCCGGAAAAACACACCAGATCGGCACCCTCGGCGATGAAGCGCTTCAGGTTTTCGGCTGGTGGCAATTGCGCGGCCGCATCCACCAAAACGGGGATATGCCGTTCGCGCGCTACGCGCACCACATCGGGTAGCGGCGGTTCGCTATTGGTGCCCGCCAGATAATAGAGCGCCGCCGTGCGGTCTGTGATGGCATCGGCGATTTCCCAAGGCGCAGCATCGCGCACGCCAGGGCCGGAAATACGGTCTGGAATGCCGATTTCAATGACGCGCCCACCCGCCACACGCAGGGCGCGGTCATACATATTGCGCTGGCTGCGAATGGTGATGAATTCATCCGGCATCCCGCGCGTATCAGGCAGGCGGTTCATCGCGCCCGGATCAAGCCGCGCCATGCAGGCCGCCGCGCCCAGCAAAACAGCGGCGGAAGCGCCGGAAGTGACAATGCCCGCTTCGGCGCCGGTCGCCTTGCTGATCTCTCGGCTGGCGGCGGCTTGCAAATGATGCATTTCAACAGTGGCACCTGCGGCTTCCGCCATGGCGGCCAGCACCTCAGGCGCCATCAGCCCGCCGGAAAGCCGCGTATTGGTGCCATAGGCATTGATGATGCGCGGCACGCCAAGATCATCGTAAATCATGCGGGTTGGTCCGAAAGGGTGCGGCGCAAAGCATCGCGCCAAAGCGCATAACGACTATCCGCTTCGGCGCGATTCATTTGCGGCACGAAGCGGCGTTCCAGGCGCCAATGTGTCGCCCCCGCAGCCCCAGGCGGCGCGCAAAGCCCGGCCTGCATGCCGGCAAGATAGGCCGCGCCAAGCGCGGTGGTCTCCAACACTGTCGGGCGGTCCACTGGCGCGCCCAATTGGTCGGCCAGGAATTGCATGGTCCAATCGGAAGCGACCATGCCGCCATCAACACGCAGCACGGTTTCACGCGCGCGCTGCCAATCCGCATGCATGGCTTCGATCAGATCACGCGTTTGGAACGCAACACTTTCAAGGGCAGCGCGGCAAAGCTCGGCACGGCCGGCGCCACGCGTCAGGCCGAAGATCGCCGCTTGCGCCTTGGCATCCCAATGCGGCGCGCCAAGCCCGGCAAAGGCCGGCACCAGCACCACGCGCTGCGCGGGATCAGCCTGCGCGGCCAGAATACCGGCTTCCTTTGCTTCCTTGATGATGCCCAAGCCATCACGCAGCCACTGCACCGCAGCACCGGCGACGAAAATCGCGCCTTCCAAGGCGTAATGGCGCTTGCCCTGCAATTGGTAGGCAATGGTCGTCAGCAGGCGATTGCGTGATGCCACCGGCGCCTCACCGGTATTCAGCAACGCAAAGCAGCCCGTGCCATATGTGGATTTCACCATGCCCGGCGCGAAGCAGCCCTGGCCGATGGTCGCTGCCTGCTGATCGCCCGCCATGCCGCGAATGGGAATGGCGGCACCAAGCAAGCCTGCGTCGGTCGCGCCGAAATCCCCGGCGCAATCACGCACTTCCGGCAGAATGGCTTCCGGGATACGAAACAGCCGCAGCAAATCCGCATCCCAAACGCCGCGCCGGATATCGAACAGCATGGTGCGCGCGGCATTGGTGGCATCTGTCGCATGCACGCGCCCACCCGTGAGGCGCCACAGCAAGAAGCAATCCACCGTCCCGAAAGCGAGCGCGCCGCGTTCCGCCGCCGCACGAGCACCCGCGATGTTATCCAGCATCCAGGCAAGCTTGGTTGCGGAGAAATAGGGATCAGCCAGCAGCCCCGTGCGTTCCGTCAGCAGCGCCTCATGCCCCTCAGCGCGGAGCTTGGCGCAGGCATCGGCCGTACGGCGATCTTGCCAGACAATGGCGCGGTGCAGGCAGCGGCCCGTGGCGCGGTCCCAAAGCAGCGTGGTTTCACGCTGATTGGTGATGCCAATGCCGGCGACATCAGCGGCACTGGCGCCTGCTTTTTCCAAGGCCTGACGTAATGTGGTGATGGCGCCTTGCCAGATATCTTCCGGCTCATGTTCCACCCAACCAGGTGCGGGGAAATGCTGTGGCAATTCCATCTGCGCTGTCGCGCGCGGCGTCAGATCGGCCCCAAAGGCAATGGTGCGCGTGGAGGTGGTGCCCTGATCGAGCGCAAGCAGCAAAGGGGTTTTCATGCCGTGGCCTTTCCTTTCCGGGAAGAGCATAATGCGGGAAAGGAGATTGCGCGATGGCCATTCAGCTTTACGAACTTTGCGGTGCCGATCCGGCGCGGCGCTTCAGCCCCTATTGCTGGCGGAGCCGCTTGGCGCTGGCGCATAAGGGCCTGGCGATGGAGACCATTCCCTGGCGCTTCACGGAAACAGACGCGATTGGCGCGCATGGGGCGCAGAAGGTGCCGGTGATGCTGGATAATGGTCGCGTGGTTATCGATTCCTGGGTGATTGCGGAATATCTCGAAAATACCTATCCGGACCGGCCTTCGTTGTTTGGTGGTGTGGGCGGGCAAGCCCTGGCACGCTTCATCAATGCCTGGGGCGATTCGGTGCTGCATGCCGGCATTGCACGCTTGGTTGTTTCGGATATTCCGCAGCTTCTGGCGCCCAAGGATGCGGCGTATTTCGTACCAGATCGCGAAAAGCGCTTTGGCATGAAGCTGGAAGCCGTTACGGCAGATCGCGCGGAACGGGTTAAGGGCTTTCGCGATAGCCTGATGCCGCTGCGTATCGCGCTGCGCTCTGCGCCGTTTCTGCATGGTGATGCGCCTGGCTATGCGGATATGATCGTCTTTGGCGGCTTCCAATGGGCGCGCTGCGTCAGCGCCTTCCCACTGTTGGCGCAGGATGATTCGGTTCATGCTTGGCGGGAGAGGATGCTGGATGCCTATGGCGGCATTGCCCGCGCCACGCCTGCCTTTGCGGAGGCTTGAGTCGCCTTTGCGGCTTGGCTGAGTGGTAAGCTGTTGGCGAAGTGAAGGGGTGTCCCCGGCGCGAGGGGACGACAAACCTGCCCTATAACCCATTGAAAAGACGAAGAAAAAATCCGTCAAAACCAGCGCAGAAAAAGCTTTGTGGCACATTTCGTGACACAAGATTGTGCAGCACGCAAGCGTCATGGTTGTCAGCGCGATGGCGGTTACCCACAACTGGACGGCAGAGGGCTGGCTCTACGTCGCCGCCGCGCTGGATCTGTTTTCCCGGCGCGTCGTCGGCTGGTCCATGAAGGCAGAACGGGATGCGTCACTGGTCATGGACGCGTTGATTACGGCCGTCTGGCGGCACGGAGAGGCCGACGCACTCCTTCATCACTCGGACCAGGGATCGCAATACACCAGCGAGCAGAGCACGCCCGCGGAAGCCGAAGAACGCTACTAGCCCTCAGTGGATCAAGCAGCCATGGCAGCGTAACTTAAACAAAACAGCCTCCCACAAACCCGCGGCGGTTCAGTAGGGGCCGATGGTCGGCGCGCGCAACCGAACGCCCGCAGAAGCGCATCGCGCGCTTGCGCTGCTTTGGGGGCTCCGCGCCCAACGCGCTTGCGAAGGACAGTACCAGCCACTATCACCCATCCAGGCTCTCTTCATGAATGAGGGGCTCAAGGGGGGCAGGTCACAATTCAATGTGCGGACTATACGCGTCAATTGGACTCGCCCCAGATCCAGCCCGTTTGGACATGGTCGCCCATCGCGGTCCTGATGGGCGCGGTTGGCAGGAATTCGTCTCTCCTTCCGGCATTCTGTGTCTGGGACATCGCCGTCTGGCGATTATAGGATTGGATGAATCCGGGGCTCAGCCCATGACAGAGGAGTCCCGGCGGTGGCATATCGTCTTCAATGGCGAGATTTATAACTATAAGGAATTGCGCGGTGACCTTGAAGCGCTAGGCGAGAGATTCCGCACTGCCACCGATACCGAGGTCCTGTTGCGCGCATTGGCCTTTTGGGGACCCGAAGCGGCACTACCACGTCTGAGGGGCATGTTTGCGTTTGTGCTTTGGGACGATTTGGAAAAACGTCTCTTTGCGGCGCGTGATCGGTTCGGAATTAAGCCCCTATACTTTGCCCGAACGCAGGGCGGTGGCCTTGCCTTCGGCTCGGAGATCAAACAGGTCATCGGTCTGCCCGGCCTACCAGCCCGCATGAATCTAGCCCGTATTCATGATTTTCTGCTCTGGGGCATTGCCGACCACACGGCAGAGACGATGTTTGATGGCGTTCGGCAATTGCGTGGTGGGGAATGCCTGGTGGTGCAGACCGCTTCCTCGGGACCAGCAGAAATAAGGGTCCGGCGCTGGTACCCCCTCCGCAGCGCTGATCCCACGCTCGTCCTGGACGAGGCAGAAGCAGGGGATCGTTTCCGCGATTTGCTAACAGAAGCCGTGCGTCTGCATCTCCGATCGGATGTGCCTGTCGGATCCTGCCTTTCCGGCGGCCTCGACTCCTCATCCATCGTATGTCTGATGGCGCGCGAATTGGGTGGCGCGGGCAAGCCCCGCACGGTTTCAGCCTGTTTTGCCGAAAAAACGGTGGATGAGCGACCCTTCATGGAAGCGGTAGTGGCGGCCTCTGGCAGCGTGCCGCATTGGGTCTTCCCCCGGCCTGAGGATGTCTTTGAACAGGCGTCGGAAATAACTTGGTTTCAGGATGAGCCCTATGGCGGTACCTCGATCCATGCGCAATGGCATGTTTTCCAGGCTGCCCATGATGCGGGTATCAAGGTCATGCTGGACGGCCAGGGGGCGGATGAGCAACTCGCCGGCTATCATTCAGGCTTCGGCCTCTATTTGGCGACCCTGCTACGGCAGGGGCGCGTGGGGCAGGTCGCCGAGACCATCGCGGCGCGCGCGCGGGCCGGCGTACCGATTGGTGGGCAGCTTGCCCGGATGGGTGCCCATTTGCTGCCGACTAGGCTGGCCCAGCTTCTCAGGCGACGTCGAGCCATGGGCGCGGATTGGCTGGCAACAGATGTCTTTCGTCCCTTTTCCCTGGCCCCCTCACCGCAGGACCTGGCCGTGGCGGAGTTGGGCCTGCCGCCAGTCACGGATGTAGCTAGTTGGTGCCTCGCTATGACGCATGCCTCCAACCTGCCGATGCTGCTTCATTGGGAGGACCGCAATAGCATGGCGCATTCCATCGAAGCGCGCGTTCCCTTCCTGGATCACCCCCTCGTCGAATTCTCCTTAGCACTTGGAAATAAACATAAATTTGTGGGTGCCGACACCAAGCGCGTGCTGCGCCGTGCCATGGATGAGATTTTGCCGCCCTTGGTACGCGACCGCCGAGACAAGCTCGGTTTCGCAACGCCAGAGACTGAGTGGATGCGTGGAAGCTTGAGGGAAGTCGCGCGGGGTGCCGTGGAGGATACCCTTGCTCGCTGGCCGGGCCTCATAGCGCCCGAACCGGCAAGGCAACTCATGGGTCAGGTTCTGGATGGATCTGGCGTGGCCGGTCCGGCTTTGTGGCGGATTGCCAACCTCGGTATTTGGGGGAAGCGCTTCGGGGTATCCGTCTAGCGGCTTAGGCGATTGACTTTCGCGGATTGAAGCTTAGAGAGCGCTTTCGTTTTTATCAGCCCCAGTCAACCGGTGGTTCATTTCCCCTCCAGAGCGGGGGTCTTCTGCGGAGATCACAATGCTGTGCGCTTCTCGAGGGTCAGAGAGAGTGGTCTTCGACCTTGAAGGTTTGATTCGTAAATTTCATGACCGGACGGCAACTATCGGGATTGTTGGCCTTGGGTATGTGGGTATCCCGCTCGCCTTGGCGGCTGTACGCGCTGGCTTTCGTGTCATAGGTGCGGATATTGACGCACCGCGGGTTGCCCAGATCAACCGTGGCGAGAGCTTCATCAAGCACATCCCCGCTGCCGCCATGCAGGAGGCCGTTGGTGCTGGCCGCTTCTCGGCAACCACTGATATGGCGCACCTTGCCGATGCGGATGCGATACTGATCTGTGTGCCAACGCCGCTCACGCGCCATCGCGAACCCGATCTATCCTTTGTCGAGAGCACCACACGCGCCATCGCTCAACATCTGCGCGCGGGGCAGTTGGTGGTTTTGGAATCCACAACCTATCCTGGTACTACCACCGGTGTCATGCGCCCCATCCTTGAGACAGGCGGTCTGAAGAGTGGGCAGGATTTTCTGCTGGCCTTTTCGCCGGAACGAGAAGACCCCGGCAATCCCGATTTTGGCACCGCCAGCATCCCAAAGGTGGTGGGCGGCGACGGTGGAGAAGCACTCAAAGCAGCAGATGCGCTTTATGCACAACTGGTCGTACGCACGGTCCCCGTTTCCTCCCCAGATACGGCGGAGGCAGTCAAGCTTACGGAAAATATCTTCCGGTCAGTCAATATTGCGCTCGTGAATGAATTAAAGGTGATCTATGCCGCAATGGGCATAGATGTTTGGGAAGTGATTGAAGCCGCGAAAACCAAGCCTTTTGGCTTCATGCCCTTCTATCCGGGCCCAGGTCTTGGCGGGCATTGCATCCCCATTGATCCATTCTACTTGACATGGAAAGCCCGGGAGCATGATGTCGCCACGCGATTCATCGAATTGGCAGGCGAAATCAATACTCGTATGCCATATCGTGTTGTCAACATTGTTGCCGAAGCCTTGGATAAATCGAATGGGCGTGGCCTCAAGGATGCGCAGATACTTATCCTTGGTGTGGCCTACAAGAAGAACGTGGATGACATGCGGGAGAGCCCGTCGCTCAAGTTGATTGAATTGCTTGAAGCCCGTGGCGCAAAAGTGAACTTCCATGATCCCTTCATCCCCATTATCCCGCCCACACGCGAGCATGCCGCATTGACGGGCCGTCGATCTCTGCCGCTTTCCGTCGATACGCTCCGCAGGCATGATGTAGCGTTGATTGCGACCGATCATGACGCGGTCGACTACGGACTTCTTGTGGCGCATGCGCGGCTCGTGGTAGATACGCGCAACGCGTGTTCGCGCGCCGGGCTTTCCGGCGGCAACATCGTTAAGGCTTAGGAAGCAGCCGAAGATGGATGGATCGCGCAATACCGCCGAAACGGCAGGCTCTGCCGCCTCCTCGCCCGCCAGGGTGGCTGTAATTGGATGCGGCTATTGGGGCAAAAATCTGGTCCGGAATTTCGCGCAATTGGGTGCGCTCGAAGGACTGGTGGACGCCCACGCGCCAACCGTTGAGGATTTGCGCGCAAAGCACGGCGGTCGCGCCTTGTCGTTCGAAGCGGCCCTTGCTGACCCTGGCATCCAGGCGGTGGCAATCGCCGCGCCGGCAGTGGCGCATTTTTCGCTCGCCAAACAGGCTCTGGAAGCTGGCAAGCACGTTTTTGTCGAAAAGCCATTATCTCTCGCCGTGTCTGAGGCCGAACAGCTTTGCGTCATCGCTGAGCGCTTGGATCGTCGGCTTATGGTTGGCCATTTGCTCCAATACCATCCCGTGTTTCTCGCCCTCAAGGCGCTGGTCCGGGAGGGGCGGCTTGGGCGCCTGCAATATGTCTATTCGAATCGATTGAATCTCGGGAAGATACGGCGTGAGGAGGACATATTATGGTCCTTCGCGCCGCATGATCTTTCCATGATCCTGTCGCTCATTGGCAGTGAACCAGACAGGGTGGAGTGCTCTGGCGGCTATTTTCTCCACCAGCAGGTCGCCGACGTGACCACGACTCATATGGCGTTCCCAGGTGGTGAGCAGGCGCATGTTTTCGTGTCTTGGCTGCATCCCTTCAAGGAACAAAAGCTCGTAGTCGTGGGCAGTGACGCCATGGCGGTATTCGACGATGGGGAAGTCTGGGATCGGAAGTTGCTGCTATACCCGCATCGCGTCGAATGGCGTGATAATCTGCCCGTGCCCTCGAAGGCTGAGGCAGAGCCCATCACCGTGCCTCAGGCCGAACCGCTGCGGCAGGAATGCCAGCACTTTCTGGATTGCATCGCGAGCGGCGCAACACCGCGCACCGATGGTCGTGAAGGGGTGCGCGTACTGCGCGTTCTGGCGAGGGCAAGTACGGCCCTTACGGACGCGCGAAATCAAGCCCCTAAAGATCCAGCGGATCATGCCAAGCCGGTCGCGCCATTGCAGGCCCGCGTAGTCGGGACGCATCAGGGCGTTAAGATCCACGAAAGCGCCTATGTAGATGCGGGCGTGACAATTGGTGAGGGTACCTCCATTTGGCATTTCAGCCATATTTTAGGCGCGGTGACGATCGGCAAGAAATGCAGCATTGGCCAAAATGTCGTGATTGGCCCCAAGGTGACCATTGGCGATAGCGTAAAACTGCAGAACAACGTGTCAGTCTATGAGGGCGTGACGCTTGAGGATGGCGTCTTCTGCGGCCCATCCTGTGTTTTCACCAATGTCATGAATCCGCGCGCGGAAATTGTCCGCAAGTCTGAGTATCGGGCAACCCTTGTCAAACGCGGTACGACCATTGGCGCAAATGCGACGATTGTCTGCGGGCATACTCTTGGCGAATACAGCTTCATCGCAGCCGGTGCTGTGGTGACGGCAGATGTGCCTGCTTTCGCGTTGATGGCCGGGGTGCCGGCCAAGCGAATCGGCTGGATGAGCCGTGCCGGAGGCCGTCTTGGGCCTGATCTTATCTGCCCGATCAGTGGCACCCGCTATCGGCAAACCAGCCCTGAATCCATCGAGGAGATCGAATGATGTCCGATTCAATAGCCTTTATCGACCTTGCTGCGCAGCGGCGGCGTATTGGCAGCCGGATGGATGAGGCCATTCTCAGGGTGGTCAACCATGGTGGCTACATCATGGGGCCAGAGGTCAAGCAATTCGAAGCCGACCTTTCCGCTTTTTGCGGTGCCAAGCACGTTATTTCCTGCGCGAATGGCACGGATGCGCTTGCGTTGGTCCTAATGGCAAAAAGTGTCAAGCCAGGTCAGGCGATCCTGTGCCCAAGCTTCACCTTCGCCGCGACAGCCGAAGTTGTTGCCTGGCTTGGGGCAGTGCCGATCTTCGTGGATTGCCTGCCTGAAACCTTCAATATGGATCCAGCCAGCCTGGAGTTCGGTATAAATACGGCGCGTCAGCTTGGCTTGAAGCCTGTAGGTGTCATACCCGTGGATCTTTTCGGGCAGCCAGCGGATTACGACGCGATAGAAGCGATTTGCGCACGTGAGGATTTGTGGATTCTTTGTGATGCCGCACAAAGCTTCGGCGCAAGCTATCGTGGCCGCAAGCTTGGCACGATTGGTGCGGCGACCTCCACCAGCTTTTTCCCGGCCAAGCCGCTTGGTTGCTATGGCGATGGGGGGGCGGTTTTCACCAATGATGATGAACTTGCCGCCATCATGCGGTCCCTCCGTGTCCATGGCCAGGGCAGCGACAAATACGACAATGTTCGCATCGGCATGAATGGCCGGCTTGATACCATGCAGGCTGCGGTCCTGATCGAGAAGCTTAAAATCTTCCCCGATGAGATCGCCGCACGCGACCGAGTGGCGAAGCGTTACAATGAAATGCTTGGCGATGTAGTGGCGGTGCCCGTAGTGGCGGAAGGCAATACGTCGGTTTGGGCGCAATATACGATGCGCGTGCCGAACCGTGATGCTTTGGCTGCTGCGCTGAAGGCGAAAGGCGTCCCAACCGCGATTTATTATCCGAAGCCGCTGCATCAGCAGACCGCTTATAGCAAGTTCCCCTGCGCCGGGAATGGGGTACCCGTATCCGAGCGTTTGGCCGGTGAAGTGCTGAGCCTGCCGATGCATCCTTATCTTGAGGAAGCGGTTCAGGATCGGATCATTGCGGCGGTTCGCGAGGCTCTCGGTGCGGAAACGCGCTCGCAAGCAGCGGAATGACTCCAAGGGGCCCTCGGAGCACCAAAGCTATCGAGTATACGGATTTGCGCCTGGTCAATGGATACTATTGACCTTCGGCGCAGCTCCCCCGGGGAGGTTTCTCCCAGGCTTCGGTGGCATGATGGGTTCCATAGCACCTGTTCGACGACTGCTGGAGTAGTCTGACCATCATGGAAACTGAGCGCGTGGTGGTTCTTTCCTTCTCTCGCCTCGCGCGCGACAGGCGAGTTCAGCGGCAATGCGCAGCGCTGGCGGATCGCGGCGAATTGGCGCTCGTGCTTGGCTATGCGGATGATCAAGATAGCATTCCTTACCCGTTCAACAGCTATAAATCT
>JBIIGZ010000016.1:0-27929 GCA_044236185.1 Roseomonas sp. | reverse complement strand
CACCGATATTGCCGGCACCATCGCGCAATCCATTGATGCCAGCCTGGCCCGGCTTGGGCGAGATAGCGTGGATATCTTTCACCTCCATGAACCCATTACCCAATCAGGTGAGGCACCAAGCTTCACGGCGGATCAGATATTGCAGGAAGCTGTGCCGGCACTCCGTAAACTGCGCGATCAGGGCAAGATCCGTTTCTTCGGCATTACCGGGCTTGGCGATGCGCCCATGCTGCGCCGTGTTTTGGATGAAGGCGGTTTCGCCACGGCGCAAATGCCCTACAACATCCTCAACCCCAGCGGCGTGACGCCACTGCCCGCAGGATCACCGATGCCGGATCTCGGTGGCGTCATTCACCACGCCGGGATGGCAGGGATTGGCGTGATGGCCATTCGCATCCTTGCCGGTGGCGCCCTGAGTGGTTCGGAAGATCGCAGCCCCCTTGGGGTGCCGAAAGTCGAACCCATCGCCTCCGGCGCCAGTTATGCCGCAGATGTGCAGGCGGCGCGGCGCCTATTGCCGCTGATCGAGGCTGGCTACGCCAAGGATCTTGTTGAATTGGCGCTGCGCTTTTCTGCCATGCCGCGCGAGATCAGCACCGTATTGGTGGGCACGGCGAGTATCACGGAACTCGACCACGCGGTGGCTGCGATCAATCAAGGGCCGCTTTCGGCTGAAGCCCTTGCGATGATCAAACAGCTACAGCATGGCTGAATCACAAGGGGCGTTTATGCCCCTTTCGGTTGGCCTGCAGCGCGGCATTCCGCAGCGCTCGGGCGCTTCAGGCCCATGATGTCGCGCAAAGTGCTGCCCGGATATTCCTTCTGGAACACGCCACGCCGCTGCAATTCAGGCACCACCAGGCGCACAAAATCCTCATAGGCGCCGGGGATATGTGTGGCGGCCATGACAAAGCCGTCGCAGGCGCCGCCATGGAACCATTCTTCCATCTGATCCGCGACCTGCTTTGGCGTGCCGACAAAGGCGTGATGTTCATGCACGGTGCCGCGGCCTGACACCTCCACAAAATCGCGTACGCTTGGATTTTTCTTGCCCGAAAGCATGATCACGCGATCGCGGAAACCATGCCAGGAAAGCCCCGCCAATTCATCATCCGTCAGCGGTTCATCATAGGGCTTGCTGCCCAAATCCCAGTTCAGCACTTCGGAAAGTAGCGTCAGCCCATCAATTGGCCGCGCGGTGGCCTCGATCACTGCCTGTTTTTCGGCGGCCATATCGGCGCTTTCGGCCGGAATGGCGTAGCAGGCGGGCAGGATTTTCACGCTATCCGGATCGCGCCCTTCGGCGGCGACGGCGGCGCGGAATTCGCGATACTGCTTCTTGCCATTTTCCAAATTGGGATAGATCACGAAAACCGCCTCACCCCAACGCGCGGCAAAGCTGCGGCCACGGCCGCTTTGGCCCGCTTGCAACAAAACAGGATGGCCTTGCGGTGACCGCGGCACGGTAAAGGGGCCGCGTGATTTGAAATACTTGCCCTGGTGATCCAGCCGCCGCACGCCATCGGGCTTGGCGAAGGCGCCGGATTCCTTATCCACGATCAGCGCATCATCATCCCAGGCACCCCAATGGCCCATGACGACTTCCATGAATTCATCCGCGCGATCGTAACGCAGATCATGTTCAAGATGTTCGCTATGGCCGAAATTCAGCGCCTCACTATTGTTTAGTGACGTCACGATGTTCCACGCCACGCGCCCATGCGTCATCAGATCCGCCGTCGCGAAAAGCCGTGCGACATGATAGGGTTCGTAATAGGTGGTGGAATAGGTCGCACCCAGGCCAATGCGCTTGGTGGCAGCCGCCATCATCATCACAATGGTCAGCGGATCAAGCTTTACCGCCCGCACGCCATGCGCCACCGTATTGCGGAAGTCATTGGCGTAGATATCGGGCATCGCGAGGCGATCATCGAAGAAGGCCATGTGGAATTTGCCGTCTTCCAGAATGCGCGCAATGCGCTGGTAGTAATCAGGCGTCAGAAAGTCACTCATGGAAGCGGGATGGCGCCAGGAACCAGGCAAGTTTGAACAATTCTGTGCCTGCAGGAAGGCGACCATGGTCATTTGGCGATTGGTGTTCGGCATCAGACAAAACCCTTCAGATCAAACGGGGATTTCAACATCAAGCAAAGGCGCATGCTGCTGGCAGCCATAGACATCCGTATCGCCAATGCCGCCTGCCGGTACCAGGCGCGGGAATGTCGCCTTGATCGCCATGGCGGCGTCATAGGGTGTCAGCAGCACATCATCCGCCGCAACGCCATAAAGCCGGGCAAACAAGGCTTCGGTAATCACCCCGGAAGCGCGCACCTTTTGATAGAGCGCGGGATCGTCAAACACGATATCAATCGTCAAATCAAACGGCCCGGCATTCTTGCTTTTGCAGATTCGCGCCAATTCACGGATGCTTGGCATGATCGTCCTCAGATTTCTTCATAGTTGATGGGGAAAATCTCGCGCGGGTCATCGAGCTCCAGCACGTGATGGATGCTGAAGCGATAAACTGGCCCGACCGGTATATCGGAAGGCGAGAAGGGAAAGGCCATATTACCTTCGCGGCAGAGCCGGCCTGGGAAATCCGTATGCAGCATATTGGTCCGTGCAATACCAAGCACGGCCGCAGCGATTTCCGGCGTTTCGGCGATAACTTCAATGACAAAGCCAACCTCATGGCCCGCCACCTGCTGCACGGGTTCGCGCGCGCCCATCACGCCATCCAGGCCATAAGTGCGAATAATGAGCGAATAGCTTTCCGGCGCTGCCCCAAAGGCAGCAGCCTTTTCCCGCACAATGCCGCGCACTTCTTCCAGGAACAAAGGCAGGCGCGCGATCAGCAGCGGGTCGCGTGTGCCGCAGATGGAAATGCAGCGATGGCCGGCGAATTCCACACCTTCCAGCTTGACCGTGTATTGCGAAGCCGGCGTCCAGCGCATGCCGCTAATGCGCACGGCACGGTCACTCAGTGCATCAAAGCGGCAATTGGATGTATCCAGCATGCCGCCCGGTTCAATGTGATGAATGGGGCTGCTGTTTTCATGCAGTGAGTGATTGGCAATGGAAAGCGGCGTGCAGCGGCGGATGGGGTTCATCGGTTCGCATTCAACGCCATCTTCGCGCACTGTCACCAGCAGGCAATCATGACCCTTCGGGATGGATGGCGTGGCGCCGCATTCCAGCATTTTGCCGGCATACCAGGCGGGGGCGGGCGGCAATTGCGCGCGAATGGCGGCGGCGGCCCAGGGCGCGGGATCGCTCGCGCGCCCGGCCAGGATCACCTGCGCGCCATTATCCAAAGCCTCCATGAAGGGTTCGGGGCCCATCATGCCGACCACGCGGCTGGCGCGGCCCAAAGCCTCGCTTGTCAAAGCTGGCTGCTTGCCAAGCGGGCGTATGCGCGCTGCCGCCAGCCGGCGCTGCAATTCCGCGCGCGGTGGTTCGGCTTCAATCAGCGCCAGGCGGAAATGCAAGCCTTCCTCGGCGGCGATTTCGCGCACCAGCCGCGCGGTCAGTTCCAGATGCGGCGCGCCACCCGCGCCACCCGAGGTGCCGATCATCAACGGTATACGAGCCGCAATCGCCGCGCGCAGCATCAGGCGCAAATCGCGCCTGATCGCCATGGTGGAACAAAACGGCACGCCCGCGCCAAGGTAATAGGGGCCAGGGTCAACACTGCCGCCATCAACGCCAATCACATGCGGCGCACGCGCCATGCCGGCTTGAAGACTCGCTTCCGGGAAGCCGTAACCCAGAATCGCACTGGTGGAGAGAAGGCGTATTTCCTTCATGCCGTTCCTTGCCCTTCATAAGCGCTGCTTACGCCGCGCTCAAAACCAAGGCTGCCATGAAGCATGCGGCGCGTATAGCGCCCCAGGGCGGCTGTTACAGCAGCACCATGTCGTCGCGGTGGATGATTTCATCCCGCCCGCGCCAGCCAAGAATTTCTTCCAAAGCTTCGCTGCGATGCCCCGCAATCAGCCGCGCCGCATCAGCGTCATAAGCGCTAAGCCCGCGCGCCACTTCAACGCCCTCAGCGTCGCGCACACTGACAGGATCACCACGCGAAAATTCGCCTTCCACCGCGCGCACGCCGGCGGGCAGCAGCGATGAACCGCGCTTGAGCGCACGCGCCGCGCCCGCATCCACCACCAGCACACCAAGCGGCGCAAGGCTGCCCGCAATCCAGCGCTTGCGCGCGCTGCGGCCTTCCGGCAGCGGCAAGAACCAGGTGCAGCGCGCCCCTTCTTCCAGTGCCCGCAGCGGATGGTCGCGCTGGCCAAGCGCAATCGCCATGGCCGTGCCGGCGCCAGTTGCGATGCGCGCCGCGATCAGTTTGGTGCGCATGCCGCCTGAGGAATAGCCGGGCGGCGGCTCACCACCCATCGCCATGATTTCCTCGGTCAGGCGTTCCACCACGGGCAGATGCTCTGCCTGCGGGTCCTTGCGCGGGTCGGCCGTGTAAAGCCCATCAATGTCGGAAAGCAGCAGCAGTGCATCGGCCTGGATCATCTCGGCCACGCGCGCGGCCAGCCGATCATTATCGCCGAAGCGGATTTCTGCCGTGGCCACCGTGTCATTTTCATTGATCACCGGCACGCAGCCAAGACTCAGTAGTGTGGCGAGTGTCGCGCGCGCATTCAGATAGCGCCGGCGATCTTCCGAATCTTCCAGCGTCAGCAGCAATTGCGCGGCATTCAACCCATGTGCGGCCAGCGCTTCCTGCCAGGCGCCGGCCAGGCGAATCTGCCCCACCGCCGCCGCTGCCTGTTTTTCTTCCAACCGAAGCCGCCGCCGTGTCAGGCCAAGCGCCTTCCGCGCCAGTGCAATCGCGCCGGAAGACACCACCACCACTTCAGCACCGCGTGCGCGCAGTGCTGCGATATCAGCAGCAACCGAAGCAAGCCAGGCAGCCCGTGGCGCGGCGGTGGCGTTATCCACCACCAGCGCAGAGCCGATCTTCACCACAATGCGCTTGGCATCCTTGAAGCGGGGCTCAGCCGGGTTGATCATGGATTGGCGCTTACCACGCGAAAGCCCAGCCTGTCAGCGCGCTGCCGCGATCATATCGGCCAGCGCGCGGAGCAATTCGGGCACGCCCTCACCACTCGCGCCGCTGATCAGCATGATGGGCTTGCCCGCGGCGCGGGAAAGCGCCTTCACGCGTGCTGTGCGTGCCTGTGGCGTCATGGCATCGGCCTTGTTGAGTGCCACCAATTCCGGGCGATCTTCCAGCCCATGGCCATATTCGGTCAATTCGTGGCGGATGGTGCGATAGGCGCTTGCAGGGTCAGCCGCCGAGCCATCCACTAAATGGAGCAGCACCTTGCAGCGTTCCACATGGCCCAGAAAGCGCGTGCCAAGTCCTGCCCCTTCCGCCGCGCCTTCAATCAGGCCAGGCAGATCGGCCAGCACAAATTCCTCGGTCGCATTGAGGCGCACCACGCCAAGCTGCGGGTGGAGCGTGGTGAAGGGGTAGTCCGCAATCTTTGGGCGTGCGGCGGAAACCGCAGCCAGGAAGGTGGATTTGCCGGCATTGGGCAGGCCCACCAGCCCGGCATCAGCAATCAGTTTCAGGCGTAGCCAAAGCCAACGTTCTTCCCCCGGCCAGCCCTTATCGGCGCGGCGCGGCGCGCGATTGGTCGAGGTTTTGTAATTCGCATTGCCAAAGCCGCCATCACCACCGCGGGCCAGCACCACGCGTTTACCCAGTTGATCAAGGTCCGCAATCATGGTTTCGCGATCTTCGGCGAAAATCTGCGTGCCAACAGGCAATTTCAGCACGACATCATCGCTGGCCGCGCCGGTGCGGTCAGACCCGGCACCATTGCCGCCCTTGCGCGCCTTGAAGTGCTGCGCGTAGCGGAAATCAATCAGCGTATTCAGCCCAGCGACCGCTTCGGCGATGACATTGCCGCCCTTGCCGCCATTGCCGCCATCCGGGCCGCCAAACTCGATGAATTTCTCGCGCCGAAACGCGATCACGCCATCGCCGCCATCGCCGGCCTTCACCCAGATTTTTGCCTCATCAAGGAATTTCATGACCGATCCGCGGGGCAGCATGGCCCCAAAACAAAACGAGGGCCCCAAGGGACCCTCGTTCCAAAGGATACCTTGAAGCTTGGGTTATTCCGCAGCCTGCGCCACCGGCTGCACGTTAACATGCACGCGGTCTTCACCCTTGCGTTCAAACACCACGCGGCCATCCACCGCGGCATGCAGGCTGTGCTGACGGCCGGCATAGACATTGGTGCCGGGGATCATCTTCGTGCCGCGCTGCGTCACGATGATGGAGCCCGCATTCACGGTCTGCCCGCCAAACAGCTTCACGCCCAGGCGCTTACCCGCGGAATCGCGACCATTGCGCGATGAACCGCCCGCTTTCTTATGTGCCATGGCTTGGTTCCTTCCCGATCAGGCTGCGTTGATGGAGGCGATGCGCAGCACGGTCTGGTGCTGGCGATGGCCATTCTTGCGGCGGCTATTCTGCCGGCGGCGCTTCTTGAAAATCAGAATGCGGTCGCCGCGATTCTGTTCCACCACGGTCGCCGTCACGCTGGCGCCAGGCACGGTCGGCGCGCCAATGGAAAGCCCCGCCTCGGTCGCGATAGCGAGCACATCATGCAAAGTCACCGTGGCCCCCGGTTCGGCTTCAAGCCGTTCAACGGTGAGCACGGCGTCAGGTGTGACGCGGTATTGTTTGCCGCCGGTGCGGATTACTGCATAGGTCATGGGGATGCCCCGAAACTCTTTCAAAAGCGTGACTGCCCGGCCTTTGCCCCAGGGCAAAAGCCGCCCGCCCCAGGCACAGAGCGCCGGGCCGGAAAGAGCGCGCATATAGACGGGCGGGTCCGGCCCGTCAACGCCGGAGATTGCGCCGGGAGGCCCGGGCAATTATAGGGGGGCTCGTTCGCGGGGAAGCCAGCTTCCCCGTCCCGCTGGAGAGGTGCCGGAGCGGTCGAACGGGTCGGTCTCGAAAACCGAAGTACGGGCAACTGTACCGTGGGTTCGAATCCCACCCTCTCCGTTCATGGGTTCCTGGCCCATGCCTTAACCGGGTTTTTCGCCCTACATATTCCGCCAATTCGGCTTGCGCTTTTCGGCGAAGGCCCGCGGGCCTTCAATGTAATCCTGGCTGTCACGATTGCGCGCTTGCGCTGGATACATTGTGCCGATGGCCTTCGCGAGGCTTTCCTCATCCAGCCCCGCATAAACCGCTTGTTTTGAGGCGCGGATCGCAAGTGGTGAACATTCCAGGATCAGCGCTGCCCAGCGCTTGGCGGCATCCAAAGCCTGACCTTGCGGCACAACCTCATTCACAAAACCAAGGCTCAGCCCTTCGGCGGCCGGCACGCGACGCCCGGTCAGGATCATGCCAAGCGCCTGTTTCTGGCCGATCATCCGCGGCAGGCGATGCAGGCCGCCCGCGCCCGCCACCAGCCCAACACGCGGTTCCGGCAGGGCGAAAAGCGCGTTCTCGGCCGCGATGATCAGATCGCAAGCAAGCGCAATTTCAAACCCGCCCCCCATGGCAATGCCATTTACCGCAGCAATAACCGGCTTTTCCAGATCAAACCTGCTGGTGAGGCCGGCAAAGCCCGTGCGGGGCAGGGGGCGGCGCTTGCCTTCAGCCTGCACCTTCAAATCATTGCCGGCGGAAAAAGCGCGATCCCCCGCGCCGGTAATGATGCCAACCCAAAGATCAGGATTGGCCGCGAAATCATCCCAGACCGCTTCCAGTTCATCATTGGCATCGGCGTGCAGCGCATTCATCACTTCGGGCCGATTGAGCGTTACTATACGCAAGCGGCCTTCATCACGCACTTCGCAGAATTGATGGGGCATGGTCGGTGTTCTTCCCTTCTAGCTTTCGGCAATCGCCTGATCACGCGTCAGCATCAATTGGCGGAGCGCCTCCGAAATCGGTGCCTTGGCGCCGGTTGCGTTATTCACAATCACGCACACTGCGCGCCCGGAACACAAAAGGCCATCACGCCAAAGCCCATATTCATGGATGAAGGAACTGCGCCGGAAGCTTGCTGCGCGCACGGTCAGCAGCACATCTTCATTGAAATGTCCGGGGCGGAGGTATTTCGCTTCAATGGAAGCGACCACCGGCCCTTCCGCATCCGCACCGAAGCGCCCGCCAGAGGCCAACCACCAATCAATCCGCATATCCTCAAACATCGTGAAATAGGCGGCATGGTTGATATGGGCGTAGATGTCGCACTGGATCCAGCGAATGCGATGCCGCCGCGCCATGGCCCAATGGCCTTCCACCTGGAATTCCGCCCGTGTTGCTGCGTCCATCACCAGACCCCCCCCTACATGTTGCAAAGCCTTTACTAGCCGGATCGGGCGCCGCTGACATCATGCGTGCAGGCGCGTGCTGAATTTTCTTGCCGCCGGGGCATGAGGCGCTAACATCCTTGGCAAGAAAACCATCGGGGGGCACCATGTTCACACGGCGACAAGCATCGGTTTTGGCAGGCGGGCTGCTGGCTGCGCCTTGGGTCAAGTCCGCGCGGGCGGCCTGGCCGCAGGATCGCGCCATTGAAATGATTGTGCCCTTCCCGCCCGGTGGTGGGGTGGATGCAACGGCGCGTTTCGCAACTCATCAAGTCACGCCGCGCCTGCCCGGCGTGCGCTTTGTCATCAGCAATCGGCCCGGCGCCTCTGGCCAGCTTGGGATGGAGGCAATCTTCAACGCAGCCCCTGATGGCTATACGCTTGGCACCATTGGCAGCCTGAATGTTTCCACCCTGCCATTGGAACGGCCCGTACGCTGGAAGGTCGAAGAATTCACCTATATCGCCAACATTGTCGATGATGCCTGCGGATTATGGGTGCTGGCCAATTCGCACTTGCGCAATCTGGGCGACCTTGTGGCAAGGCTGCGCGAAAAGCCCGAAGCGCTTTCAGTCGGCAGCGCTGCTGGCGTTGGTTCTGATGATCATCTGGTGCTGTTGGGCCTGGAAGAAGCCGCGAATATCCGCGCTCTACATGCCCCCTTCAATGGCACGGCGCAGGTGCAGCGGGATTTGCTCTCGGGCGCCGTTGATGTCGCTTCCTTCAATATGAGTGAAGGAATCGTGCTGATGCGCGAAGGGCGCATCCGTTGTCTGGCGCAGGCATCGCCCATGCGCTGGGCGGCGGCGGCGCAAGTGCCAACCTTTCGCGAATTGGGCTTTGATGTGGTGATTGGCAGCGCGCGCGGCATTGTCGCCCCGCCCGGCCTTTCCGCCGCCACGGTGCGGATGCTGGAAGGCGCCTTCCGCGAAACCTTAGCCGATCCCCGCTTCGCGCAAGAAGCGGAGAAGGTCTCATTGCCGCTGCGCCCTCTGGTTGGCGCGGAATATCGCGCCATGGTGCTGGCGGAGGGGGAGGCTGTGCGCGCCCTTTTCGCGCGACGGCCTTGGCGGCGATAAGGGGGCTTCGCCCAGGATTTGCCAGCGAAGGCCGTCAGCCCTTAGGCTTTCGAACATAAATAGGGAGGAAAAATCATGATCAATCGCCGTAGCCTTTTGGCATCCGCTAGCCTGCTCGCCACCCCTGCTATTGTCCGGGCGCAAACCGCCTGGCCAGGTGACAAGCCCCTGGAAGTGATTGTGCCTTTCCCCGCCGGCGGGGGCGTGGATATCATGACACGCTTGGTCATGCCGCTGGTGGCCGCTCAAATCCCGGGCCTTAGGCCCGTCATCATCAACCGTACTGGCGCGGCGGGGCAGATTGGGCTGGAAGCCACCTTCAACGCCGCGCCTGATGGCTATACCATCGGCGCCACCACCATCCCCGCGCATAACGCCATCCCGCTGGAACGCCAGGTGCGTTACCGCGCGATGGATTTTACCTTCCTCTGCAATATCGTTGAAGACGCCAATTGCTTCTACGTGCCTGCCAATAGCCCGCTGAAAACACTTCAGGATCTGGTAGCGGCAGCGAAGGCGCGGCCCGGGCAGATCACCTATGCTACCACTGGCATCGGCAGTGATGACCATCTTTTCGTGCTGCATTTTGAGGCACTGGCCGGCTTGCAGCCGATGATCCAGGTGCCCTTTGCCGGCGCCGCGCCGCTTATTCCGCAATTGCTCGGCGGCAATATGGATGTCGCTGCGATCAATGTGAATGACGCTTTGCAATTGGCGCGCGAAGGCAAGGTGCGGATGCTGGGGCAGGCGGCGGTGGCGCGTCAGCCGGAAGCCGCCGATGTGCCGACCTTCCGCGAATTGGGCTTTGACCTGGTCCATGGCGCGAGCCGTGGCATTGTCGGCCCGCCCAATATGCCACCTGCCATCGTTGCGCGGCTGGAAGCAGCCTTCCGCACGGCCTTGGCAGATGAGAATTTCAAGCGCGAAGCGGCGCGCAATTTCATGCCCCTCAACACCATGGTGGGCGCTGAATACCGTGCCTTTGCGCAAACCGTGGATGATCGGCTGAAGCGGCTGTGGCAGGTGCGCCCCTGGCGCGGCTGATCAGGGCGTATGCTGCGGGGCGTTAGAGCAGATCACGTTCAGATGGAAAAAATCTGAATGGGTGAAGATGCTCGGAAAATAGTAGCCTAGAGCGGGTTGCGTGAACCCAGGTGAACGCAACACGGTCTAGCGCCGCGCCGCCAATTGCTTATTTTCAAGCCGGCTCAACAACCGCACCACGGGCCAGAGCAGGATGAAATAAATGATCGCCGCCGCGACAATGGGCGATGCATTATACGTCACGCTCTGCGCCTGCCGCGCCTGAAACAGCAATTCAGGCAGCGCAACCACGGAAGCGATGGAGGTTAGCTTCACCACCTCCAGCGTGTTGGAAATCAGATCAGGCAACACATTGCGTACCGCCTGCGGCAGCACAATGAAGCGCATGGTCTGTGCTGAGGTCAGCCCCGTGCTGCGCGCCGCTTCCACCTGGCCGCGGGGAACGCTTTCAATGCCGGCACGCAGAATCTCGCCGTAATAGGCGCCGGTATTCAAGAAAAACCCGATTGCCACCGCACTCCAGGCGCTGATCTCAAGGCCCAGAAAGGGCAAGCCGGCAAAGATGAAAATCAGTAGCACCAAGGGCGGCAGGGCGCGGAACGTATCCACCCAAATGCGAAGCGGCCAGCGCACCCAGACGTAAGGCAGGGTGGACAGCACCGCCAGGATGATCCCGCCCAAAAGCCCAAGCGGCACCACCAATAGCGAAAGCAACAATGTCGCGCGCAGCCCCTGCCAGAGAATGGGGGAGGCTTCGCGCATAATCTCCCAATTCAGGAAGGCTTCGAGGAAATCCTGCATGTTCAGCGCTTCCAGGCAAAGCGCGTTTCAATCCAGCGGCCCAGCAGGACTACGGGAAAGAACAGCACAAGATAGGCCAGCGCACCGAGCGTGAGCGGCGATGGGTTAAAGGAATGGGAAAGCCCAGAACTTGCCGCGCCCAGAATATCCGGCACCGCCACCACGGAGGCGAGTGCGGTGCCCTTGGTGATGGCGATGGTGCGGTTGGTCAGCGGCGGGATGGTCAGGCGCAGCGCCTGCGGCAGCACCACATAACCCAGCGCTTGCAGGAAATTCAGCCCGGTGGAGCGCGCCGCTTCCCATTGCCCCTTCGGCACGCTGGTGATGCCGGCCCAGAAAATCTCCTCCGAAAACGCCATGAGCACGAGCGTCAGTGCAAGCCAGGCGGAAGCGAAGCCCGATAGCTCCATCCCCATGCTGGGCAGGCCGAAGAACAGCAGCACAATGATGACCAGCGGCGGCAGGGCGCGGAACAGATCCACCACGAAAATGATCAGCCAATTGAGCGGGCGAAGCCCCAAGGCTCGCAAAACCGCCAGCGCCAAGCCCGCGATCAGACCGGCGGCAATGATACAAAGTGCCAGCACAATCGTGAGCCCAAAGCCTTCGATGATCTTGGGCAGATATTGCGCCATGACGCGCGCATTGAAGAAGCTGTCGGTAAAGCGTTCCCAGCCTGTCATGCGCGCTTAATGCCGCTCGATCTGGCTGATGAAGGCGCGAAGCCTTTCATGGCGCGGTGCGTTGAACACCTCAGAAGGCGGGCCTTGTTCGACTATCTCGCCATCTGCCATGAACACCACACGATCCGCGGCGGCGCGCGCGAAGCTCATTTCATGGCTGACCACCACCATTGTCATGCCGTCTTCGCGCAATTCGCGCATTACGGCCAGAACGCCGCCGACCAATTCGGGGTCAAGCGCGCTGGTGGGTTCATCAAACAACATCACGCGCGGTTCCAGGGCGATGGCGCGCGCAATGGCCACGCGCTGCTGTTGGCCGCCGGATAATTGATTGGGGTAGTGATCCGCCCGATCGGCCAGATGCACGCGGTCCAAAGCGCGCTGCGCCCGTGCTTCGGCTTCCGCCCGATCCAGCCCTTGCACTTTGCGGAGTGCGAGGCTGACATTCCCAAGTGCTGTCATATGCGGATAGAGATTGAAGGATTGAAACACCATCCCAATCCGTTGCCGTGCCTTGTTGATATCCGTCCGCGCATCCAGCATGTCTATGCCATCCACGATGATGGAACCGCTTGAAGGTTCCTCCAACCGGTTCAGGCAACGGAGCAGCGTGGATTTGCCGGAACCCGAAGGGCCGATCACGAAAACAAGCTGGCGTTCTTCCACCGTGAAATCCACGCCCCGCAGCACATGCAGGGCGCCGAAATGCTTGTGGATGGCACGCGCTTCAACAATGGGGCGGGCGGGGGTCATGCCCGCCGCGCCCTTTGGTTAAACCGCATCAGCAGCGCGGGTTCTGCGGTGTCGCGTCGTGGCCAGGCAGACCCGGCGGACCATAGCCTGGGAATTCCATCACTTCCGCCTGATCAGGGCCGGGGCGATTGCCGAACCATTTTTCGGACAGGGTGGCGATAGTGCCATCGCGCTTCATGCAGGTAAGCACATCTTCCACCTGGTTGCGCATGGCGGCGCTATCCTTGCGGAAGGGCGTACCCCAATGCATGCGCGTACCCGGCAGCACGAAATCCGCAATATATTGCGGGGTGCGAGACGCTGAATACCGGACCACCGTATTGCCGGACAGGTTGGCATAGGCGCGACCCTGGATCACCGCCTGCACCGCATCGGGCTGTGTATCAAAGGCAAGCAGCGTCAGGTTCAGGCGCGCGGCATTGGCCGTGACCCAGTTTTCATAGGGCGTGCCCTTGTTCACGCTGATGGTCTTGCCGCGCAGATCTTCTTCGGACTTGATGGGCGGCGTGCCGCGGCGGATGCCGAATTGCAATTCGGTCCAGATATAGCCTTCGGTGAACAGCAGCGCTTCGGCACGCGCGGGCGTCACTGTGGTGGGCGCGCAAAGGAAATCATAGCGCCCCGCATTCATGGCCGGAATAAGGCCGGAGAAGGACGCGCTTTCGATCACGATTTCGCGCCCCATCCGCTTGGCGACTTCGCGGAACAGGTCAATCTGGAAGCCCTGCACGCCGCCTTGCAGCGATGGGAAGGCATGGGGGGCGAAAGTGCCATCAACGCCGCAGCGGAGCGGCGGTTGCCCCTGGGCCAAAGCGGGGCCGGCTAGGGCGGCGGAAAGCAAGGCAGCAGCCAGTAAACGGCGCATCGGGACCTCCTTCTGTAGGATCAAGGCCGGGACAGTCTCAGAAGTGGGGGCGTCTGTCCATGGCAGCTTGCCACGAAACTGCCTTGCTCTGGTCTCGCTGCTGCCCTGCTAGGCAGGTTTAAGGAAAGCCTGAACGATGCGTGAGCAGGTAAATGTTTGCCCTTGGACTGATTGGTGCTGGTGTAGTGTGTGATTTGGTGCTTGTGGCGCTTTTGCTGGGCGATGCCACGGCGCCGGCACGTTTTTCACATGCGGCGGTGGCGCTGCTGGCGCTGTGTGGCGGCGCGCTCAAGCTTGGTGGGATGATGCTGCTGGAACCGCGCCGCCGGGCAGGGTGATGGCGCGTCAGAAATTCAACGCTCCACCCGCCGATCATCCATACCGCGAAACACGATCAAGTCTTGCTTGGCGCGCGCTGCCTCAGGCAACGCGAGCCATGCCAGAAATTCCCCCATCACGCGCGCCGTGATGGTCGCAACATTATGGGCATGCGCCGCTTCCGGGCGGTACCAGTCAAGCTTTTCCAATTCGCCGGAACCTTGGATGGAACCATGCACCGCTTCCGCCGGTGCCACCAGAAAGCGCGCATGAAAGCGAATGGGCCGCCCCGTTGGTGTGATGGCGCGGCATAAATAATCCAGGGCGCCGAGTGCCGCCGCCACGCCGTCGCCACGCTTTTCGCCAAGCACCAGCCCGGTTTCCTCAAACAATTCCCGCGCCGCCGCAATGCCAAGCGCGCGTGCCCGCGCTGGTGTCGCACGTCGCTCCAGCAAGCGCCGGGCGTCTCCACGCAATTCACTAATGGCCGGGCCGCGATGATCATCAGGGTCCACGCGCCCACCGGGAAACACCATGACATCCGGCATAAAGCGATGCCCGGCATGGCGCTTGCCCATCAGCAATTCCGGCCCCTTTTTGCTTTGGCGCCAGACAATCAGGCTGGCGGCATCGCGCGGGCGCGCAGTGCGGGCGCGCGGGCTGCGCTTGCCTTCTGCGTCGGCACCACCGGGATTATCGGCGGTCGGGTCTTCGCGGTGCGTGCGGTCAGTCAAGGTCAAAACCCCGGCTACGCAACCAGGCGCGGAAGCCGAAGCGCTCTGGCACGGATAATTGCCGCGCGGCGTTTTCGGACCAGGTGCAGCCTTCTGGCGCGGGGCCATGGATTTCCGGATAGCGCGGCTTTTGTCGCGGGCGCAGCGCATCATAAGCGGCAATTGCTTCTGCCTCCGCCGCGCTGGAATAGGCTTCGCGGTGGATCACAACCGAAGACGGCAGGCGCCGAGTGACTTCATTGCGCGCGGCGGGCCAGCCGAGTGACAAGCCCGCCACGGGATAAACACCCTTGGGCAGGGCAAACAAAGGTGCGACTTTTTCGATATGGCTGCGAACGTAAGATATGGGGCAGGTGCCAAGCCCCGCGGCTTCCGCCGCCGCAATCGTCGCCCCCAAGGCCAGCGCCGCATCCACTGCGGTATTCAAAAAAGTGTCCATATTATTATTGGCGTGTTCCCGCCCATGCCGAGCACAAACCGCCTGACCGCGCCGCATATCGCCGCAGAAAATCAGCAGCACTGGCGCATCCTTGATCCAGGGCATGGTGCCGATCCAATCCGCCACTTTCGCAGTCTTTACCGGATCGCGCGTGACGATGATGGAATATTGCTGCAGATCGGATTTGGAGGGTGCCGATTGCGCCGCCGCCAAGACCGTATCCAATAGCGCCTCACTCACCGCTTCAGCGCTGTAGCGGCGCGTGACGCGCCGATCCAAAAGCGCCGCCAAGGCGGGGGGGATCGCCTCGGGCGGGGTGAAGGGCAGGGCGCCGTAGCGGGCGCGGATCAAATCTTCGGGCTTCATGGCCCCAAACTGGCACCGCGCGCCATTAAGGGAAAGCCGGCACCACCCAGGCATCCGCCACCGTCACGCCCTGGCCTTCGGCATGGATGATGAGCGGGTTGATTTCCGCCTCCGCCACGCCTGGCTGGGCCGCCAAGCGGGACGCCGCCACAACTGCCTTCGCCAGCGCATCCAAATCCCCGCGCGGCAGGCCGCGCCAGCCGGCCAGCGGCTTCAAGCCCTTCACGTCGGCGATCATTGCCCTTGCTTCCGCCTCATCCACCGGCGCGATGCGGAGCGCGGTATCGCGGTGCAATTCCGCCATGACGCCGCCTGCGCCCACCAGGATCACCGGCCCTGCCTCCGGGTCCCGCCGGAAGCCGATAATGGCTTCGGCAAGGCCCTTCACCATGGGCTGCACCAGAAAGCCCGTGATGCGCGCGGCCGGGGCGCGAGCCCTCACGCGCGACAGCATGGCGGTGGCTTCCGCCTTCAGCGCCGCCGCATCGGCGATATTCAGCGCCACCCCACCCACTTCCGTCTTATGCGCGAGATCGGGCGAGAGGATCTTGAGCGCGACAGGGTAGCGCAGCCCCTCCGGCACGGCATCGGGCGTGGCCATCACGGCGAAGGGGCTATCCAGGCCGAAAGCCGCGAAAAGCCGCCGCGCATCGGCCTCATCCGGGTTGGCGGGCGTGGTGTGGCTGATGAAAGGCGCAGTGGCTTCGGCCCGTGGCGCGCGCCACTCAAAAAAGGCGCGGATCACATCGGCGCAGGATTCCGGTGTCCGGAAGGCGGGGATGCCGGCCTCCCCCAGCAGGCGCAAGGACGCATCGGCCTGCGGCACCAGAAAGGCCGCGATCGGCTTGCCAAGCCCTGCCTTCACCGCGCCGGTAATGCCCGCCACCGCATCATGTGGGCGGAATTGCGCGGAAGACCCAACGACGGAAAGCACCATATCCGTGCCCGCATCGGCGGCGAGTGCCGAAAGTGCGGCTTCCACCTTATCAGCGCGCGTGCCGGCCAGCGTCACATCAATCATCCGCCCATGATGCGGCAGGTCAGCGGCTTCCAGCCCGGCGACGGCGGTGGCATCGGGCGGGCAGGTTTCAATGCCGACAACGCCCAAAGCATCCACGGCCATGGCACCGCCGCCACCCGTGGTGGTCATGACGGAAATGGTGCGGCGTGGATTGGCCAAGGGTTTGCGCCCAATGAACAAGGCAGGCGCTTCCAACAGCGCTTCAATCATCGTCACGCGCGCAATGCCATTAGCGCGGAAGAAGGCATCCGCCGCCGCGTCCGAACCGGCCAGCGCGCCCGTATGGCTGCCGGCCAATTCCGCGCCGAAGCTTGAACGGCCAAGCTTATAGGCAATGATCGGCTTACCCAGCGCATGGGCGCGGCGCGCTGCGGCGGCGAGTTTTTCTGGCGCGCGAATCGCTTCCAGAAACAGCAGCACCGCATCCACGCCAGGGTCTTCCACCAGCATGCCGGCGATTTCACTCGCGGTCAGATCGGCTTCATTGCCGGTGCCGATCAGATGCGAAAAGCCGATCCCGCGCGGCGCACCGCGCGCCATGATGGCGCCCATCATGGAACCGGATTGCGAAACCAGCGCGATGCGCCCGGCGGGCAGGCTTTCGGCTTCCAGCGCGGCATTCACTGAACAGGCGGTGCGCGCGTTCAAATTGATCAGGCCCATGGAATTGGGGCCGAGCAGCCGCACACCCGCCGATTTCGCTGTCGCCAAAAGCCTTTCCTGCAAGGCGCGGCCTTCGTCACCGGCTTCGGCAAAGCCATCGGCCAGAATGGCGGCGACCGGAATGCGTTTTTCTGCCACCGCCGCGATCTGGCCTTCCACATGCTGTGTGCCGAGCAGCAGATAGGCCAGATCAATCTCCCCCGGCACATCGGCAAGGCGTGGATAGGCGCGTTCGCCAAGGATTGTCTCGGCACTTGGATTGATCGGGAAAAGATCACCCGTAAAACCGTGCTTGCGCAAATAAACCTGTGCGCGCGCGGTCAGGCGCTTCGGGTCTGACGATCCGCCAATAAGCGCAATGCGGCGCGGGTTGAGCAGGGCAGAGGCAAGGCGATCCATGAAGTTATTCCGTCAATTTGAAAGGGGCGTAACACAGCCCTCGGGTGGTGATTCGGGTCGCGCGATATGTAGCGCCATGAAGGCGATTTCCTGAGCGGTCTCCGGCAAGGTATTCAGCTCATGATCATGCAAAGAAACGCGCCCCGCTTGGATGCGTTCGCGCACCGCATGGCGCGCGAGCAATTCCCGCGTTGGGCGCAGCAGCACGGCGCGATTACCACTCGGCACGCCATCCAGCCCACTGAAGATCACCACTGCGGCGGGACGCGACCAAGCAAGCCGCGCCGGCAATGGCCCAAGATGGCGCGCATTGGGCGCGAAGGCACATTCCGCCGCGGCATCAATCGCTTCCAAGGCGCCGCTTGGTGGCAAGCGCTGCGCCGCCGCCACAACCTCCAGCGCCGTGGCGGCTGCGCGCCCTGATCCCAGGACGAGCAGCGCCAGCGCGGCAAGAACGAAGGGCTTCAGACCGGGTCCCAGCAGAAGACATCGCCGGAACGCTCAAGCGCCGAGAAAGCGGGCTTCAGCGCGGGCAGCGCATATTCTTCGATCATTTCCGGGGTCCAGCCTTCGCCGCGATGAATGCCGCGGATCGGGCGGGATTGGCTGTAGATGAAGATCTCATTCATGCGTGGCGAGAAAATCTGCCCCGTCACATCCTTCGCCGCGTCAGACGCCAGGAACACCGCAAGCGGCGCATTCTTGTCCGGCGTCATGCGCATGATGCGTTCCACGCGGCGCTTTTGTTCCGGCGTCTCGGCGGGGATGGACCCTGTCATACGGCTCCAGGCGAAGGGGGCGATGCAATTGGACCGCACACCGAACCGCGCCATATCCAGCGCGATGGATTTGGACAGCGCCACAATGCCAAGCTTGGCTGCCGAATAATTTGCCTGGCCGAAATTGCCAATCAGGCCTGAGGTTGACGACATATGCACGTAAGAACCCGATTGCTGCGCACGATAATGCGTGGCCGCCGCGCGGGAGACATAAAAGGACCCGGAAAGATGCACCGCGATCACCGCATCCCATTCTTCCGGCGTCATGCGATGGAAGATCTGGTCGCGCAGAATGCCTGCGTTGTTCACCACGATATCAATGCGGCCGAAGTGGTCCATGGCCGATTGCACGATCTTTTGCGCGCTGGCCCAGGTGGCCACGCTATCGGTGCAGATTTCGGATGTGCCGCCATTTTGGGCAATGATTGCCTTGGTTTGCTGCGCCGGCGTTGCATCCAGCCCCTCACCGGACAGCGATGCACCGACATCATTGATGATCACCTTCGCACCCTGGCCCGCCATCATAATGGCGATTTCCCGGCCAATCCCGTTACCGGCCCCGGTGACGATGGCAACTTTACCTTCAAGCATATTTGGCATGTGGCATTCCTCCTGCTTCTACACGGGCGGAGACTAGACCCGGCTTGCCGGGTCGTGAAGCCGGGTTGCTGGTTTGGGCGCCGGCGCCTAGATGGGGTTCGTAACACAGGGGGCAGATGTGGCGTTGGTATCGCTACAGGGCGTGGGCAAGACATTTTCGGGCCGCACCGGCGCCTGGGAAGCCGTACGCGATTTCAGCCTTGACCTGGCAGAGGGCGAATTCTTCTGCCTGCTTGGCACTTCGGGCTGCGGCAAGACCACGGTTCTGAATATGGTGGCCGGGTTTGAAGCCCCCACGGCTGGCGCCATTCTGCTGGATGGCGCGCCGGTAGAAGGCCCGGGCGCTGATCGCGGCGTGGTCTTTCAAGGCCATGACAGCCTTTATGAATGGCTGACCGCGCTGGATAATATCGGCTTTGGCTTGCGGCTGCGCGGCATGGGCAAGGCGGAACGCCGCGCGAAGGCCGAACATTTCCTGCGTATGGTCGGGCTGACCGGGCAGGGGGCGAAGCACCCATCGGAACTCTCGGGCGGGATGAAGCAGCGCATTCAGATTGCGCGCGCGCTGGCGAGTGACCCACGCATGCTGCTGATGGATGAACCCTTCGGCGCGCTGGATGCCATGACGCGCGCGGTTTTGCAGGGTGAACTCAGCCGGATTTGGGCCGAGACCCAAAAGACCGTGCTCTTCATCACCCACGACATTGAAGAAGCCTGCGCGCTCGCGACCCGCATCGGCGTGATGCGGCGCGGGCCGGGGGGGACGCTCAAGGCCATTGTGCCGGTTGATTTGCCTTTCCCGCGCGAACGCACATCGGATGACTTCATGCGAGTCTTCCGCGATGTGCATGGCCTTATCCATGATGAGATTCACGGTGCGCACTGAACGCCTGACCACCATTGGTGGCTATATCGCGGGCTTCGCCCTGCTATTCCTGATTTGGCATCTGGCGGCCACCTATTTGGTGAAATCCACCCTGTTTCCGCCGCCCATGCCGGTGCTGGAACGCGGCTGGATGCTGATTGAAGATGGCATTCTGCAAGAACAGATCATCGCATCATTGAAGCGCATCGCGCAGGGCTTTTTGCTGGGATCGGCCATTGGCATTCCGATCGGGCTTGCGATTGGGTCCTTCAAGCCGGTGCGCTGGATGCTGGAACCCTGGACTGAATTCTTCCGCTTCATCCCGGCCGTTGCCATGATCACGGTTTCGGTGATCTGGTTTGGCATTGGGGAGGAAAGCAAGGTCTTCCTGATAGCCTATACCACCATCTTCGTCGTGATCATTTCAACCGCCGCCGGCGTGGGTGCCGTGGGGCGGGATAAGATCAGGGCCGCGCAATGCCTTGGCGCCAATCGCTGGCAGGTGTTTGGCTTGGTCGCGCTGCCGGCAACCGTGCCCTATATCCTGACCGGGATGCGGCTTGCCATGTCCAATGCCTTCGTCACCATCGTGGCGGCGGAGCTGATCGCTTCCAATGATGGGCTTGGCAAGATGCTCTGGGATGCCAGGCTTTTCATGCAGATCGAGGATATTTTTGTGGCCTTGGTCGCGCTTGGGATGCTTGGCTTCGCGACCGATCGCAGTTTTCGCTTTCTGATCCGCGCCTTTGCGGGGCGCTTCAACGCAACCGTCTGAAACAAGGGAGATTTCACCATGCTTCGTCGTTCACTTCTGGCGCTGCCGGCCGCTGCCGCAGGTGCCTATATCCTGCCCGCTTCCGCGCAAGCGCCCACCAAGATCACCATCGCCACCGGCGTTGATCCTTCTTTCGCGCAATTCTACGTGGCCAAGGAAGGCGGTTTCTTTGAACGCAATGGGCTGGATGTGACGGTGAATACCGGGCCATCGGGCAGCGCCATGATTGCGTTTTTGATCGGCAATCAAATCAATTCCGCCTATGGCGCCGAACAGGCCGGCGTTTCCGCCCATGTGCGTGACCCCAATGTGGTGGCCGTTGCTGAAGGTGTTGCGCTGATGCGCTGGCTTTCCGTGGTGGGCCGTGGTGTCGAGAATATGGCAGCGCTGAAGGGCAAGCGCGTAGGTGTCGCGCGCGGCACCGGCAGTGAGACCTTTTGGCTTTCCGTGGTGGCGAAGCTTGGCCTGAACCAGGCCGACTACACCATTGTGAACGTGGAAGCGCCTGAAATGGTCGCCGCCATGGAACGCGGCAATATTGACGCTTTTGTGGTGTGGGAACCCTGGCCCACTCGCGGCACACGCGCCATTCCGGGTAGCAAGATTCTGCTGAGCAATGATGAGATCGCGATTCAGAGCAACTACGTCTACATGAACAAGGCTTGGGCGGAAGCCAATCGCGCCACCACGGAACGGCTGATGCGGTCCTTGGTGCAGGCGACCGAATTCACTGCCAGCAATCGCGATCAGGCCGTGCAGCAGGTGGCGCGTTTTCTCCGTCAGGACCGCGCCTTCATTGCTGAGCTGATGGGCAAGGTGGAATATCGCATGAACCTGACCAATGACAGTGTTGCCTTCATCCAGCGCGCGATTGATCAGCTGCGCGGCATGAACCGGCTGGATCGGCCCGTCACGACGGATCAGGTGATCTGGAAGGCGCCACTGAGCTGGGTGGCACCGGATCGGGTGAAGATCTAAGGCCTGACCGCGTGGCGCTGCTTTTTCGTCGCGCCACGCCGGCGGACTTGCCCGCCATCATCGCGCTTTTGGCCGATGACATTCTGGGTCAGGGGCGCGAAGATGCTGCTGACCCACCAAACCCTGCCTATATCGCGGCCTTTTCCGCCATTGATGCTGACGCCAATCAGTATTTGGCAGTCGTGGAAGATGCGGGGTGCTTGATTGGCTGCCTGCAACTCAGCTTCATCCCAGGGCTTTCGCGTTTGGGAATGTGGCGCGGGCAGATTGAAGGCGTGCGCATCGCGGCCGACCGGCGCGGCGATGGGCTGGGCCGGCGGATGCTCGCCTGGGCCATTGCCGAGTGTCGCGCGCGTGGCTGCGGGCTGGTGCAACTCACCACCGACAAGCAGAGGCCAGAGGCGCGGCGGTTTTACGAAAGCCTCGGCTTTGTCGCGAGTCATGAGGGCATGAAGCTGGCATTGTAACGGCCCGAAGGGCGCCTCATGCTGAATACTCCCAGCCCCGGTTAGACGAGGCCCGCTGCTTGGTGCAAAATGGCCGTGCTGTGTTTCGGAGGAAATTGTCATGGCGCGTTTCGACCTCGCTCTTAAGGGCGGCCATTCCGTAATGCCTTGGGGGGTGGAGCGTGCCGATATCGGCATCCGCGATGGGCGCATCGCTGCCATTGGTGATCTGACCCATGCGGAAGCCGCGCAAACCGTGGATTGCAAGGGGCTGCATCTGCTGCCTGGCCTGATTGACCCCCATGTGCATTTGCGTGATCCCGGCGACCCCAAGGTGGAAACCATGGAAACCGGCACCCGCGCAGCCGTGCTGGGTGGCCTTGCGGCGGTGTTTGACATGCCGAATACCACGCCTTCCATCACCAATACCGAAAGGCTGAATGCCAAGCGGGATTTCGTGAGCGGCCACGCCTGGTGCGATATCGGGATTTATGTCGGCGGCACCAAGACGAATATCGCGGAACTGGCAGCGCTTGAGCTTGAGCCCAATGTCTGCGCCATCAAGATTTTTGCGGGCTCCTCCACCGGTGATTTGCTGGTGGAAGATGATGCAAGCCTGGAAGCGGTGATGCGTTCCGGTCGCCGCGCCATTTGCTACCATTCGGAAGATGAATATCGCCTGCAAGCGCGCAAGCCCATGTTCACGCCGGGCATGGCGCATATCAATCACCAGGAATGGCGCGATGTGGAAACGGCAATGCTTGGTACGCGCCGGCTGATGGCGCTGGCGCGCAAAACGGGGCGGCGCGCGCATATCCTGCATGTCTCAACGGCTGAGGAATTGGCGTATCTTGCGGATTTCAGAGATGTCGCAAGCTGCGAAGTGCTGCTGAACCACCTCACGCAAACCGATGAAGCCTATGGCCGCCTTGGTGGTTATGCGGTGATGAACCCGCCCATTCGTAGCGCGCGGCATTTGGAAGCGGCCTGGAAGGCGGTGGCCGATGGCACGGTGGATTGCGTGGGATCAGACCATGCGCCGCATGCGCGCGCCGCGAAGGAACGGCCCTGGCCGGATACGGCCGCGGGGCTCACGGGCATTCAAACCATTGTGCCGCTGATGCTGGATCATGTCAGCGCCGGGCGGCTTTCCCTGCCACGGCTTGCGGATTTGATGTGCGCCGGCCCCGCGCGGGTTTATGGCGCCAAGACCAAAGGGCGGCTTGCGGTTGGCATGGATGGTGACGTGACGGTCGTGGATATGAAAAAGACGCGCACCATTGAAGACAGCTGGATCGTCTCGCCCTGTGGCTGGACACCTTTCGCCGGGCATCGCTGTAGCGGCTGGCCGGTGATGACGGTCGTGCGCGGCCATATCGCCATGCGCGACGATGAAGTGCAGGGCGCGCCGCAGGGCCGGCCAGTGGAATTCATTGATACCAGGCGCGCTTGATGCCGGACGCCGCCGCGCAGAAAGCGGTTGAAGCGGCGATTACATCTCGCCGTTCCATCCGCGCCTTTTTGCCCAAGCCAGTGCCGCAGACGGATGTTGAACATCTGCTGGATGTCGCTGCGCGCGCCCCTTCGGGCAGTAATATCCAGCCCTGGAAGGTGCATGCGCTGACCGGTGCGCCGCTTCAGCATTTGTGTGATGCGCTGATGGCGGAACACGCCAGCGGCATCACACCGGAATCGGAATACCAATACTACCCGCGCAAGTTTTTTGAGCCCTTCCATAGCCGCCGCCGCAAGGTGGGGTGGGATCTTTATGCCTTGCTTGGCATTGCGAAGGGCGAGAATGAAAGGATGCGCGCGCAACATGGGCGCAATCTGATTTTCTTCGGCGCGCCGGTTGGGTTGATTTTCACCATTCATCGCGATTTGGAACAGGGTTCTTGGCTTGATTACGGCATGTTCCTCGAAAATGTGATGGTAGCAGCGCGCGGCATGGGGTTGGATACCTGCCCGCAAGCGGCCTTCATGCCCTATCACCGCACCATTCAGGCGATGCTGGATATTCCTGCTGAGGAAATGCTCGTCTGCGGTATGGCGCTTGGCTATGCCGATCCGGCGGCGGTGGAAAATGGCCTGGTGACAGAACGCGCCCCGGCACGCGACTTCACGCGTTTTGCGGGCTGGGCCGAATAGGCCCAGCCGCTTTTCTGGTCGTTCAGCGCTGCGTGGCGGCGCGATAACGTTCCAGCACTTGCGCGCCTTCCGGCCCGGCGCGCTGCGCCCATTCTTGGGTTTGCCGAGCACCGATTTCACGAAGCTGCGCCATGAGTTGGGCTGAGGGTGCATTTACTTGCATGCCCCGGCTACGCAAACGTTCCACCATTTCGCTTTCGGCAGCCTTGGCTGCTTCAAGCCCGCGCGTCGACGCTCGTTCGGCTGCGGCCAGCACGGCGTTGCGTGTGGCTTCATCCAAGGCCCGGAAGGCGCGGGTATTGGCAAATACGTAATTCTTGGCGCGCATGCCGCCCACATCGGTGAAGACGCGGGCATAATCCCAGGCAGCCGTATCAACGCCTGTCTGTGCGGAGGTGAACATCGCTGCAATCACGCCCGTGGCGAAGGCTTGCGGGATTTCCGCAACCTGCACGGTGACCGGCGCTGCGCCCATCAATTCGGCCATGCGCGTGGTCAGAACATTATAGGTGCGAAAACGCTGGCCGCGCAGATCTTCTGCCTTGGTTATTTCAGTGCGCGTATAAAAGCCCTGGCTTGGCCATGGCACCATGTAAAGCGGGGTAAGCCCCTGACGTTCAAGCCGTGCGCGCACAAAGGGATCAGCGGCCCTATTCAGCGCCGCGGTGGCTTCCCAAGTGTCGGCCAGAAAGGGCACACCATCCACCTCATAGAAGGGATCTTCATTGCCGTGCACAGAAAGCAAGATTTCGCCCAATTGCACCTGGCCTGTCTGAACGCCGCGCTTGATATTTGGCGTTGTCAGCAGGGAAGCGCCAGGATGCAGGTGAATTGAAAGCTTGCCTGCAGTTGATTTTTCGATGTCTTCGATGAAGGCGCGAATATTGCGTGTATGGTAATTCCCCTCGGCGTAAGCACTGGCCATGGTCCAGCGCGTCTGCGCCTCGGCCGCGCCCGCGCTTAGTGCCAGCAAGGCGGCCATGGCCGCACGTTTGGTGAAATTCATCTTCGTATCCCGTTCTGCTGTCCTTTGATTAACGCCCAATTCCAATAGTCTTTCATTTGTATACCCTCGCCGCAAGCGTGGGGGGCTATCAGGGTGCGCCCTTGGCGGTTAGCTTGGCGGCTTCGGAGGAAACACCATGACCGCTAAACTTTTTCCTACATCGCTTGTCGGCTCCTACCCGCAGCCTGAATGGCTGATTGACCGCGCCAAGCTTGCCGGGCGTTTCCCGCCGCGGGTGCGCGCCAAGGAACTTTGGCGCGTTGCGCCGGAATTTCTGGATCAGGCGCAGGATGATGCGACACTGATCGCGATCCGCGATCAGGAACGCGCTGGGCTTGATATCATCACCGATGGTGAAATGCGCCGCGAAAGCTATTCCAACCGCTTCGCCACCGCGCTGGATGGCGTAGATATGGAAAACCACGGCACGGCGCTTGACCGCAGCGGCCATCCCAACCCGGTGCCGCGCGTGGTGGGGCGCATTCAGCGCCGCCATGCGGTCGAAACCCGGGATGTCGCGTTTCTGCGCGCCAATACGGATCGGAAAATCAAGATCACCGTGCCTGGCCCTTTCACCATGGCGCAGCAGGCGCAGAATGATTTCTACAAGGATGAGGCTGAGATGGCGCATGATTACGCTGTTGCCGTGAATGCCGAAATCCGTGATCTTTTTGCCGCTGGCGCGGATTATGTGCAGGTGGATGAACCCTATATGCAGGCGCGCCCGGAAAAGGCGCGGCAATACGGGTTGGCCGCCTTGGATCGTGCCCTGGAAGGCATAGAAGGCCCAACAGCAGTGCATATTTGCTTTGGCTATGCCGCCATTATCCATGCGCGCCCGACCGGCTATTCCTTCCTGCCGGAGCTTTGCAAATGCCGCGTCCGACAGATTTCGATTGAAACAGCGCAATCCAATCTGGATACCTCGGTGCTCAAGAATTTTCCGGATCAGACCATTATTCTGGGCGTGATTGATCTGGCGAACCACAAGGTGGAAACGCCGGAGATCGTGGCGGAGCGCATTCGTCGTGCGCTGCCGCATATTGATCCCACGCGCATCATCCTGGCGCCCGATTGCGGCATGAAATACCTGCCGCGCGATGTCGCCTTCGGGAAGATGCGCGCCATGGTGGAAGGGGCTGCGATTGTCCGGCGCGAAGTGACAGGAGAAGCGTGATGAAACCCTGCCTGCCGCCACTGGCCACCACGCCGCGCCCTTCCTGGCGCGCGCCGGCACTTTCCTGCGACTGCCATTTCCATATCTTCGGGCCTTATGATCGTTTCCCGCTTGATGCTGGGCGGCATTATGACCCGCAGGTCGCGACCATTGCCGATTATCAGCGCATGGCGGATGCGCTTGGCATTGAACGCATGGTGATTGTGCAGCCAAGCGTTTACGGGACCCAAAACGAAGTCTCGCTTGATGCAGCGGAACAATTCGGCCTGGACCGTGCGCGGGTTGTGGTGGTGATTGATGACAGCTTTGATGAAGCAGCGCTGAAGCGGCTTCATGCCCGCGGCACGCGCGGTGTGCGCTTCAATGCGGTCAGCGGGAACGGCACCCCGCTTGATCAACTTGAAGCGCTGGCGCGCCGTATCGCACCGCTCGGCTGGCATTTGCAGCTTTACGCGGAAGGTCATCAATTGCCGGAATTGGCGCCCCGTCTTGCGACGCTACCGGTGCCGGTGGTCGTGGACCACATGGGCGGCGTGAAAACCAGCGAAGGGCTGAATGGCGCTGGCTTCCAGGCGTTGCTGACGATGCTGGAAAGTCCGCAATGCTGGGTGAAGATTTCCGGCTATCGTATCTCCGCCGGCCCGCCCTTTGCCGATGTGGCGCCCTTCGCGCGCGCGCTTCTGGATGCCGCGCCGGATCGCGCCGTTTGGGGCACGGATTGGCCGCATCCAAGCTTGCAGCAATGGATGCCGGAAGATGGCCATTTGCTTGATCTATTGGGCCAATGGGCGCCGAGTGATGCGGAACGCCGTCGCGTGCTGGTAGAGAACCCCGCGCGGCTTTACGGGTTTTGAGCATTTTCAAGCCAAGTGGTCACACTTGGCGACTCGGAAAATGCGATCAAACACAAATTGAGTGCGTGTTCGGCGAACGCGTGTGAGCCGAACAGGCACGAAACGGGGGGCTGCAAAGCCCCCCAAACCCTTCAACCCTTCCGCGTCGCCTCATACCGCGCCTTGGTTTCGGCATTGGGCGGGTAAAGGCCGGGCAGCGGCACGCCCTTGCCCACTTCTTCCATGATCCAGGCTTCCAGGCGTTCCTGTTCCACCGCGGCGTCCACCACGGCATCCAGCAGCGCTTGCGGGATAACCACCGCGCCATCGGCATCGGCCACAATGATATCGCCCGGCACAACGGTGACACCGCCGCAGCCAATGGTTTCCTGCCAGCCAACGAAATTCAGTGCGGCCACCGAAGCCGGCGCGACATAGCCCTGGCAATAGACAGGCAAGCCCGTGCCAATCACGCCCGCGCCATCGCGCACCACACCATCCGTCACCAAGCCGGCGACACCCTTCTTCGCCATGCGTGCGCACAGGATATCGCCAAAAATTCCAGCGGCCTTGCTGCCCATGGCATCAGCCACGGCCACACAACCTTCCGGCATTTCTTCAATGGCAGCGCGCGTGGAACGCGGTGAGGACCAGCTATCCACCGTTGCCAAATCTTCCCGCGTCGGCGTGAAGCGGAGCGTAAAGGCAGGGCCAACAATCCGGCGGCGATCGCCCTGCACGATCGGGTTCGATCCCGCGATATAGCAGAACCGCACGCCCTTCTTGAGCAGAA